>NZ_CP071616.1 GCF_017357245.1 Rhizobium bangladeshense | reverse complement strand
TCACGCAAATCCTGATAAATCGGGTAATTTTGCGCAAATGATCGTGAGTCTGCCGATTCCGTCAAGCGATTTCTTGGTTAGCGAATATATAACAAACTGGATTCGACGAAAAAATCAGGTGGAATTTCGGAATCTTAGCGCAATTGTCAGCTGACAACGGCAACGCATCCGCATATCGCGGCACTCTCAGCGGACCCGAACACCATTTGCCGACTCACCCCGGAGCAACCCGCCGCTTTGGCCTCGGATCAGGCGAGACCGCTTTTCATTTATAAGCAGACGAACGGCAGAGGCTCTCGCCCCCCAATCCGCGGACGGGCTCGTCGGTGGGAGACTTGTCATTTGCATCCTGAGATTCGGGACTCTGGCGTGTCGGGGCAAGGCCAAGCATCTGTTCGAGACGGCCGGCATTGAGCGGAGCGCTTATTCCCTTGAAATTCATCTTCCATCTTTCGTCTGCGTATGAGCTTGCGTGAGGTGGAGATAAGCGCAATTTGAACGCGCGGAGAACCGCCCGTCGACGTTATCACCACCTTTTCCAATCAAGTCGGAGAAGGAGAGGGGCTTAAGCAAGCGCCGCGCCGAGATGACGCTTGCGACAGGACCGATCGTCCGCATGTCCGACGGATCGCCGAACCGCGTTCGGTTGGGCAATGCGCACTGCCAGAGTCGCGAGTTGCTGCCGCGGCTCTGGCGACGGAGTTGTGCCGCCACTCACGACTGCAATGGTTGCGACCTGATTGCTTTCCGTGTGATGCTTGTACGGCATCTGAATGCGACGACTGAGCCAGCCGAATGTCAGCGCGATGACACCAGTCGGCCGTGGTTCGCGGCTGGGCGTGGACAGGAACAGTTGGCGCGAAGGGACATTATGGGCGCACCGACTGTGAGGGTTGCAACACCTGCGCTATGCGAATCAGGCCATGACGGCTATCATCAAGCTCGGCAAATAGTTGCGGCGTTGACCTGTCTCTCCCCGAAACCGGGTCTCCTCTATCGGAACTTATCCGCCGGTTGGCTTCCGTCTGCCGAATTCCTCGTTGTTTACCTGTTATTTACCATAAGCGACGCAACGCCGGCCGCTGCTGTATCGCGGTCGGCGCGGAGAGGGCGACATGGTCATTGTTTGCCGGCTGTTTTCCCGTCCATGGCAGGACTGTCGCGGTTTCATCCCTCGCGGTTGGTAAAATGCGCATTGCCCAACCCGGTGCCGATTGTCAGCACCGCCCATCTCGACACGTCCTCCATGAAGGGGATCTGTGACAATCCCTGCACGACGGCGTCGTTGTGCATCATCACGAATGTGCTGTGATCGCCAATTGAGGGAATGGCCTTCATCAGTGCGGCGGGAAGGTTGAAGTTGTCGCTTTCCCAATTGCCGCCTGGCAGGTTTTGTCCGCCGCGTTCGATCGAGCCGTCGGCCTTGATGATGCCTGGACAGCCAATCCCGATGATCGGGGCAGGCTTCAGATTGGCCTTCTCGGCCTTTTCTATCAGTTCCTGTAGCATCGCCACCAGCTTTTCCATCGTTGCACTGCGGCTCGGCTCGTCATCGGCGTGGCGCCAGATGGCGGATTCCCAGACGCTCGCATCGGCAAAGTGCGGCTTTTTTTCCTTTCCGAACTCGACAACGCCAGCACGGACATTCGTGCCGCCGATATCGACGGCCAGCATCGCTTTATAGCCTTTGAACATCCAGGGTGGCATCAGATGCACGGAGCCGATCAGTCCCGCCTCGTCGGGATGGTGGACGATCGGGATGAGCTCGATATCGATGCCTCCAGCCTTGAGAAGAATCATGGTCCTTGCGATCGCCAGTTCTCCAAAGCGGCTTTGCCTGAAGCCGCCGCCGACGACGATGCGCTCGGTCTTGAACCAGCGCTCGTCCTTGAGGAACTTGCCGATAACGTCGGCAAACTCCTGCGCGAAATCCTCCACCGCACCCATGATCAGGGCCGCGGCCTCCATATCGTCTCCTTTCAGCAGAGACTCGATTTTCTTCTTGGAAAGCTCTGCTGTCGCAGCCTTGCCGAGAGGGTCGTCTCCGAACTTGCGGACACGCTTTCTCCAATCGTCTAGCTTCTGTTGAAAGGTCTTCTTGTTGGCGTTGTCGCCAACGAAGCCGTTCTTATCACGCAGTTCATTGTTGTAATCGTCGATCGTTACCAACGGCAGGACCATCGCGCCATGGGCCAATGGGGCACTCGCCCCGTCACTGGGCTCCGGATTGCGTCTGGCCATCGATGTCCCTTTCCCGCCGCGAGTGCTCTGAACAGGCGAAACAAAACGCGGACCATCCACTGGATGTTCCGGAGCCTGAAAAGTCATCTTGCCCTCTTCGACCAGCGACCTAGCTTCAATGATTGCAGAGTTTGGAGAATGCCGTGCAGGACGACGCCGCTACGCAGGAAATGCTTTCAATGGTGCTGGAGGAACCGGATCGCTGGGCGATGTTCCTCGACATCGACGGAACGCTGCTCAATCTCGCACCGACCCCGGATGCGATCGAAGTTCCGGAAGCACTTCCCGGACAACTTCACCGCCTGTCGAACAAGCTCGGCGGCGCCCTGGCGCTGGTCACCGGGCGCTCGCTCGCCTATGCCGACGCGCTGTTCAAACCCTTTGCATTTCCGACGGCGGGCTTGCATGGCGCCGAGATCCGGAGCGCCACAGGAATGCACACGCTCGAGGCGACCCCAGAGTTCCAGGCGCTGAAACATGCGCTGACCGCTGAAGCCGAACATTATCCCGGGGTTCTGATCGAGGACAAGGGGGCAGCCGTTGCCGCTCACTACCGGCTTGCGCCCGAATATGAAAAGGTGCTCGAAGAGCGCATGCACCACTATGCGGAGCTTGCCGGGCCGAACTGGGCGTTGCAGCTCGGCAAGATGGTGTTCGAGCTGCGGCCGGCACGGTCGAGCAAAGGCGATGCGCTGGAGCGGTTTTTCCAGTCCGATCCTTTCAAGAATCGCTGCCCGATCACCATCGGCGATGATTTGACCGACGAGTCGATGTTTGCGATCGCCAATGCGCGCGGCGGGGTTTCCGTGCGTGTCGGTGCGATCGGCGCTCCGAGCTGCGCCACGAGTCGGCTGTCTTCGGCTGCGCTCGTCAGAAACGTCATCGCCGCCCTGGCCGCCTGAGACCAAATTGGATGATCTCAAAGGCGGGTTGCTGTTGTCTTTGCCCCGCCTGCGCAGCGTCAATCATCAAAAAAGTATCGGTTTTGGCCAGGAATCGTGGTGGCGCGCGTGAAACGAGCCCACTACACTCGCCTCAACAACAAGGCCAAAGAGGCAATTTGGCGCGGGGCTTGGTACCCATCCTCGGAGGAGGGACAATGGAACCTGACTTGGAAGTTGTTCAGATCAGACCGGGCGAATCCTTCGCAACGAAAGCGCATGGCTATCCTTACCACACCGTTCGCTGGCATTTTCATCCGGAGTACGAACTGCATCTCGTCGTAGCGACGACCGGGCGCTATTTCGTCGGCGATTTCATTGGCGAATTCGAACCCGGCAATCTTGTGCTTGCCGGTCCCAATCTTCCCCACAACTGGATCAGCGACGTCCCGAAGGGCTCAAGCATTCCGCTTCGATGCCAGCTCATCCAGTTCAGCGAGACTTTCATCAGCGACACGATGAAGGTGCTGCCCGAGCTCGGTCCCTTCGAGCCGGTTCTCGAAGCATCCCGCCGCGGTGTGCTCTTCGGCGCCGAGACCAGCCGGCAGGTGGCGCCGCTGATGGGCGAGGTGCAGCAGGCGCAGGGCGTGCGCCGTATCGAGCTTTTCATGATGATCGTCGGCCTGCTCAGCCGCGCGCAGGATGCCCAGCTTCTCGCAAGCCCGAGCTATCTGCCCGATCCATCGGGCTATATGTCTGCCGGCATCAACAAGGCGCTCGCCTATATCAGAGAAAACCTGACAAAATCCTTCGACGAAGCGGATCTCGCGAAGATTGCCGAACAGTCCACAGGCGCCTTTTCACGTGCCTTCCGCCGCCATACCGGCATGTCGCTCGTGCAATATGTGAAACGCCTGCGCATCAATCTCGCCTGCCAGATCCTGATGAGTGACGACCATGCATCGATCACCGATATCTGCTTCGAAGTCGGCTTCAACAATCTGTCCAACTTCAACCGCCAGTTTCTCGCGGAGAAGGGAATGACGCCTTCCCGTTTTCGGCGGCTAGTTGGTGACAACATCAATGTAGCGAAGGCGGCATAGGAGCCGCCCAACACGGCGTTAGGGAGGTCAAGGAGGAGAGCGAAACTGACACTGACTTGAACGCGAGCGCGCAACGAGCGGTCGCGGCAGGAGACGCTTGTCCCCAGAAAACTGAAAACCGCCGGGACAGGCGTGGCCGTTCGATCAGCCGAACGGCCTAGCAGAAGACCAAGCTACACAATTTTTTCCAATGGGAGGAGATGGAAATGATGAAATTCCCGACAAACGCGGCAGGCGCCGCGGCACTTATCCTGGCCTTGCTCGCCGGGACTTCAGCCTTTGCACAAAGCGCTGTTGCGGACGCGACCGTCGCGTTCCTCATGCCCGACCAGGGCTCAACCCGCTACGAAGAGCATGACCACCCGGGCTTCGTCGCGGAAATGAAGAAGCTTTGCGCGTCATGCAAAGTCATCTATCAGAATGCCGATGCCGATATCGCCAAACAGCAGCAGCAATTCAATTCGGCCATCACCCAGGGCGCCAAAGTCATCGTGTTGGATCCGGTGGATTCGGCCGCAGCCGCTTCTCTTGTCCAGCTCGCCCAGAGCCAGGGCGTCAAGGTCATCGCCTATGACCGCCCGATACCGAGCGGCAAGGCCGACTTCTACGTTTCCTTCGACAACAAGGCTATCGGCAAGGCGATCGCGGAATCGCTCGTTCAGCATCTGAAGGCTCAAAACGTGCCGACCGATGGTGGCGGCATCTTGCAGATCAACGGTTCGCCGACGGATGCCGCTGCCGGGCTGATCAAGGACGGCATTCACGAGGGGCTCGCAAGCGGCGGTTACAAGACGCTTGCCGAATTCGACACGCCGAACTGGCAGCCGGCGAATGCCCAGCAATGGGCCGCGGGGCAGATCACCCGTTTCGGCAAGCAGATCGTCGGCGTCGTCGCGGCAAATGACGGCACCGGCGGCGGTGCCATCGCTGCCTTCAAGGCAGCCGGCGTCGATCCCGTGCCGCCGGTGACCGGCAATGACGCGACCATCGCCGCGCTGCAGCTGATCATATCGGGGGATCAGTACAATACGATCTCCAAGCCGAGCGAAATCGTCGCCGCTGCCGCGGCGAACGTTGCAGTGAAACTGCTGGCGGGAGAAACGGTCAAGGCCGAGATGACGCTGTACGACACGCCGGCGCAGCTTTTCGTACCGGCCGTCGTCACCGCCGAGAACTTGAAGGCCGAGATCATCGACAAGAAGATCAACACCGCCGAGGAACTGTGCACCGGGCGTTACGCCGAGGGCTGCAAGAAGCTAGGCATCATCAAGTAATCGGCAAGAGAAGCGCGGCCGTCATCGGCTGCGCTTCCGATTTCGCTTTTCGAAGGACCAGGCGATGTCTGAAACCTCTCACACTTTTGACTCACGCCAGCCCGTCCTCAGCCTGCGCGGAATTTCCAAGAATTTCGGAGCGGTGTCGGCGCTGACCGATATCGAACTCGACGTGCATGCCGGCGAGGTCGTGGCGCTGGTGGGCGACAATGGCGCCGGCAAATCGACGCTCGTGAAGATCCTGGCCGGCGTCCACCAACCGACGTCGGGCACGATCCTGTTCGAGGGCAAACAGGCCGATCTGTCGAGCCCAAGTGCTGCTCTCGACCTTGGCATTGCGACCGTCTTCCAGGATCTGGCGCTCTGCGAAAATCTCGATGTCGTCGCCAATATCTTTCTTGGCAAGGAGCTCAATCCGTTTCAGCTCGACGAAGTCGCCATGGAAATCCGCGCCTGGAAGCTGCTGAGCGAGCTTTCGGCCCGGATCCCAAGCGTGCGCGAGCCGGTCGCCTCGCTTTCCGGCGGGCAGCGGCAGACCGTGGCGATTGCCCGGTCGCTGCTGCTCGAGCCGAAACTGATCATGCTCGACGAGCCCACAGCAGCTCTTGGCGTCGCCCAGACGGCCGAGGTGCTCGACCTGATCGAACGCGTGCGTGAACGCGGGCTGGGCGTTATCATGATCAGCCACAACATGGAGGATGTGCGGGCCGTCGCCGACCGCATCGTCGTGCTTCGGCTCGGCCGCAACAACGGCACCTTCATGCCCGACGCGTCCAACGAAGAGCTGGTCAGCGCGATTACCGGCGCGTCCAACAACTCCGTCTCCCGCCGCGCGATGCGCCGCAAGGCGCAAAGCCGAGAGAACGAGGAGGGAAGGCCATGATGAAGACCATTGAGAACGAACCGGCAGCACCCGCGCTTCTCGATCGGCGCGACGAAAGAGTGCGCCATGACGACAGCCTTGCCGGCTGGGCCCGCGCCTTCTGGGATCGAATCCGCTCCGGCGACCTGGGCTCGCTGCCGGTCATCGTTGGTCTGGCGATCATCTGGACAGTTTTTCAGGCGCTCAATCCCGTGTTCCTCTCGAGCGCCAATCTCGTCAACATGCTCTTCGACTGCTCGACGGTCGGCGTCATCTCGCTCGGCATCGTCTGCATCCTGATGGTAGGAGAGATCGATCTTTCCGTCGGCTCCGTCAGCGGCTTCGCCTCGGCGCTCGTCGGCGTCTTCTGGATCAACCAGGGCTGGCCGGTGGTGCTGGCCATTCTTGCCGCCATGGCGGTCGGCGCCTTGATCGGCTCGCTCTACGCCTTCCTCTTCAACCGCTTCGGCATGCCGAGCTTCGTCTCTACCCTGTCGGGACTGCTCGCCGTTCTCGGGCTGCAGCTCTACATCCTCGGATCGACCGGCTCGATCAATCTGACCTATGGCTCGTGGCTCGTGAATTTCGGGCAGATCATGGTCATGCCGGATCCGGTCGCCTATGCGCTTGTTGCCCTTGCCGGCTTTGGTTTCTTCTTCGCGAGCTACCGCACGGCGGCGCGCCGGCGCGCCGCCGGGCTGTCGTCGAAATCGGTCGGCGGACTGCTTCTGCGCGCCGTCATCATTACAGTCGCCCTGGAGGCGATAGCCTTCTATCTCAACCAGTCGCGCGGCATTCCCTGGATGTTCGGACTCTTCGTCGGGCTCGTCGCCGCGATGAATTACGCGCTGACGCGGACGAAATGGGGACGCTCGATGCATGCCGTCGGGGGCAACAGGGAGGCGGCCCGCCGCTCGGGCATCAACGTGCCGCGCATCTATGCGAGCGCCTTCGTCATCTGCGCTTTGCTGGCGGCGACCGGCGGCGTGCTTTCCGCCGCGCGGCTGGCGACAGCCAGCCAGCAGGCCGGCACGGGCGACGTCAATCTCAACGCCATCGCTGCGGCAGTCATCGGCGGCACGAGCCTGTTCGGCGGGCGCGGCAGCGCCTATTCAGCCCTTCTCGGCATCATCGTTATCCAGTCGATCGCCAGCGGACTGACACTTCTCGATCTGTCGTCATCGCTTCGGTACATGATCACGGGTGCCGTGCTTGCCGTCGCCGTCATCGTCGATTCGCTGGCACGCCGGTCGCGGATTTCGCACGGCAGAGCCTAAACCAACCAGGAAAGCAGAGGAAGAAAATGGGACAGGATCTGTCTGGAAAAGTCGCGGCCGTCACCGGCGCGGCATCGGGTATCGGCCTCGAATGCGCCAAGACCATGCTTGCATCAGGTGCGCGCGTCGTGTTGATCGACCGCAACGAAGAGGCATTGAGGGAAATCTGCGCGAAGCTCGGCGAAGAGGCTGTTCCCTTAGTCGTCGATCTCCTGGATCCCAAATGCGTGGCTGGGATGATGCCCGGGATTCTGGAGAAAGCAGGCCAGTTGGACATCTTCCACGCCAATGCCGGATCCTATATCGGCGGTGAAGTGCTTGACGGCGACCCTGACGCCTGGGATCGCATGCTCAACCTGAACATCAACGCCGCATTTCGCTCGGTGCATGCCGTCCTGCCGCACATGGTCGGGCGCAAGACCGGCGATATCATCCTGACGAGTTCGGTTGCCGGGATGATCCCCGTCGTCTGGGAGCCGATCTACACGGCCTCCAAACACGCGGTCCAAGCCTTTGTCCATACCCTCAGACGACAAGTCGCCAAGCACGGCTTGCGCGTCGGCGCCGTCGCGCCCGGCCCTGTCGTCACCGCCCTTATTAGCGATTGGCCGCAAGAGAAGCTCGATGAGGCACTCGCCGCGGGCGGTCTGATGGAGCCGAAAGAAGTGGCCGAAGCGGTGCTCTTCATGCTGACACGTCCACGCAACGTCACGATCCGCGACCTCGTCATCCTGCCGCAGAGCACCGACATCTGAGGAGGATGTGCCGGGCTCCCCAACCGGAGAAAGGAATCGGCCATGATCTTCGACAGATTTCGCATGAACGGACAGGTGGCGCTGGTGACCGGCGGTACGCGCGGCATCGGACTGGCGATCGCCGAGGCGCTCGGCGAGGCGGGCGCCAAGGTCTTCATCAGCGGAAGAACTCGCAGCGTAGCGAGTGAAGACCGGCTCGCCAAGGCAGGCGTCGACTTCGATTTCATCGCCGCTGACATGATGGGGGACAATGCCCCCGATGCGCTCGTTGCCGAAACCCTCTCACGGGTGGACCGGCTCCATATACTGGTCAACAATGCCGGCATCGCAATTCATGGCGACAGCGGCGAATTCTCCGATGCCATCTGGCGCGAGATCATGACCGTCAATGTCGACGCCGTCTTCCGCACCTGCCGCGCAGCACTTGCACCCATGCGGCGCCAGGGCGGCGGCGTCATCCTCAACATCGGCTCGATATCCGGCATTGTATCCAACATTCCGCAGAACCAGGTGGCTTATAACGCCTCCAAAGCGGCGGTCCATATGATGACGAAGAGCTTGGCAAGCGAAGTCGCCGCCGAGAACATCCGCGTCAATGCCATTGCTCCCGGCTATATCGAGACCGACATGTCGCGCGGCGGCATCGCCAACCCCGACTGGTTCCCGACCTGGCGCAGCATGACGCCGATGGGACGTGTCGGGCAGCCGGAAGAGGTGGCCGGTGCAGCCCTGTTTCTCTGCTCGGCGGCGGCAAGTTATGTCACCGGCGAGGTGCTTGTTGTCGACGGTGGCTATACGACGCGGTAAAATGTCAGCGATCCCTCGGGGAGGGGGGCCACGCCCGCATTTGGTCAAGCGGTGCTGATGCTGCGGAAGTCGGCCCTGAGATCGCGCCTCAGGTACGCGGCAGGCCCGCCGGTCTCAGATGTTTCCGGAGAGCCGCAATCCTGAAGATGGCGTTGGCCGCACCGTAGCCGCGATAGCCGCGCCGTTCGACGATCTCGAAGAATAGGCCCTCGCCATAGGTCGGGCTATAGAGCTGGAAATATTCGCCGTGGTCATCGCGGTCGTAGAGGATGTTGCCAGCCTTTAGACGCTCGGCGAAATCGGCGTCGAGGCCGAAGCGGGCTTCGAGATCATCATAATAGTTCGGCGAGATCGCCAGCGGAACGAAGCCGTTGGCGGCAAGGGCTGCGGCAGTGGCGAAGATGTCGTCGGTCCTGAAGGCGAGATGCTGGATGCCGGAGCCGAAGGTTTCGGCGATGAAACGGCCGGCGAGCGTATTGCGGTTTTCCGCCCCGTTCATGGTGATGCGCAGCGAGCCTTCGCGGTTCTCGACGACCTGGCTCCGGACGATGCCCGAGGGATCGACGATATCGACCATCGGCGTCTTCTCCGCCTCGACGAGCGAGGTGTAGAACAGCAGCCAGGTCAAGAGCTCCTCGTATTTCATCGTCTGCGCCATATGATCGATCGATTGCAGCCCGGCCGGCCGGCAAGCCTCGTCGTCTTCGACCGCCTCGAATTCAATATCCCAGATGCGGCCGAGATCGCTCTTGCGGTCGAGGAAATAGAGCACACCGCCGCCGACGCCGCGCACCGCCGGCATCTCGATCTCGCCGGCATCGAGCGACTGGGAGAAGCGCTCGGCGCCAAGCGCGACGGCGCGCCGCAGGGCCGCCACGGCATCATCGACCATCAGGCCGGCGGCATAGGCCGAGGTGCCGTGCACGGCAAAAGAGGCGCTGGCAAAACCTTTCCGCTCGGTATTGATGACGAGATTGATGGCGCCCTGCCGGAAGACCGTCACCCGTTTGCTCTTGTGCCTGGCCGCCTTGCGGAAGCCTAGGCTTGAAAACAGCACTTCAAGCTGCGACGCCTCGTCCTCGTCTGCCGTAAACTCGATGAAGGCGATGCCCTCGACGGAAGCGCGCGGCGGCATCGAGGGCACCGGCAATGCGCTCTCCGGCTGCTGGCGGTTGACCTGGTCGCCGAGATAGATCAGCGAACGGCGGCCGTCGACGGCAATCGCGCTCGGCGAACCGCCGCGGAACTGGTCGTTGAAGATCTCAAGCGAGAGATAGCCGTCATAGCCGGTTGCCGCGACAGCCTTCATGAAATCGAGCACCGGCAGATCGCCTTCACCCGGCATGTTGCGGAAGTGCCGGCTCCAGTAGAGCAGATCCATGTCGATCGACGGCGCATCGGCAAGCTGGATGATGAAGATCTTTTCCTTCGGGATCGACCGAATCGAGTTGACGTCGATCTTGCGCGACAGGGTATGAAAGCTGTCGAGGATCAGGCCGATATTCGGATGATCGGCCCGCCGGACGATCTCCCAGGCGTCGCGATGATCGTGGATATGGCGGCCCCAGGCGAGCGCCTCATAGCCGACGCGCAGACCGCGTCTGGCGGCACGCTCGCCGAGTTCACGAAAATCCGCCGCCGCCCGGTCGAGACCGCCGAGGGCGGCCGGCGAGACGTTCGAGCATACAAGCACGAGATCAGTGCCCATCTCCTGCATGAGGTCGAACTTGCGCTCGGCCCTATCGAAAGTGCGGCTGCGCAGCGGCTCCGGCATGCCTTCGAAATCACGAAACGGCTGAAAGAGCGTGATCTCCATGCCGAGATCACGCACCATGCGGCCGACCTCTTTCGGGCTTTCGTCGAAGATCAGGAAATCATTCTCGAAGATCTCCACCCCGTCGAAGCCGGCCTTGGCGATCGCCTCCAGCTTGTCACTGAGGTCGCCGCTCAGCGAAACAGTCGCAATCGATGTCTTCATCGCAGTGGTCCTCGCGATAGGTGTCAGGTCGTCATGGTCTTAAAGTGAGCGAGCATGCGGCCAGCATCGGCCTCCCTGCCGGTGATCAGGCGAAAGGCGCCGACCGCCTGGAAGACCGCCATGCCGCCGCCGTCGAGCGTCCGGCAGCCGCGCTGCCTTGCCTGCCGCAGAAGCTCCGTCTCCAGCGGGAAGTAGACGATTTCGGCGACCCAATGCCGCCTTTCAAGAAATTCGGGCGGAAGCGGCACACCGGGATATTTTGTCATGCCGGTCGGCGTCGCGTGGATCAGCCCGGATGCGACCTTCATCGCGGCTTCAAGATCGTTGCTGGCGGTAATCGATGCATCGGGAAAGAGCGCGGACATCGTTTCCGCCACATCCACGGCGCGCTCATGCTCCCGGTCGAAGACCGTCAGGCTCTTCAGGCCGAGCGTCAGGATGGCATAGGCGGTTGCGACACCCGCTCCGCCTGCTCCGAGCTGCACGGCCGAGGAAAGATCGGCTTGCGGCAGCCCGCGGCGGAAGCTCTCGGCGAAGCCCCACCAGTCGGTATTGTGCCCGAAGCGCCTGTTGTCCTTCAGGACGACGGTATTGACGGCGCCGAGCGCCCGGGCTTCGGGCGACAAGTCGTCGAGCAGCGGGATGACGAGCTGCTTACAGGGATGGGTGATGTTGAGGCCGGCAAGACCACGCGCTTCGGCGTCCGCGATCAACCGCGAGAGATCGGCCGGCGAAGCGTTCAGTTTGACGAGATCGATTAACTCAAAGTCGTAGTCCAGTCCCTGCGCAGCCCCTTCCTTCATATGCATGGCAGGCGTGAGCGACGCCTGGATGCCGGAGCCGATCAGCCCGGCTTTCAACGGTTTCAGCAGTATCTCGGACATGCGCCAGTTCCCGTTTGCTGGTGATTGGAAAGGCCCGCAGGATCGCTGCGGGCCTTGATTCGCTTACTTGCCGCGAACCGCGTCGAGTTCCTTGAAGAGCTGTGTGACGGTATCGGCACCGATCTGGGCCGTGAACTTGTCGATCAGCGGCTTGACGGCGTCGCGCAGTTTCTGCGTCTCTTCGGGGCTGAGTTCGGCGACGTCCATGCCGGTCTTCTTGATTTCCGCGATTGCGCTGGCGTCCTTTTCCCTGGACACCTTGCGCTGATAATCGCGGGCTTCCGTGGCAGCCGACTGGAAGACCGCCTTTTCCTCGTCGTTCAAGCCATCCCAGAACTTCTTGCTGATGAGCACGATCTGCGGATTGTACTGGTGACGGGTGATCGTCATGTACTTCTGCACTTCGAAGAATTTGGCATTGATGATGTTGGCGGCCGGATTTTCCTGGCCGTCGACGGTGCCGGTTTCAAGCGCGGTATAGAGTTCCGTATAGGGCAGGGGCACCGCATTGGCGCCGAGGCTGTTGAAGAGTTCGATCGGGATCGGCGACTGAATCGTGCGGATCTTCAGGCCCTTGATGTCCTCGAGCTTGGTGACCGGATGACGGTTATTGGTGAGGTTGCGAAAGCCGAGTTCCCAATAAGCGAGACCGACGAGCCCGGTGTCGGGCAGGAGCTTCATCAGGCCGGTACCGAACGCACCGTCCATCACCTTGTCGGCCTCTTCGCCGCTGTTGAAGAGGAACGGCAGGTCAACAGCGCCGAACTGTTTGACGTTGCTTGCGAGAATCCCGGCGTTGAGCACCGTCATCTCGATCACACCGCCCTGCAGCGCCGACACCGTCTGAACGTCGCCGCCGAGCACGCCGCCCGGAAACAGCTTGACCTCGATCTTGCCGCCGCTCTTTTCCTTCACCAGTTCGGCAAATTTCTCCATGCCCATGACCTGGGGATGGCCTTTATTATTGGCGGCGGCGAATTTGAGGCTGTGTTCGCGGATCTCCGCCATAGCGGGGCCGCTTGCCAGGAAGGCAATGGGCAGGGCCAGCCCCAGAGCCAGTTTCGTCAATCTGTTCAGCATGTTTTCCTCCCAGGATAGAGCCGGAATCTCCCTCCGGCCGCGTTGAAATTCCATCGCCACAGGCGAAGTCAGTGCCCGAACCAGGCAACCGGAGCGGTCACAAGCGCGGGGAAAAGGACGAGCAAAAGCAGAACAATCAGTTCGGCGATCATGAAGGGGATGACGCCCTTCATCAGATCCTCCATCGAAAGCTTCGAGACGCCGCAAATGACGTTGAGCACGGTGCCGACAGGCGGCGTTATCAGCCCGATCGAGTTGTTGATGATGAACAGCACACCGAAATAAACCGGGTCGATACCGGCCTGTTTGATGATGGGCATCAGCACCGGCGTCATGACCAGGATCGTCGGCGTCATGTCCATTGCGGTGCCGACGACGACGATCAGCACCATGATGGCAAGCAGCAGCAGCGTCTGATTGTCCATGAGGGGTTCGACAAGGGCCGCGAGTTCGCCGGGCACATCGGCGACGGTGATCAGCCAGGCCGAGACCGCGGCGCAGGCCACCAGGAACATCACCACCGAGGTGATTTTTGCAGCCGCGACGAAGACCTCGAACAGCCGCGCCGGCGGCAGTTCGCGATAGACGACCATCGATACGAACAGCGAATAGACCGCCGCCACGACTCCGGCTTCGGTCGGGGTGAACACGCCGAACTTCAGGCCGACGATGATGATGACGGGAAGCATCAGCGCCCAGATGCTTTCGACGAAGGCCTTCATCCGCACGGCGCCGCTTTGTCTCGGCGGCAGGGCGAACTGCTCCTTGCGCGCCACGATCAGCCAGGTGACGCAGAGTGCTGCCGCGATCAGCAGGCCGGGAACGATACCGGCGAGAAACAGCTTGGTGATCGAGACCCCACCAATGACACCATAGAGAATGAAGCCGATAGATGGCGGGATGATTGGGCCGATGATCGAGGCCGATGCAAGCAAACCGCCGGCGCGAGCAGGATCATGACCGGATTTCAGCATCATCGGGAAGAGCAGCGCGCCGAGGGCGGCGGCATCGGCGACGGCCGATCCGGAAAGGCTCGACAGCACACAGGCCGCAAAGATCGCGACGAAGCCGAGGCCGCCCCTGATATGGCCCACCATGGCCATGGCCAGATTGACGATGCGGCGCGAAAGACCGCCTGTGTTCATCACCTCACCGGCGAGAAGGAAGAAAGGCACCGCCATCAGCGGGAAGCTGTCGGCGCCGTTCAGCACGTTCTGCGCGACGATCTGCGCATCGAACATGTCGAGATACATCATCAGCGCCACGCCTGATATGACGAGGGCAAAGGCGATCGGCACTCCGAGCGCCATCGGACCGAGAAGCGCGCCGAGAAAGATCGTGACAGTCATGACGTGCTCCTCAGTGCTTCGGCTTCAGAACGGGGAAGGCCGTTTGCGCGGGCTCTTGGAGCGCCGCCTGTTCCTCGCTGTCGCGCACAAGCTCGGCGGTCGTCACGTCGATGCGGTCGGTCACGATGGCAAAAGCGTCCCAGAGAAGGATGAAAAAGGCCGGGACGCCAAAGGCTAGTCCGGCGCCATAGAAGACGCCCATCGAAATACCGGTCGCCGGCGCCAAAACGTGAAGGTTGATCAGCGTCTGGGTCCAGCTGCCGCTGATCATAAGCCATGTGGCGGCTAGCATCATGCCGTAACCGAGCAGCACAGCGAACTTGGCGAAAGGTTTCGGGAGGCGCGTGATCAGAGAATCCACCCCGAGATGTGCGTGCTCGCGCATTGCGACCACGGCGCCGAGGAAGGTCAGCCACACGAAAAAGATCCGCGATAATTCCTCCGAGGAGGTGATGCCCTGGTTGAACGCGTAACGAAGCACCACATTGCCGAAAACCAGCACGACCATACCTGCCAGCAGCAACGCGATCGTCACCTTCAGCGCGAAGAAATAGAAATCGATGATACGGGTCATTCGCTCCTCCCAAGCGTAGCCTTTGCTCCTGCCGGCCGACCGTAGTCAGACCCGCGGATGCACGTCATGACCTAGATATTGCCGTCGCGATCAATTCCTCCACTGTTCGCCACTCCAGAATGTACTAACTAGTTCGTATGTCAAGCGGCATCTATTGAAACATTCAATCAACGTGAATAAGACTGGCGGGCTCGGAAACAGAAAGAACTTGTTTCCACTTGAGCTTAAGACCATAAAATCGAGATATAAAACAACGGATTAGAAAGTGCGGTAACCAGGCTCATGGCGGAACGGGGCGAAAACGGCCGGAAGAATGATCCACAGCAGACGAAGGAAGATATTCTGCTCGTCGCAACAGAGGAATTCTCCACTCATGGGCTCGCCGGCGCCCGCGTCGACTCGATCGCCGAGAAGACGCGCACCTCGAAGCGGATGATCTATTATTATTTCGGCAGCAAGGAGGGCCTTTATCTCGCCGTCCTCGAACAGTCCTACCGCAAGATACGATCGCTGGAAGCCGATCTGCATCTATCCAATCTCGAGCCGGAAGAAGCGTTGCGGACACTGATTTCAACGACCTTCGATCACGACGAAGCCAATCCTGATTTCGTCCGGCTCGTCAGCATCGAGAACATCCATCATGCCGCCCATATGCTTCGCTCCGAAGCTATCCGCGATCTCAACGTCTCCGTCATCGAAACCATTGCCGGTATCTTGGAGCGAGGCTTTACCCAAGGCGTCTTCCGGCGAAAAGCCGACCCGATCGACATCCATATGATGATCAGCGCCTTCTGCTTCTTTCGCGTGTCGAACCGCTACACGTTCGGCACGATCTTCCGGCGCAATCTATCGGATGGCGAGATCATCGAACGCCATCGCGGAATGATCGCCGATGCGGTCGTCAGCTACCTGAAAAGCTGACGGCGCGCTTAGCCGCCTGGGATAGCAAGCGTATTTGCAATTTCGAAATCGGCGCGCCGAGGCAAGCAAACCGGCAACCGCTAGCAACAATGCGGAGCTTTTATCGAAATCGCGGCGCGCGCCTGGCATTGTGGAGCAGTTCGCAAGCTGTCGCGAATGGCCCAAAGAGCTTGAGAAGCAGCGCCTGCTCCTCGGCATCTATCCGATGGCGAGCGCAGAACTCGGTTACGGACCAGACTTTCGTCAGATCCTCCGACTCGATTTGGTTGGGTTCGATATGTTCGGTCAAGAGCTTGTCCTCCGAACATCGAGACTACGCCCGCCCGGCTTTTATACGAACTAGCTAAAAGGTGTTATATGCCGGCGTGCATCCGGCATTTCGGTAAAAGCGGCTTATATATGAAAAAGCCCGCCGATTGCGCGGCGGGCGTCTTGTCTCACTGATCTATGGGCTGCGGATCAAACGCCGACGCCGTCGGGCAGAGCGTCCGTGCCGAGGATGTTGAGCGTCACCTTGGCAGTGTCCGTATGGCCTTCGCCATCGGAGATCTTGTAGTAGCGGAGAACTTCCGTGTAGGTCTGACCCGCTTCGAGATCGGCCGTGAGCTCGTAGGTGAACTCGCCGTTCGCCTTGACATGGAAGGTGCCGTAGGTACCGGCAATATCGGTTACGGCATCAGCCTTGGAATCCACCTGCGTGCTCAGGAACTGACGCAGGAACATCTTGCCATTGTCGCCTGCGATGTCGTTATCGAGAACGTTGCCGGCAATGGGGCTGCCTTCGGTGAAGCTGTAGACGTCGTCGACAGCAATCGGCTTCTGGGTGACGCCCTGGATGTTGAGCGTGAACAGGCCGACATCGGTATGGCCGCTGCCGTCGGAGATCTTGTACGATACCTTCTCCTGGAGCAGCTCGCCGTTGCTGAAGCCGATCTTGGCTGCATCGCTCAGCACATAGGTATAGCTGCCGTCCGGCTTGACGAAGAACGTGCCGTACTCGCCCTGGATTTCGGTGATCTGGTTCATGCCGCTCTTGGCGCCAACGCTAGCGCCGTCAAATGCACGCAGGAACAGATGACCGTTTTCGGACGAGTCGTTGGAAAGAAGATTTCCGGAAATTACGTCAGTTTCTTGAAATGTTGCACTATCGTCAGTTGCGTGAATCAGCGAAGCCATTAGTTTCTCCTAAAATTGTTTATCAGCAGGCCAATTTGACCTTAGCGAGCCGCTCCTTTAACAACTTATTAATACTACAAGTCAATGGGTTATTTAACGCAAGGTTAACATTCGCGTTTAGCGTGTGCAGCCGCTTATAAATCGACTAATACGCTTTTCACTTCAATCAAATTTGAAGCAATTTCGACCTATTTACACGCGGTAAACTTGAAAGAACCTCTGCGGCGACTACGTTACCGCGGCGCTTCTCTGATGCTGCTTTACGGTGCCTGCACACCATTGCAATCCCAGACACCCGCACCTATCTTAAGGTCGACCTTGATCCCATCGGACACCGGAGTGGTGCCGACTCGTCCGCGAACGCCAAGGATCGGCGGTGTGTGCCAGCCGGCGCACTATGGGCAATCCCAAGAACAAGCGATGATCACGGCTGCGGCCGGCAGAGGATTTCTTTTGAACCACGAAACACAGCGACTGCGATTGCGGCAGGTCGGCCGGCGCAAGCGCAGCATGCTGTCCTAAACTGCGGGAGCCTGAACGGCATTTCCCCTGCCTCTTTGCCGCCGCGAATGTAGGCGCCGATCGCTGCACAGTTCGGCTGAGAAACGATCATAATCCCAACAAGGAGACTCGACATGCAGGTACTCGTCAGAGACAACAACGTCGATCAGGCCCTCAGGGCCTTGAAGAAGAAAATGCAGCGCGAAGGGCTGTTCCGCGAAATGAAGGAACGGCGCGCCTATGAGAAACCGTCCGAACGCCGCGTCCGGGAAAAAGCGCAGGCAATCAGCCGGCAGCGAAAGGCTGCCCGCAAGAAGATGCAGCGCGAAGGGCTGCTGGTCGGGCGCAAGCGGACCGCCGCGCGTTAGAATCTACCCGGTCTCAGCGATTACAATTCCCGAAAGGATAGACAATGGACGAACTGATTAGCCTCACCGTTTCGGAGGAACGCCTCGAGGATTGCCGCGATGTGGTCGAGCCGGATTTGCAGGAGCTGATCCAGCGCGCACTGACATCGGGCTTTTCGCGGGAGGAAATCCTCATAGCAGTCAGCGAATTGGTCGCAGAAGACTTCGCGATTGTTATGGAAACCCCGAGCGTGCATTGAGGACATGAGCAGTGGCCACGATGGTACAAAAGGATCTCTTTGGTGTGGCCGATGACGATTTTCCTGAGGGTTTCCGATATTCCCAGGATATTGTGCCCGTCGATCTGCAGCGCTCGGTTCTCAAAGCGATACCGGCCCTGCCGTTCAAAGCCTTCGATTTCCACGGGTTCGAAGGCAAACGCAGGACCGTCTCCTTCGGCTGGAGATACGACTTCGACAGTCAGCGCATGAGAAGAGCAGAGGAAATACCGTCTTTGCTGCTCCCCATTCGCGAGGCCGCAGCACGCTTCGCGGATATCGTGCCCGAGGCGTTCGAACATGCTCTCGTGACGGAATATTCGCCCGGCGCTCCAATCGGCTGGCACAAGGATAAATTCGTGTTCGGCCGAGTCGTCGGCATCTCCCTGCTTTCGTCCTGCACCTTCAGGCTGAGGCGCCGGGACGGCGACAAATGGCTGCGGCGATCGCTGGTGCTTGAACCCGGCTCCGCCTATCTTATGGCCGGCGCCTCAAGAACGCTCTGGGAGCATTCCATCCCGCCTGTCGATCAACTGCGTTATTCGATCACCTTCCGGGAATTGGCCGCGTAAACTACGGGAACATCGGCTCTAACAGATGGTTACTCCGTCTTTCGCACAAATGGAGATAACGATGGTCGAGCAGGATGATGCGACACGGGTATGGGAGTTAATCGACAGAATAGGGTTTTGCATGTTGACGACCCGAAATGGCGACAACCTGCGCGCCCGACCGATGTCCGCCTATAGCGCGCAACTTGAAAACGCGGTCTATTTTCTAACGGATCTCGGTAGCCACAAGGACGACGAGGTCGCCCGCTGGCCGAGCGTCTGCCTGGCCTTTGCCGACACCAAGGCACAGAAATATGTTTCCGTGTCAGGGACGGCCGAAGTGCAGAACGATCGCGAGAAGATCCGTGAATTGTGGGCAACACCGGCAAAGGCATGGTGGGACAACCCCGACGATCCCTCCATCCGCATCCTCAAGGTTAGCCCGACCTCGGCCGAATATTGGGACAGCCCCGGCACCATCATCAGCTATATCAAAATGGCGGCCGCAGCGGTTACGAACAGCAAACCGGATATGGGCGACAATGCCGAGGTCACGCTCTGACGAATAGGCGCTCAACGAGGATTGGATATCAGGATCGGTTGGCCGACGCCTTGATGAAATCGATGAATGCCCTCAGCGGCGCAGGCACCAGTCGCCGGCCGGGATAATAGAGGAACGGCCCGGAAAAGCGCTGCCACCACGGCTCTAGGACCGGTTCGAGGGCACCGCTGTCGAAATGCGGACGCAGCCAATCTTCGAAAATGCAGATGATCCCTCTATCCGCTATCGCCGCGTCGACGGCAAGATCGGTTGCACCACCAACCGTGACGATCAATGGGCCGGTGGGTTCGACCCGCACCACCTCGCCGTCCCGCTCATATTCCCATGGGGTCGTCAGCGCGCCGCTGGCAAAACGGCCCAGCAAGCAGGAATGGCCGAGGAGTTCACTCGGATGTTGCGGCCGCCCGCGGCGGTCGAGATAAGCAGACGACGCCGCAGTGGCGAAGCGCTGGTGGCGCGGACCGATCGGAATCGCAATCATATCCTGTTCCAGCCGCTCGTCATAACGGATGCCGGCATCACATCCGGCAGCGAGCACGTCGACAAAGCTCTCCTCGGCAACGATTTCCAGGCGGATATCGGGATAGGCGGCAAGGAATGGCGGGACGACAGCGGGCAGCACCAGCCGCGCAGCACTGACCGGGACATTGAGCCGCAGCGAACCAGCCGGCCTGTCGCGAAAACGGTTGACCACGTCGAGCGCGGCCTCCACCTCCGTCAAAGCGGGGCCGAGCCGCTCCAGCAAACCCTTTCCCGCTTCGGTCGCAACGACGCTGCGCGTCGTGCGATTTAGAAGCCTAACCTCAAGTTTGGCCTCCAGGCGACGGACCGCTTCGCTCAAGAAGGAGGCGCTGCTGCCACTGGCACGCGCTGCCTCGCGAAAACCACCTGCCCGCGCCACCGCGACAAAGGCGTTGAGGTCACTCAGGTCTGCTTTCACTGTTCGCCACTCCGCACAGCCTGTGCGCATTGTACTCAATTATCACACGCGCCGCCAAGGAGTAATTTCGATCCCATCTCTTGAAGGGAGCGAGATCATGTCCATCATAGATCAGTCCGGCACATTCACTATCGGCGACCGCAAGGTGAGGCGGCTTGGCTACGGCGCCATGCAACTCGCCGGGCTCGGTGTATTCGGACCGCCCAGGGATCATGGCGCCGCCCTGGCGGTGTTGCGCGAGGCGGTCGCAAGCGGCGTGAATCATATCGATACCAGCGATTTCTACGGTCCGCATGTGACCAACCAGATCATCCGTGAAGCGCTCCATCCCTATCGCGACGATCTCGTGATCGTCACGAAAGTCGGCGCACGGCGCGGCGCGGACGGATCCTGGATTCCCGCCTTCTCGCGCCAGGAACTGACGCAGGCGGTGCACGACAATCTTCGTAACCTCGGCTTGGACGTGCTTGATGTCGTCAACCTCCGGATCGCATTTGACCTGCATAGCCCGGCCGAGGGCTCGATAGAAGCACCCCTGACGGTTCTCGCTGATCTCCAGCGGCAAGGCCTGGTTCGTCACCTGGGCTTAAGCAACGCCACATCAAAACAGGTTATCGAAGGCCGTGGGATCACCGAGATCGTCTGCGTGCAGAACCACTATAATCTGGCGCATCGGACCGACGACGGACTGGTCGACGATCTTGCCGGTCAAAGCACCGCCTATGTGCCGTTTTTCCCGCTCGGTGGGTTTACGCCGCTGCAGTCGTCCACGCTCTCCAATGTCGCCGCGCGTCTCGGTGCGACGCCGATGCAGGTAGCGCTCGCCTGGCTGCTGCAGCGTGCACCCAATATCCTGCTGATCCCGGGCACGTCCTCGCTCGGCCATCTCAGGGAGAATCTCGCCGCAGCCCGGTTGGTGCTACCGGATGATGCTGTTGAGGAACTGAACCGAATGGCCCATATGGCCGCCTGACGGTCGCCGGTGGTTCAGGTCGCTACGCAGCGGTTCTCGCGCCGCCGATCTTGCGGGACGTCGCGGCTATGCTTTCAATAGCGCTCTGGTACAAGCATTTCGGCCGGAACCGGCGCCCTGATATAATCGGCATGGCGAATACGATCCGGCAGCTGAATTTCAGGCTTCGGCACATCCTCATAGGGAATCTGATCAAGAAGATGGGCGATGCAGTTCAGCCGCGCCCGTTTCTTGTCGACGGCCTGCACCACCCACCAGGGCGCTTCCCTGGTGTGTGTGCGCGCCAGCATTTCTTCCTTGGCCTTGGTATATTCTTCCCAGTGGATGCGGCTTTCCATATCCATCGGCGAAAGCTTCCACTGCTTCAGCGGATCGTGGATGCGCATCTTGAAGCGGAATTCCTGTTCCTCGTCGGTGATCGAGAACCAGTATTTGATCAGCACGATCCCGGACCGGACGAGCATCCGTTCGAATTCGGGCACCGAGCGGAAAAACTCCTCGAGTTCGTCAGGGGTGCAGAACCCCATCACGCGCTCGACGCCGGCGCGGTTGTACCAGCTGCGGTCGAAGAGCACGATCTCGCCGGCGGTGGGAAGATGCGGAACATAACGCTGGAAATACCATTGATGGCGTTCCCGTTCGGTCGGAGCGGGCAGTGCCACCGTCCGGCAGACGCGCGGGTTTAGCCTTTGGGTCACGCGCTTGATAGCGCCGCCCTTGCCGGCCGAATCCCGGCCTTCGAAAAGCACGACGACCTTGAGCTTCTTGTACTGAACCCAATCCTGCAGCCGCACCAGCTCATGCTGCAGCCGGAAAAGTTCCCGGAAATAAATCTTTCGGTCGAGCGTCTGCTCCGCCGGTTCCGTCATTCCTTCGACGACCAGATCGCCCAGCCGGTCTTCTTCCATCTGCATTTCCAGCTCCTCATCGAAGCTGTCGGCGATTTCGGCCTTTATCCGGCTGAGCTGGTCCTGATCTTTTTGAGACATGGTCTTTTCCCTTTTGCTTTGTTTGACAGGAGCATGTCACTGCGAAGTTTGTGTGACGGTTCGGCCGACCGAGAGCTGGAACAGCGGCCTCCCGATTGGGCGCTAACGCATCGGCTTGCTGGAGAGAGTTGCTTGCGTCACTCCAATCTCTTGATAAACTTCAACCAGGGAATGAAGCGCAAATATCTGCAAGCAAAGAGAGAGAAAGCAAGTGGGGTCCGGATGGCGATCGTAACGCTGGATCATTTCGCCCGCTGTGTCGGGGAAGGCTTCGAAGTCGATATGGGGACAGGATGCCTTGTTTTTACGCTGACCGAGGCACGGCCCTTGCCCGAGCGGGGCTTCGCAGGGATGGTGAGAGCGCCGTTTTCATTGCTGTTTCGCAGTGCGTCAAAGGTGCTGTTGCCACAACAGATTTACAGGCTGCGCAACGCCACACTTGGGATTCTCGATATTTTCCTTGTACCGGTCGCTAGGGACAAAGACGGGATCATCTATCAGGCCGTCTTCAATTAACGCCTGACGGCTCATCCGCCGGCTCTGGCAGGAGCCGGTGCGAGCGCCATTCCATACGAATGTGGGTAACGGTCGTTTCAATCACCATGAATCCCAAGGCCATATAAAGGTCGTATGCGCGCGTGTTGTTTCGATCGACATGCAGTGCGATTCCCGGGATTTCCCTTGTCACTGCCGCATGTTGAATGGCTTTCAGTGTCCCGGAGCCCAGACCCAGATTACGACATTCGGGGAGGAAGCCGATATCGACAATATGCCAGATATCAGCGTCGAAATCGATGTAGAGGCGGCCGATGGAGGTGCCGTCCTTCTCGATGATTAGGAAGTCCGTTTGCGGGAATGCGGCGACGTAGTAGCGATGTTGAAGATTAAATTGCTGGTCGAGGAATGCCTGCTTGTCTTCTTGCGACCACGGGATCCGAGCCAGTTCATCGCTCCGGAACGAATGGTAAAGCTGACGTAGAAAGGGGAGATCGTCCTGCTTTGCCGGACGCAGGATACAGGCCGGAACACAAAGCCGATGATGGCTCGTTCGCGCAGGAAACTCCGGTAGCGGGTCGATCATCAATCGAAGGATGGATAAACGCCGACCAGCGCGATGCAGAAGTTGACGGCAAGAAAAGGCTGACGGTTTTCATGCGGCTGGCTCCCGCCTGCAATGCCGATGACGTTCGGGGCAAATTGGGTATTCGGCTGGGCATCGGGAAGAAACGGACTGCTCGAATTCGGCAGGCTCAGGGCATTGCCTTCACTGGGCGAGGCGGCGCGCTTGGATGCATCGCCTTGATTATAGATAGTCAAGGAATGCGTGTGTGCCGGCATCTCCGCCTGCGTCAGCGTTATGAAGTTGCTGCCGAAGCTGTTGCCGATGGTGCGCGGCGTCAGACCTACGCCCTGACCTTGGTTGCAGCCTGCCCGGTTGGCGAAGTTAGGCAACTGGAACGTGCTCTTGCCATTGCCGCCATATTGGGTGCCAAGCAGGGAAAAAAGTTCGGAGTTCTGCTGGATGGGGAGCAATGTACCGTTGCACGATGCCCAGCCGCGGGGAGCAAAATCGAAACCGAACAGTTGGATCTCGCCGAGATAAGGTTCTGTCATGGCAATGTCCTTGATGCATGAAGCGGGCTCATGGGGATGAGGGAAAGATACCGGCCCATGCGATGCAATACTGCACCGTCAATGTCGGCATCGTATTGTCATGCATGACCGTCGATCCGGTTGCCTGTATTGCCGCCTGTGATGCTGTGATCGGAGTGGCGCCGCTAATATCGGTGGCATACATCGTGTCGCCGCTCAGCGCGGCGAGTTCGGACGAGCTTACCAATGTCGCTTCCGCCAGTCCGGTGGTGGCAAGATACGGATGCGTGTGTGCTGGCATTTGTGTGGGCAGAAGCGTGACGTTCTCGCTACCGGCGAATTGACCGATCACATAGGTCGAC
This sequence comes from Rhizobium bangladeshense, assembly GCF_017357245.1. Classification (NCBI taxonomy): domain Bacteria; kingdom Pseudomonadati; phylum Pseudomonadota; class Alphaproteobacteria; order Hyphomicrobiales; family Rhizobiaceae; genus Rhizobium; species Rhizobium bangladeshense. Next base: position 261,605 of record NZ_CP071616.1, on the reverse strand, counting down.
AAGTTCGGCCCGCTGCCCTGATGCACCGGTACGCGCCCGCAAAGATTGGGGGTTGCAAACGTTGTCTCTCCATCGCCGCCATACGTCGTCCCGATGAGCGTGAACAGGTTCTCATATTCGGAAATGGGTTGTAGGGAATTGTTGCAGGGCAACCACCCGCTGGGCACTCGGGAAAAGCCAAATAACCGGATTTCTCCGACGAAGGGAGTGCTCATGATTGATCCTCCAAGCAATGGGTTGACAAGCGCTGTTCAATTGGAGGACGGAAAAATCCCCGACAGTGCAATGCAAAAGCTGATCACGTCATAGGGCTGCCTATTCTCATGGGGCTGGCCATTACCGGCGGGGATCACAGTCTGGCTCGACAGCGTGACCTGATCACCACCGGAAGCGCCGTAAATTTCGGCGCTGTTGGTTCCGTAGAGCGCATCGCTCGGATTTCGCACGGTGCCGCTGCTCGTGGTTCCTGTCGCCAGGTGAATGTGCTGAGGCAATTGTTGCTGCAGCAAAGTCACACTTTCGACGCCGCCGGTTGCGCCAATCCCATAGGGCGAAGGCTGCCATGTGGGATCGTAGGATGATCCAAATCCCACCGGCGTACGGCTCTGCATATTGGGCACGGCGAATGTCGTCTGCCCATCACCACCGTAATGCGTGCCCAAGAGTGAGAACAAGGCCTGGTTCTGGTCCACGCTGAGGAACTGGCCGTCGCACAGGGCAAAGCCTCTGGGCGCGAACGGAAACCCTGTGAGCATGATCTGGCCGAGAAAGAATTCCGACATACCCATACCCCTGAATATACCAACGATATTGAAGAGCATCATCACTCAATCACTGCGCTAAACGCAAGAGCAATTTGCTATCTTAAGTGCAGCAAATTGAGGCAACTTCTAAAACTTCTTTGACGCAGCGACCCTGGCGCCAGCGGATTGCTCCCCGTCGCCCTCGACGTCGAAGAGCAGACTTGTGTCGAGCATCCAGAAGTTCGCGGTCTGCATCGTCAGCCCGGCGGTAAGAGAAGCGAAGGCACCTGACCCGTCCAGTCCGGAGAAGCCGCCGGTAAGGCCGAGCTTCGGAGTGAGCTTCGCGCCGCTCTCCAGCAGGAAGGACCGGGCGATTTCGGCACCCAGGCTGACCCGGAACTGATCGTCGTTGAAGCCGTCGATGATGATGGCATCGCCGGATCTGTTCTTGACGGTATAATCGTCGACCTTTTCCGAGAAGTAGATCGCCCGCAGTTTTGGCGCGATCGTGGTTTCATCGTCGAGATTCCACTGTCCTTCGATTGACGTATCGGCCATCCACCGCGTCGTCTCGAAATCACCGTCCCAGAACTCCGTGTCGATGGTGTTGCCGGAACCGCCGTAGCGCAGGCTACCGTTCCAGAATACGCCCCTGCCGATCTCTAGCGAGGCATAAGGTCCCGCAAGCCAGCCATTGCCCGTCAGCTCGGCATCCTGATCGGTCGGATCGGTCATGCGGTCATAGTGGAAGGACAGCCCGATCAACGCCTTGTCAGAGAGCAGATAATCCGCTCCCATATTCACCATGGCAAAGCTGCCCCACTCACCGGCGCCGTCGTCCCTATTCCTCTCGTAATGGGCCAGGAAGGCGCCGTCGATCCAGACGTTGAAGGGTGCCGAGGCCGCATCCGCATCACCACCGGCTGCGCGAATCTGCGACAGGCTGGTGGCGAAGCCGAACGTCATCCCTTCTTCGGAAGGCATCATGCGCGCGGTGATCGGATCGGTCGCCTCCTGCATCCGCCGGCGCTGCATGAGTCCCGGAACCTTGATCGTGTTGGCGATCATGTTCTGTCGGGATTGCACGAAGTCATGTACGAGCTTGTCGATATCGTCGGCCACCTTGCCGGCGTCATAGCTGACATTATAGGTGACCGTGGCTGTATTGGAGGTTCCGAGCGCGCTGACGAGCCTGTAGCCGACACGGACCTGGCCGGAATAGGCTGGGTTCAACGTAAGGTGCAGATACCAGCCGGCCGGGGTCGCCGGGCCGGCCTGGGCCAGCTGACCTCGGATGATCGTCGCGGTGGCCGCATTGGCGGGCTCTACGAATGCGAGGGCCGCAGCGGTGAACGGACCGCCGGTTGCGCCGCGATTGAGGTAGACGTCGGGAGGCGTCGAACCGGCCGGCACGTCGACGACCATGTCCTGGACAGTGACGGAGCGGGTCTTCACCTTCAGCGAATAGGAGGCTATTCCAGTTGCGCCGTTGCCGTCGCGGACCTCGATCGTGAAGCTGTAATCGCCTTCCGTGCCAATCGCCAGCGGGCCGGTTAGCTGCCCGGTCGAGATGTTCAGAACCAGCCCGCTCGGCAAACTGCCGGAGGCCAGACTGTAGATCTTCGTGCCGACCCCGCCGGTCGCCGAGATCTGCTGACTATATGCTTCGCCCGCCATGGCCTCGGGCAGCGCACCATCGGCCGGCGAGAAGACAAAACTCGTGGGAACTGGAATTGTGATCGTATAGGCGGCCGACGTGGCGGCGCTGTTGGCATCGGTGGCCGTGATGGAGAAACCATAATTGCCTGGCGTCGTCGGCGTGCCGGTGATCGCCCCCGTCGACGGATTGAGCGTCAGCCCGGCCGGCAGCGAGCCGGTAACGCCGTAGTTGTAAGGGCTGGCACCACCCGAAGCAGTAACTGTCTGGCTGTAGGCGATGCCGACTGCACCATTCGGCAGGGCGCCGCTCGGCGGCGAGAATGCCAACGTCGGCGGACTGACCGTGATGGTGACCGTTGCCGGCGCCGAGGTACCGGAGCCATTGGTTGCGGTATAGGTGAAGCTGTCGGATCCGCTGTAGCCTGACGTCGGCGTATAGGTGATGGACGTTCCCGATGCGATCGCCGTCCCATTGGCGGCTCCGGTTGCGATCGCAACCGAGCTCGCCGCTCCGCCCGTGATATTGAGCGTGATGGGATTGTTCGACGAGTTGGCGGCAACGGTTGCCGTAACGCCACCCGCGACCGGAGGCTGGATGTTGGTTGTCAGGGTATAGGCCCTGGAGCCGGTAAAGGGTCCCGTGCCGCTCGAACTGTCCGTCGCGGTGATCGTGATGTTGAATGTGCCCGATACCGTCGGAGTGCCGGAGAGAACCCCACTCGATGACAGGGTCAGGCCGGACGGAAGCGTGCCTGCCGTCACCGCATAGCTGTAGGGGCTTGTTCCGCCCGAGGCGGTGATGGTCTGGCTATAGGCGGTTCCGGTGGTCGCGGCCGGCAAAGAGGAAGGGTTGATCGCGATCGTCGGTGCAGCAACGGTTATGCTGTAGGGCCTCGAACTGGTGAACGGTCCAACCCCCGTCGAGCTGTCGGTCACGCTGATAGTGAAGTTGAATGTACCTCCCGCCGTCGGTGTACCGGCGAGCGCGCCCGTCGTGGCCGACAGGCTCAAACCGGGCGGAAGAGCGCCGGCGGTGATCGCATAGGAGTAGGGGGCCGTGCCGCCGGAGGCCGTGACGATCTGGCCATAGGCCGCCCCGGTTGCGCCGGATGGCAATGTCGCTGGGCTGAGCGAGATCGTCGGCGGGCTGACGGTTATCGTTACCGTTGCCGGTGCGGAAGTACCGCCGGCATTGGTCGCGGTATAGGTGAAACTGTCCGGGCCGGCATAGCTTGCCGTCGGCGTATAGGTGATCGACGTGCCGCTTGCCGAGGCTGTGCCGTGAGCCGCCTGCGTGCCGACAGCCACGGATGTGGCCGCTCCCCCCGACAGATTCAACGTAATCGGATTCGAACTGCTTCCATGGCTGACTGTTGCGCTGGCCGGCCCGGCAACCGGTGGCGCCACACTTGCCGCAATCGCAATATTGATCGTGAAAGGATTGGCGCTGGCATCGACCAGGATGAAGTTGTCGCTGGTGGCTCCGTCGCCATTGTTTGTATACGTAAACGTCCCCGCGGCGGCATTGTAGTTCGTTATCGAGCCATGCTGCGGAGAGGTTGCACTTGGGTCGTTGAGGGGATTGAGGCCAACGGGATCGCACTGAGTGCCGATGTTGACATCAATGGACCCGCCGGAGGCCATCGGACTTGTCGATGGCGTCGTGTTCGCATCAGGGAAGTTGAAGACGGTACAAGCAGCATGAGCCACACCCGGGCTTGCCAGCGATAAACCAGAACAGAAAAGAGTAACGAGCAGCGCTAGCTTCAACAGCAGCTTGCAAGCGAGGGTGCCGGCAGCAATTGATCTTCTATCTGTTTTAAAGGCCTGCTTCGCCTTCCGCATCCTGTAGCGCGGCCGGGTTCTGATCAGGTCGTTTTGTGAGATGCCGCTCACGTTTCCAGGCGAGGATTCTCTTCCGGAAAGTCCGATGTCCAGCTGTTCGTCACTTGTCATTTGCCCAACCCGAAGACCGAGCGCACTCCACTGCAAACAACAGCAAGCTGCGCTTGCGCTTGCCCGCCTGCATTGTAGCTGACGCCGGCCCACGCATTTACAGTAGTAGTGGAAGCATCTTGAAAGGCAATTTTCTGCCGCCGTAAATCACGCGATTTCGGTTGATCAGAAATGATTTTCAATTTTTTGTTGTAGATTAGCAACATCGCGGATTGCGTGTTCCAGAGAGGATCCGAGTCCTCCGCAAGGGCGCTGAAGCTCGCGGCACCGTCCAGAGCGGCGCCGGTCAAAAGACACAGTTGATTTGAGCAGGATGCCTGGTGAGGTCGCGTTCCCCAGCCCTGCCCGAACCCGGCGTCACACGGCCTATGCGAAAAAGCTAAGCCGGCATCGCCCGTGCAGGCGCCATAAGCGAAAGTGCGTCTACAGCTGTCCCGACCGATGGCAGTCGACGAGGTTCCGGCAGGCACGGATCGTCAGCGCCATGACGGTGAGCGTCGTGCCCGCGATGCCGCTGCCCGGAAAGGCGCTGGCATCGGTGACGATGAGGTTCGGGGCATCCCAGAGCTGGTTGTAGGAATTGAGCACGGAAGCTTCCGGGCTTTCGCCCATGCGCGCGCCGCCGGTTTCATGGATTGCCGCGCCCATGCACATGGTCTTGCGGAACCATTTGCGGAACATGAAGCGGCTGAAGGCATCGGCGTCGGGAAAGGCGCCCCTGCCCATCTCCTTGAGGCCCTCGGGAGAGCCGATGAATTCCAGCTCGCCACCGACCTCCCTGATCATGGTGATCAGCGTCTCCTCCTGCCGGCGAAGCAGCCTCTGCTCCTCCTCCTGCATGACGCAGCGGATATGCGGCACCGGAACGTTCCAGGCATCCTTTCGCTTGACGTCGAGGGTGATGCGGTTGTCGGCATAGGGCAGCATCCGGCCGAAGCCGAAGAAGGCGAGACGGGCATCTGTCTCGCCTGAAACCGGTGCCCTGCCGATGCTGCCCTGATAATCGAAATCGCCGCGGGCGGCGTCACCCTCGCCGAAGCGGGGGATGAAGATGCCACCCGACGGGTTGTAGAAGGGATCGACAGGAGCGGAATCGTCAACGGCCCACCCCTTTGCCTTGGAAAAGGAACCGAAGGCGAGGCAAGGAAGCTGATCCATGAAATAGCGCCCGAGCGCCCCCGAGCTGTTTCCGAGCCCCCCGGGATGTCTTGCCGATGCTGAATTCAGCAGCAGGCGCACGCTCTCTATCGGCGAGGCGGAGAGCACGACCGTCGCGGCACGCGCCGTCGAAACCTTCCCCGTATTGCGGTCGATGAATTCCGCGCCGGTGGCGCGGCCGGTTTTTTCGTCGGTGGTGATGCGGCGCACGATCGCGTCATAGAGGACCGTCAGCCGCCCGCTCGCCGTTGCTTCCCGCAACGGTCGCGGTATGCGTTCGGCGTCCGGCGCGATATAGCGCCAGGAGACGACGTGCCGGTCCGGCCAGCGGCTTTCAACAGCCTGCTTGAATATCTGCTCGGCGGGCGTCAGGCTTGCTGGCTTCGCATAGATGCCGTCCGGCAAGGCCGGCACATCGTCCTTGTTGCCGTAGAGCCCAAGATAAGCCTCCACTTCGTCGTAGAAGGGCGTGAGCTCGTCATAGGAGACCGGCCAGTCCACTCCCTTTCCGGTCCGCGACCGGATCTTGAAATCATCGTCGGTCCAGCGCAGCAGCACGCGGCCGAAACTGTGCAGGCGGCCGCCGCCCTGGCGGCCACGGATCCAGAGAAAGGGCTCGTCCTTCGGCGTCGTATAGGGATTCTTGCGATCGTTGACGAAGAAGTGGCTGAAACGCTCGGTAAAGAAGGCCGCCCGCGCCTGGATCGGCTGGCCCTTGAGGGTGGCGCGTGCACGCTCCCAGATATTGATGCTGCTTGCCGGCGCCTTCTTGCGCGCCGGGTCGAAATCTCCTGGCCCGACGGCCGGCCCGGCCTCAAGCAGCAGCACAGACAGGCCTTGGGCCGTCAGCTCTTTAACCGCAAAGGAACCCGCCGCGCCGGAGCCGATCACCAGCGCATCATAAACGATCTCAGACATGTCTTCTTAAATCCTGTCCTGGAGCAATTCCTCAAAGCCGCGCAAAGCGCATCCGAAATTGCGGGAAAGCAAAGGGGTGGCGCGTCAAAGCCGCGATCCATCGGCAGCGAAGAGCGACGCCTTGGTGATATCGAGGCCTGGAGCCATGGCATCGCCGGGCTTGAAGGAGACGTCGCCCATGAAACGAAGCGAGAGACTTTGCTCCGCCCAGTCGAACCAGACGACGGCATCCGAACCCATCGGCTCGACGACCGAAACGCAGCCAGGAATGGTGGGAAGCCCGCTTGCCGCCCCGTTGAGCACAAGGTGCTCAGGGCGAAAGCCTAACGTAACAGGTCCTTCCACCGCAGCCGTCCGGAAGGCATAGTCAGAGAGATCGATAGCCAATGCGTTGCTTCTGAAGACGGGTGCTCCGCCGCCGCGCTCGATCCGGCCCTCGACGAAATTCATCGCCGGAGCACCGATGAAGCCGGCGACGAAGAGATTGGCCGGACGGCGGTAGATCTCGGCCGGCGAAGCGAGCTGCTGGATTACGCCGTCGCGCATGATGGCAATGCGATCGGCGAGCGTCAGGGCCTCGACCTGATCGTGGGTCACGTAAATCATGGTATTGCCGAGGCTCTGATGCAGCTTCTTGATCTCGACGCGCAATTCGTTGCGCAGCTTGGCGTCGAGATTCGAGAGCGGCTCGTCGAAGAGGAACACATCCACTTCGCGCACCAGTGCCCGGCCGATGGCGACGCGCTGGCGCTGGCCGCCGGACAGCTCGGCAGGACGCCGGTCGAGCAATGTGTCGAGATGGAGAAGCGCGGCCGTGCGGGCAACGCGCGCCTCGATTTCCGCCTTCGGCAGGCCGGCGACGCGAAGTCCGAACGAGAGGTTCTTGCGGACCGACATGCGCGGGTAGAGCGCGTATGACTGGAAGACCATGCCGATGCCGCGGTCCTTCGGCTCCTCCCAGGTGACATTCTTGCCAGAGATCCAAATTTCGCCTGCAGTAATGTCCTGCAACCCGGCGATGGCGTTCAGAAGCGTGGACTTGCCGCAGCCGGAAGGGCCGAGCAGCACCAGGAATTCGCGCGACGCGATATCGATCGACATCTTCTCGATCACCGTATGGTCGCCATAGGCGATCTTCAGGTCCTTGACGGAAACGGCGGACTGCATGGAATGAGTTACCCCTTGACTGCGCCGGCGGCGATGCCGCGCACGAACCAGCGGCCGGACAGGAAATAGATGGCGAGCGGGACGATGGCGGTCAGGATCGTCGCCGCCATGTTCACGTTGTAGGTGCGCTCGCCCATCGTGGTGTTGACGATGTTGTTGAGCTGTACGGTCATCGGCAGATTGTCTCGGCCGGCGAAGACGAGGCCGAGGAGAAAGTCGTTCCAGATGCCGGTGAACTGCAACATGGAGACGACGACGACCATCGGCAGGGCGATCGGCAGCATGATCTCGAAGAAGATGCGCCAGAAGCCGGCGCCGTCGACGCGCGCGGCCTTGCAGAGCTCCTCCGGCACGCTGACGAAATAGTTGCGGAAGAGCAGCGTCACCAACGGCAGTCCGAAGATGACATGGACGAGAATGATGCCGGCGAGTGAATTGTAGAGACCGATATTCGCCATGGCGCGGACCATCGGATAGAGGAAAATCTGATAGGGGATCAGACCACCGGTCATGAGAAGGCCGAAGAGCGCATTTGCCCCACGCGGCCGCCAGAGCGACAGCGCATAGCCGTTGACGGCGCCGATGAAGACCGAGAGCGCGACGGAGGGAATGGTGATCGCCACCGAATTCCAGAAGCCGCTGCGAATGCCGACGCAGACAGTGCCCATGCAGGCACCCGACCAGGCGGTCACCCAGGCGGAGAAATCGAGCGTGGCAGGCAGGGCAAAGATCTGCCCGAGCCGGATTTCGTCCATACTCTTCAGCGAAGTGACGACCATCGTATAGAGCGGCAGAAGGAAGAAAAGCGCAGCGCCGACCAGGAAGGCATAAAGGCCTATGCGTCCCGCCGTGATCCGTGCGGGCTTCGGGCCATTCGGATGAGGCTGGTTCATCACGCCGCTCCCTTTGCCTGGTTGCGCATGTGCATCGCGTAACGGAATGGTGCAACTGCGATGATGACGCCGAGGACGAGCACTGTTGCGCCTGCTGTGGCAAGGCCGAGGTTCTGGCGCCCGAACAGATTGTCCATGATGAATTTCGCCGGCACTTCGGTCGCATTGCCCGGGCCACCATTGGTCATGGCGACGACGATGTCGTAGGTCTTGATCACGCCCATGGCGAGCAGCATGCCGGCAGCGGCGAGCGCCGGCCCGAGCTGGGGCAGAATGATGGAGACATAGATGCGCCAGACGGGAATGCCGTCGATACGCGCCGCCTTCCATTGCTCGGCTTCGATGCCGCGTATGCCGGCAAGCGCGATCACCATGACGAGCCCCGCGCCCTGCCAGACGCCGGCGAGCACCAGCGCGTAGATCGCCATATCGCGATTGACCACCCAGTCGAGCACGAAGCCTTCCCAGCCGAGCGAACGCACGCTTGCCTGTATGCCGAGTGTGGGATTGAGCATCCATTGCCAGATCAGCCCCGTCACCACGAAGGACATGGCATAGGGATAGAGGAAGATCGTCCTGAAGGCGCTTTCGAAGCGGATCTTGCGGTCCAGTGCTGCGGCCAGCAGGAAGCCGAGCACCAGACAGCCGGCCACATAAAGGACGCCGAAGACCAAGACGTTTTGCAGCGAGGCGAGCCATTTGGCGGAGGCGAAGAGCTTCGAATACTGTGCAAGGCCGACGTAGGTCGAGGACGGAAAGAGTGTGGAATTGGTGAAGGACAGCCGGATCGACCAGGCCATGGTGCCGACGAAGACCACGACCGCGGCAAACCATGTCGGCAAGAGAGCGATGGTCGCGGAAAGATTACGCTTGCGTTTGACGGACATCGGCCAGCTCTTTGACGGATGGAAAGCGGAACACCCGCCGCCTAGCATGCGGCGGCCGGCAGCCGTGGCGGTCGGGATCGAGCCGACGCCACGGGTACGATCCTACTCGAAGATGGCGAAGAAGTTTTCGGCAGCGGAGCCGGCGTCGTTCGAGCCGCCGCTCCAGTATTCGTCGACGAAATCATCGAGCGCGCCGACCTGCTGCGGCGTGAGCACGATCGCCTGATCCGGCACGATGGCGCCGGTGCTCATCATCTCGAGGCCCTTCTGGGCGCAGGCATCGAGTTTCGACTTGTCGACATCCGAGCGCATCGGAACCGAGCCCTTCTTGAGGGCGAATTCGAGCTGGACGTTCGGGTCCATGACGACCTCGGCGAGAAGCTTCTGCGCCTTGTCGGTCGCGGCATTGCCGGTCTTAGGGAACCACAGGGCGTCGGCGATGTAGACCATGCCTTTGGATTCAGGTGCGAACATGCAGCCATAATCCTTGCCCGGCTCCTGGCCGGCGGCTGTGAATTCGCCCTTGGCCCAATCGCCCATGAACTGCACGCCGGCCTTGTCGGTAATCAGCATGGCGGTTGCGTCGTTCCAGTTGCGGCCGGCCGCACCTGCATCGACATAGCCGCGCAGCTTGCCGAGGATTTCGAGCGTCTTCTTCACGCCCTCGACGGAGGCGTCGCTATTGTCCTTGTCGGCATAGATCTTCAGGAAGCCGTCGGTCCCGACCTGGGAGAGCAGAATCATGTTGAAGACCTTGGTCTGCTGCCAGGGCTGGCCGCCCCAGGCAATCGGGATGATGCCGGCGGCCTTGAGCTTGTCGAGATCGGTGAAAAACTCGTCCCAGCTCTTCGGTTCCTGAGCAATACCCGCCTTGCTGAAGGCTTCCTTGGAATAGAAGACCCAGCTTTCGCCATGAGCACCTGTTGGAGCGAGATAGACCTTGCCGTCATAGGAAATTAGATCATGGATCGATTTCGGCAGGGCATCCGTCCACTTGCCCGCAGCGGCCACGTCGTCGATGGGATTGAACAGGCCCTGGCTGACGAAATCGGCGGCGGCAAGACCGATGACGCCCTGTTTGGCGCCGGGCGCGTCACCAGCAACGATACGGTTCTGAAAAGCCGCATCGGCCGCGCCGAAACCGGCGATCGAGGAGTCCTTCCAGACGCCGCCGCGTTTTTCGAATTCCGTCTTGATGACGTTGAGGGCCGCGGCTTCGCCGCCCGACGTCCAGGACGACATGATCTCGATCGTCGGTTTGTCCTCGGCATGCGCCGGGACGAAGGAACCGGCGAAAGCCACGCCGGCAAGAAAAAGCTTCATCATGGTCTTCATTGTTCCACCTCTTGAAAATGCCCTCTTGCCGGGGCGTTTGTCGTTCTCGGAATAATGTCAGCGATAGATCGGCAGGAGCGCCTGCCGCACGAGCGTGAGCCCGTTGGCGATGTCGCGGACGGGATCCGGCGCGGCATCGAGTTCGAGGATCGCCCAGCCTTCGTAGGCCCGGTCGCGTAGCAGTCGGATCCAGGCCGGCCAGTCAACCCGTCCGAGGCCGAAGCCGCAGAAATAGGGCTGGTGGCGTTCGTGGATGTGCTTGTCGATCGGCGTGTCGGCAGGCATCGGGCCGACCGCATCCTTCCAATGGGCGATGATCATGCGCTCGTGATGACGGTCGACGAGCTGGACGGGGTCGGAACCGGCAACGATGATATGAGCCGTGTCGGGGCACATGTGAACATAGGCCGGATCGGTCAAAAGCATCAGCAGGTCGACATCGCGCGCGGCGGCAAACATCGAATGCGCCTCGGTGTGCAGCGCAAGCCGCACACCCTTGGCATAAAGGGTCCCGCCGAGCCGGTTCAAGAAATCTGCGATCGTCTTGGCACGGTCGAAATCATGGAACTGCACCGGCTGAGCGCCGAGCGTCTGGCGAAGCGGCGCACCGATCACCATGATGTCGCTGCCGCAGGATTTCAGGAAATCGGCATAGCGTTCCGCCTTGTCGATCAATGCGCGCTGCGCCTCGGGATCGGCAAAGTCACCGGCCGCCTCCAGTTCCGCGAAGAAGCCGCTGCAGAGCGTCAGGCCGCGCCTTGCCAGTTCGCCGGCAAAGGCATCGATGGAACCATAGGTCTTGATAGCGTCCTGCCAGTTGAAGGGAGAAAAGGTCAGTTCGACGCCTGTCACGCCGGAAGCCTGGACGCTGTCGAGGATCTTGTCCCAGAAGACGCGCGGCTGAGCCCGCGCATGGTCGACGATCGCATCGTGGCTGCCGACGCCCCAGAAGCCGGGATGAAAGAATGTCACGAGATCGACGCCGAAACGCAGCCTGTTGCCAGCCATAATCTGTCCATTTCTCGAGGCATGACCTACCCGCGTGCGGAACGAGAGCCCCACATTCAATAAGCCATGGATTTCAACACATTAAGGAATGGCAATCGTTTGCCATGCCTAGATGATAATCAAGCTGGTTTTTTAAGCAAGCGATTTTTGGCAAACGTTTGCTATAAATCGTCGCTTGCCTTAGAGTTGCAAATCGAAACATCCGGGAGAAAGACATAAGGGTGAATAAAAACAAGGATGTGATGGGAGATGAGCAGTCGGGTGCCTTGATGGCCGACGTCGCGCGGCTTGCCGGCGTTGCGATCTCGACCGTCAGCCGGGCGCTTGCCAATCCCGGTCGGGTCAACGAGAAGACCCGCGCAAAGATCAATGCGGCCGCCAAGCAGCTCGGCTACACTCCGAATGCGATGGCGCGCGGTCTCAGGGTCGGCAAGTCAAATACGATCATGATCATCTTGCCCGGATCGCCTTACTACGGCGCATCGCAGATCATCCCGCAGGTTCTCCAGAGCATCAACAAATCCCTGATCCAGGAGGGATACAATTTGATGATCGCCAATCTCGATCGTGAGGAAGCCTCCGAACGGCACATCCTCAATCTTGCCTTTGGTGGAACGGTGCGGGGCGCCATCATCTTCTCGTCGAAACTTCCCGAGGTCGACGGGCGCTCTCCAGCCGGCGCAGGGCTGCCAATCGTCTCGATGCTGTTCGACATGAGCGATGCCGGGGTGCCGAGCGTCGTGACCAACGATCGGGAAGCGATCAGAGACGCAACGACGGAACTGATCCGCCTGGGCCACCGGCGATTCCTCTATATCGCCGGCCCGAGGGGCAACTATCATGATGTCGAGCGCTATGCCGGCGTCCTCGAGGCGCTTTGGGCAGGGGGACTTTCCGAGGAGGCCGTGTCCATATCCGGCGGAGACCTCGAATATCAGCACGGTTTCGAGACCGGCATTCGCGCGGTCGACGATTTCATGAAGCTCGATGCTCGGCCGACGGCCGTCATCGCGACGAGCGACGACATGGCGATCTCCTTCATGAGCCGCATTCAGCGTGCAGGCCTCGCCGTACCGGGTGACCTCTCCATCGTCTCCTTCGACGGCTCTCCCGTCTGCGAGTTCTGCTCTCCGCCGCTCTCGACGATCAAGCAGCCGGTGGAAGAGATGGGGCGCGCGGCGGTGGATCTGCTGCTCGACGCCATTGATCAGCGGCAAAAGATGGCGGAGGTCCGCACCGTCATTCCGAGCGAGCTTATTCTGCGGGAGAGCATTGGCACTCCGAAAAGCTGACGGGGACGGAGCGAGCCGCACGTCCCGCAAAAAACGGACGCCGTCAATGAATGCTGCAACTTGCATCCAGTCAGGCGCCCGCGGTGCCTAGCCCTGCCAGGGATCGACAATAACGACCCCGGTGCCGTCGAAATCTCTCACGTTTCGCGTGACCACGGTGAGATTGTGAACAAGTGCGGTCGCGGCAATCAACGCATCTGCCTCGTTGCGCCGGTCAGGAATATGCAGATGCGCGCAGCGCGTTGCGATGGCTTCATCGATCGGCAGTATCCGGCCGGCGAACTGCGGACGTACGTGGTCATCAAGCCATTTACGCAGGCGTGAACCTTGCGCTGCATCTCGTCGCTGGACAGCAAGCACGCCCCGTTCCAATTCGAGAATGGTGATTGCGGAGAGATAGAAGTCCGAAGCATTTGCCGTGTTGATCCAAGCTACGACTTCAGGATCAGCCTTACCATCACCAATTTTGCGCAGTTCGAAAATGACGTACGTATCCAGCAGGTAGCTCAAAACAGATCAACTCCGCGGATTTTGATCTCGACGCGCGGCGGCATGAAATCGATTTCCGACAGGCCTGTCATGGAAAGCCCGTCGACGAGGCTCTGGCGCCTGCCGGAAAGACGCTCAAATTCCTCATATGTCAGAAGTACATGGGAAGGCTTGCCCCGGTCAGTGATAATGACCGGCCCTTTTCTAGCGGCTTTTTTCGCATTGCTGACATCGTGGTTGAGCTCACGGCTGGAAAGTGTCGTAATTGTCATGGCACACTCCATGTAGGTATTTACCTACATATATCACCGTCAGCGGTGAGAACAAGCACTGGGCCGCCGGAGTGGAGGGGTTGGAAATCTCCCGCCCGGACGCACAGCTTCGCATCGTTATCTCAGGGGAGGGGGAGGGTAGGAGGTGTGCTGCTTCATCTATCCGGTGACGCTTGCCATCTGTTTTTGTCCAATATATTGTACATCTGATCTATATAGCGGACGAGGTAATCCTATGCCAATTTTTCAGCCTCGCAGAGGGGTGAAAGGATTTTCGTTTGCTGGGAATTACAGGATCGGTTGACAGATGCACCAGAGGGTTTGAAAAGCTTGGCCGAACAGAAATTGGGATCGACAGCAATGGACGCAATTCAGGACGAAGCAATCGGCAAGCGTGCCCGAGGGCTCGACCGCGCCTTCGAAATCCTCGATTTCCTGCGCCAGAAACGGCAGGCTTTGAAGCCGAATGAAATCGCCGCGCAGATCGGCGCGCCGCGCTCATCCGTCTACGAGCTCGTCAACCTGCTGCTGAGCAATGGCATTCTGGAATTCACGGGCGGCGAGGGGCGCGTCTACCTCGGCCGTAAGCTCTATTTCCTCGGCGCCGCCTATGAAAACCATTTCGATTTCACCCGCGAATGCGAGGCCGCGCTGGAACAGCTCGCCGACGAAACGCGGGAGACGGCGCAGTTCTGCATGCTGGACGGAAACAAATATACGGTCGTGCGCATGCGCGAAGGCGCGCGGCCATTCCGCATTTCGACGGATATCGGCCAGTCGGTGCCAATCCCGTGGACGGCCTCCGGACGCTTGCTGGTCGCCCATCTGTCGGATCAGGAAATCCTAAACTTCATTCCATCGCAGGATTTTCGTTTGCCGAACGGCGAATGGCTCGATCCGCAAAGCTTCATCGTCGAGGTCCGCCAGGCCGAACGCGAAGGTGTCTTCACGTTCAACAGCATCGTCGACAGCTTTACCCACTGTTTTGCCGTGCCGGTGCGGGGCGAGGAGGGTCATGCGGCCGCAACGCTCTGCCTGGTCACGCCGCGCGACGACGGCATCGCGAACCGCGAACGCTACCTCGATTGCCTCAAGAAGGCCGCCGCCGGCTTGGAGCATGCCCCGGCCCGGCCCAAACGAGGCTGACACCCCGGACGCGAACACGTATTAATCGCGGGCCTGACTTCCTGCGGAAGCCGCACCGCGCTGCGTGCTTACTTTAATAATAGCACTCTCGCGCTGGTTCTGTGCCGCGTGCAGGTCGAAGAGCCGTCGCAGGACGAGCCATGTGCTGTTGTGCGCTCCAATGTTGATTTCGGGATTCAGTCCAATCCCGCAAATCTATTCACCCTTCTCCCGAAACTACGGAATGAAGTTTCTCTATTAAATTTATAGAGTACGTATTCTGATGTCCTCAGCGACAGATATTTCTGCCTTGCTCTTCGGCAAGGCCGGCTGTCGCCGGCGAACGGAGAGGACGCAGATGACGCGGAAAATCAGACTTGGGGCATTTCTTCCCGGCGGTGGACAGCATGTTGCATCGTGGCGGCATCCCGACCAGCCGGTCGACGGCGCGACCAGTTTCGAGTTTCACAAGCAGCTCGCACTGACGGCGGAGCGCGGCCTGTTCGATGCCTACTTCCTGGCCGATGGATTGGCGGTCGGTTTCGGCGGAGCGCGTGAAGGCGGTAACGCCCGGGTGGCCGGCTTCGAGCCGGTCACCCTGTTCTCCGCCCTTGCGCCCCTCACCACCAATCTCGGCTTTATAGCGACCTCCTCGACCACCTATGAGGAGCCTTATACGACCGCCCGCAAGTTCGCCTCGCTGGATCTGATTTCGGGAGGCCGTGCCGGCTGGAACGTCGTCACCACAACGGGCGACCTCACGGCGCAGAATTTCAACCGCGAAACGCAGCTGCCGCATGCCGAGCGATATCGCCGCGCCGCTGAGCATGTCGACGTCGTCCGCCAACTCTGGGAAAGCTTCGAGGATGACGCGTTCATACGCGACAAGAAGACCGGCGTCTTCTTCGATCCGGCGAAGCTGCATGACACTGACCACCGCGGGGAGCATTTCAGCGTGCGCGGTCCGCTCAACGTCTCGCGCTCGCCGCAGGGGCACCCCGTTATCGTGCAGGCAGGACAGTCGGAAGACGGACGCGGGCTCGCCGCCGCGACGGCTGAGGTCATCTTCACCGCCCACCAGCATATCGAAACCGCCCAGGAGTTCTATCGGGATATCAAGGCGCGCGCCCGCAGCCTCGGCCGCAACCCCGATCATATCCTGGTCATGCCCGGCGTATCTGCCTTCGTCGGCCGGACCGAGGCCGAGGCACGCGAGAAGTATGATCGCCTGACCTCGCTCATCC
Organism: Rhizobium bangladeshense; assembly: GCF_017357245.1. Classification (NCBI taxonomy): domain Bacteria; kingdom Pseudomonadati; phylum Pseudomonadota; class Alphaproteobacteria; order Hyphomicrobiales; family Rhizobiaceae; genus Rhizobium; species Rhizobium bangladeshense. The sequence goes on along the minus strand of NZ_CP071616.1, from coordinate 245,459 downwards.
TTGAAGAAGACGGGATCGGCCTCCTCAACGGCCTGACCGGCGGTACGCTCGACCTGCACGGTTACGATCTCGACGGGCCTCTTCCCCCGGCACCGCCGACGGAAGGCATGAAGAGCCGCCAGGCCCTCATCCGCCAGATCGCAGACGAAAACAACTTCACCATCCGCCAACTCTATCAGTGGATCGCATCGGCTCGCGGTCACTACACGATCGTCGGCACGGCCGAGCAGATCGCCGATACGCTGCAGACATGGTTCGAAAACGAAGCGGCCGACGGCTTCAACATTTTGCCGCCCTGGCTGCCGACGGCGCTCGACGACTTTGTCGATCTCGTTATTCCGGAACTCCAGCGCCGCGGACTGTTCCGCACGGCCTATGAAGGCAAGACGCTCCGGGAAAACCTCGGCCTGCCTTTCCCGACAAACCGCTGGACTGCCGGACGCGCCGTCCTTGAGGCAGCGGAGTGAGGAGAAATCCATGGCCTACGAAATCAATCAAGCTCTTCCGAGAAGCTTCGGCCGGTTGAGAAGCAGCAAAAGCAATAGTTCCCCTCTCGCCTCCCATGTGCGCGGAGTGCTTGCAGCGTTTCTGCCGCGCTACGGTCTGCTCATCAGCTTCCTCGTGCTGTGGCAAGTGTCGAGCACCCGAGGCTGGGTCAATCCCGCCGTCTTCCCACCCTTGAATGTGATCCTGTCGGCGCTGTGGACCAATCTTGCCAGTGGCGCCTTGCTCGATGACATCGCCATCAGCTTGCAGCGATCCGGAACCGCTTTCGCCTTTGCCGTCACTGTCGGTATTCCGCTCGGCCTGTTCATGGGCCAGTTTCGCTTGGTTGAACAGGCGCTCGACCCGATCCTGCAGCTCTTCCGCCAGACCTCGGCGCTGGCGCTCTATCCAGTCTTCATCCTGCTGCTCGGGCTCGGTGAAACCTCCAAGATATTCGTCATCTTCTGGGCGACGCTGTTTCCGGTGCTGCTCTCCACGATCGGCGGCGTCAAGGAAGTGGACAAGAAGCTCATCGAGATGGCGCGCACCTATGGCGCCGGGCCGCTCACCGTCTTCCGCCGTGTCATTTTGCCGGCCTCCGTCCCGGCGATTTTCGTCGGCTTGCGTCTTTCGGCGACGACTGCGCTTCTGCTGCTGATCGCTGCCGAGATGATCGGCGCCAACAAGGGCATCGGCTTCCAGGTGATGAACGCCCAGTACAATTTCCAGATCCCGCTGATGTTTGCGGCGATCCTGCTGCTCGCCTTTCTGGGGCTTGCCGCCAATGCGCTGCTCGTTCTCCTGCAGCGCCGTCTCTGCCGCTGGTCTCAGCCGAGCACCTGACTGCTTCCATCGATTTTCCTCATCCGAAAGGACACCCCATGACATACCATCTCCGCAATCTTCTCCTGCCGGCCGTGATCGCTCTCGGTCTCGCCGCGCCGGCCGCAGCCACCGACGCGGTGAAGCTGCGCTATCTCGCAAGCCAAGGGGGCCTTGCCGCCCACGAGCTCGCCGCCGAACTTGGATATTTCGACGACACGGGCATCACCCTGGAGAATGTCGGCTATGCCCATGGCGGCCCGGCCTCCCTCATCGCCCTGGCGTCGGGCGATGTCGAGATCGGCAGCGCCGCCACCTCCGCCGTCCTCAATTCGATCATCGGCGGCAATGATTTCGTCGCCGCCTATCCCTCGAACGGCATCAATGACGAGGTTCAGTCGACCTTCTTCGTACTGGAAGACAGCCCGATCAAAACAATCAAGGACATTGCCGGCAAGAGCATCGCGGTCAATACACTCGGTGCGCATCTCGACTATACAATCCGCGAGGCCCTGCATTCAGTCGGCCTGCCGAGCGACTCCGCCAACCAGGTCGTCGTTCCCGGACCCCAGCTCGAGCAGGTGCTGCGCTCCAAGCAGGTCGATATCGCCGCCTTTGGCTATTGGCAGACGACCTTCGAGGGTGCGGCGCTGAAGAACGGGGGGCTGCGCCCGGTTTTCGATGATACCGACGTGCTCGGCGACATCGCCGGCGGCTTCGTGGTCCTGCGCCGCGATTTCATCAAGCAACACCCGGAAGCCTCGAAAATCTTTGTCGAGCAGTCGGCACGCGCGCTCGACTATGCCCGTGAGCATCCTGAGGACACCAAGAAGATCCTGGCCAAAGCGCTCGCCGAGCGCGGCGAAAACCCGGATATCGCGCAATATTTCCGCGGCTACGGCGTGCGCGCCGGCGGTCTCCCGGTCGAGCGCGACATCCAGTTCTGGATCGACGTCCTGGTTCGCGAGGGCAAGCTGAAGCAAGGCCAGCTCGCGGCCAAGGATATTCTCTTTACCGCCGACGCCAAGCCGGCAAGCAATTGAGGAGCCGCGATGAGCGTCGCTGAGGACATTCGCCGCGGAGAGGTGACCATCCGTCACCTCTCCAAATCCTACAGGCTGAACGGCACACCGCTGCAGGTTCTCAAAGATATCAATCTCCACGTCCGCTCCGGCGAAAGCCTCGCCATCGTCGGCGCCAGCGGATCGGGCAAGACGACCCTGCTCAGGGTTCTCGCGGGGCTGGAAGAGTCCGACACCGGAGAAGTGCTCGTCGACGGTAAGGTGATGCGAGGCGTCGGCGCCGAGCGCGCCGTCATCTTCCAGGAGCCGCGCCTTCTTCCCTGGCTTACCGTGCTCGACAATGTCGCCTTCGGACTGAAAACAAGAGGTCTCTCTCACGAGCAGGCGAGGGACCGAGCCCGCCGATATGTCAAGCTCGTCGGTCTGCAGCAATTCGAAGCGGCCTATCCCCGGCAACTCTCCGGCGGCATGGCGCAGCGCGTCGGCATCGCTCGCGCGCTCGCCGTCCAGCCCGAGATCCTATTGCTCGACGAACCGCTCGGCGCTCTCGACGCGATGACCAAGATCGGCATGCAGCAGGAGCTCGCGCGGATCTGGCGCGATGAGGATGTGACGACCATTCTCGTCACGCACGATCTCGAGGAGGCGATTTATCTCGCCGACCGGATCCTGATCCTGCCCCGGGAAAAAGGAAGCGAGCCGCGCCTGATCGAAATCGATCTGCCGCGTCCCCGCGATCGCAGCGCTCCGGAATTCGTCCGGCACCGCGAGGAACTGCTGCACCTGTTTGGGCTGCATTGACGGCTGCGGAGGCGGGCGGCCTGTGCCGTCCGCCTCTACCCGCTGACGGGTATCAATCTCGCGGATCAGCAGCGTTTCACCCGACCCATGGATCGACGAGCTCGATCCCAAAACCTTCGAAATCCCCGGTGTTGCGCGTCGCAAGGGTGAGATCGTGAGCAATCGCGGTCGCGGCGATCAGGCCGTCCATCGACGAAAGGCCGCGGCCGTTCCGCTTTGCGTGGCCCATCAGATCTCCCCAAGCCAAGGCCACCGCTTCGTCCACTGGGATGATGCGCCGCTCGAAACGCTGCGGCAGATCGCGGGCAAGCCAATCGGCCAGCACGTCACGTTTTCGTCCATTGTCCATCAGGGTGACACCGCGCCGGATTTCTGCGACCGACACGACGCTGATGAAGGAGCGATCCTCGTCGAGCCCACCCAGCCACCCCAGGACGCGCACATCGGGGTTCGGCTTCGTGACCTCAGACAGGACGTTGGTGTCCAGCAGAAGTCTCACAATCCGCTATCGCGCGGTTCGTCGCGTTGACGCTCGAGATCCAGATCGGCTCCACGCAGCGGTGACTCCATCAGAAATTCGGCCAGCGTCCCCTTGCGGGCGATCTTCCGTTGCCATTCCTCCGCAGAGACGACGACCACGCTCGGCTTGCCGTTGCGTGTAATAGTCTGCGGCGCGGATTGCGCGCGTTCGATCACTTCGGAAAGCTTCGCCTTTGCGCTGGCGACGGTCCAGCTTTCGTCGCCTTGCCGTGATGACTGCATGGCCCACCTCCTGACCAGAATGACTACTGTGACTATAAGCGGTGAATGGGTGAACGGCAAGCTTCGCGAAAGAAATGACAGACGGCCGTCGGCGAAGGCGGAATGAGCGACTTGCGCCATGATCACATGAATATGCTCGAAACAATCAAGGGCTGAGCGGCGGCAACGGGGGCCGTTACCCGCGGCCAAGATGTCACTTCAGCGGGAAAGCGTCTTCGTCAGGCGATGAATATGGGCGGCGCCGATGCCGCAGCAGCCGCCGATGATCGTCGCGCCAGCTTCGGCCCACGAGCAGGCGAAGCGCGAATAGGCATCGTCATCCAGATCGTCGCGGGTGCCATGCAGGCCTTCATTGGCGGCCTGCTCGCCAGTTTCCCCTTCGAAGGCGTTGGCGTAGACGCCGATTTCAATCTGAGTATTTCTCTCCCGGAACACCCGTGCCGCCGTGTCAACCGCGCCCCGCATGACCTCGGGCTTGCTGCAATTGAACAGGAAAGCCGCCGCACCCGACGAAACCGCCCAGGACGCCGCGTCCTCGACGCTTTCGCCGGAGCGGAGTTTCGGCGCGCCGCCCCTGAGCGCAGCCTCGTCATCCGCCAGCGTGAACGAAATCCAGAACGGCTTGCCCGATGCCGCCACCGCCTTGCGGACGGCTTCGCCTTCGGCAATCAGGCTCAAAGTCTCACCGAGCCATAGGTCGACGAAAGGAGCGAGGTTTTCGACCAGCACCTCCAGATAATCCTGCACCTGGGCGGGCTGAAAATTCTGCGGCTCATACGAGCCGAAGATCGGCGGCAGCGAACCGGCGACCTGCACCTTCCGGCCGGTGACGCCCTCGGCGGCCTCGCGCGCCAGGCGACCGGCAAGACGGATGAGCGCTGGCCCCTCCTGCCGAAAGCGGTGTTCGCCGATATGGAAGGGCACGAGCGCATAGCTGTTCGTCGTGATGATCTCGGAGCCGGCGGCGATGAATTCCTGGTGCACTTCGCGCACGATCTCCGGCGAATTCATCAGCGCCAGCGCCGACCATTCGGGCTGCTTCAGTTCGGCGCCCAGCCGCAGAAGCTCGCGGCTCATGCCGCCATCGAGAATTCGCGTTGTGCTCATGAGGTAGTCTCCATTCAGGCTGTCGCGCCATTGGCGGCGGCGGGCTTTCAATACAAAGTGGCGAGCTTTTCTTGGCCTAGCGGCGAACCGGCACCTGCGCTTCGAGACCTCGAAAGACGCGTGCGATCACTGCGGTCAGAGCAAGATAGAAGAGGGTGACGACGATGAGCGGTTCGTAGACGAGCAGCGTGTCCTGGCGAACCTTGTTGGCAACGGCGTAGAGATCCATCACCGTCACCGTGAAGGCAAGCGGGGTGGCCTTGAGCTGCATGACGATCTCCCCGGCAATGGTCGGAAGGGCGATGCGAATGGCGCGTGGCAGCCAGATGCGGCGGATGAGTTTCCAGGGCGAGAGCCCGAAGGCCCGACCGGCCTCGAGCTCGCCCTTGGGAACGGCAAGCAGGGCACCGCGCAGCACCTCGGCCTCATAGGCCGCGTAATTCAGCGTGAAGCTGACGGAAGCGAAGAAAAAGCCCTCGCGCAGAACCGGCCACAACAGGCTCTGGCGGATGCCGGGGATCATGGGCAGCAGCGAGCCGACCCCATAATAGAGGAGCCAAAGCTGGATCAGCAGCGGCGTGCCGCGGAAGAAAGTGCAGTAGCCGCGGGCAAGGAGCTTGGTAATCCTGCCTCCGCTGACCTGCGCGAAAGCAAGGCCTATGGCGATGACGAAGCCGAACGTGACGGAGATCACCAGCAGCGACACTGTCTGCCAGGCACCCGTCAGGAGAAGCGCCCAATAGGAAGAGATCCAGGTAAAATTCATGAGTGCGGTCTCTTCAGGCAAGGCGCGGCTGTCCCCGCCGCACCCGACTTTCGATCAGCTTGAAGGCGACGTTGGAAACAAGGGTGATGGCGAGGTAGAGAAGAGCCGAAGCGAGGAAAAAGACGAAGTAGTGCTTGGTGCTCGCCCCGGCGAGCCGGGTGGCGAGCGCCAGTTCCTGGTAGCCGACGACCGCGACGAGCGCGCTGTCCTTGGTCACCGACATCCACAGGTTGGCAAGGCCCGGCAGCGCGTTCGGCAACAGCGCCGGCAAGAGGACGCGACGGAAGCGGAGCACCGGGCCCATGCCGAAAGCCTTGGCGGCCTCGATCTGGCCGAGGGGAATGGCAAGGATCGCACCGCGCAGCACCTCGGTCATATAGGCGCCCTGCACGAAACCCAGAACGGCGACGCCCGCGACGAAGCCGTTCACCTCGACCGGCGGCAGGTCCAGCGCAGCCAGCAGCCGGTTGACGCCATCGGTGCCGGCATAATAGAGCCCGACGATCAGGATCAGCTCGGGAACGGCGCGAATGACTGTCGTATAGAGATCGATCAGCAGGCGGAGCACAGGGTTGCCGGAAAGCTTTCCAAGCGCGCCGCCCGTGCCGAGCAGCAGACCGACGGCGAAGGCGCAGGCCGAGATGGCGACCGTGGAGACCGCACCTGCCAAGAGAACGCCGCCCCATCCCGGAGGAGAGGGGGAAAGGAGGTCCAGAATTCCTTGCTGCGCGGTCGCCATTATCAGGACTGCTTACTTCGCGCCGTAAATATCGAAGTCGAAGTATTTCTTGGTAACCGCGTCGTACTGACCGTTGGCGCGCACTGCCGCGATTGCCTTGTTCAGCTTGGCTTTCAATTCGGTATCTTCCTTGCGCAGGCCGCCTGAAACGCCGGCTCCGAGGATCTCCTTGTCGTCGGTGACATCTCCCATGTTGGCGCAGCAATCCTTTCCGGCATCGCTTTTCAGGAAGGCGTCAAGCGCCAGCGAATCGCCAAAGACATAGTCGATGCGGCCGGAAGAAAGGTCCTGAAAAGCCTCGTCGAGCGTCTGGTAGGTCTTTTCCTCGGCGACGGCGGCAAAATACTTCTTGTAATATTCCGACTGGATGGTCGACACCTGGATGCCGATAGTCTTGCCCTTCACGTCCTCTGCCGTGGCGCCTGGCTTCAGGTCCTTGGGGCCGATCAGGGTGCTCGGCGTGTTGTAATATTTGTCGGTGAAGTCGATCACCTTCGAACGTTCGGCAGTGTTCGACATCGACGACCAGATCACGTCGAACTTCTTGCTCTCAAGAGCCGGAATGAGGCCGTCCCAGGAGATCTCGACGATCGAGCACTTCTCCTTCATCTCTTCGCAGACGGCATTCATCAGATCGATTTCCCATCCCTGCCACTGGCCCGAAGCGTCCTTGGCAAAGAAGGGCGGATAAGATTCATTCATGACGCCGAAGCGGACGTCGGCCTGTGCCGCGACGGCGGAAAGCGCTAATGCGACGCCGGCGAAAAGCGTGGGGAGCAGTTTCATTCGCAGGGTTCTCCTGGTTCGTGTTGTGGGTGATGGCTCGATGCGGGTTCAGTGGGCGCTGAGACGAGTGAATTCCCGGCAGCGGGCGCTGACAGGCGCCCCGAAGACTTGCTCGGGCGGGCCTTCCTCCTCGACCCGTCCCCGGTGCAGGAAGAGGACGCGGCTCGAGACATCGCGGGCGAAACGCATTTCATGCGTGACGATCAGCATGGTCCGGCCCTCTTCCGCCAGATCGCGGATGACTTTCAGCACCTCGCCAACCAGTTCGGGATCGAGTGCCGATGTCGGCTCATCGAACAGCATGACAGCGGGATCGACGCAGAGCGCTCTTGCGATCGCCGCGCGCTGCTGCTGGCCTCCGGAGAGGAAGGCGGGATAGACGTCGCGCTTGTCGAAGAGCCCGACCTTGTGGAGCAGAGCTTCCGCCTTTTCGATGGCCTCGCGCCTAGAAACGCCCATGACATGCACCGGCGCCTCGATGACATTTTCCAGGACAGTGCGATGAGCCCAGAGATTGAAGCTCTGAAAGACCATGCCGAGGCCGGTTCGCAGCCGCTCGATCTGCCGCCAGCTGCGCGGTTGCAGCCGTTCGCCGCGGCCGGTCTTCAGGGCGACCTCCTCGCCGCTCACGATGATGCGGCCACGATCCGGCGTTTCCAGAAAATTGATGCATCTGAGGAAGGTGCTCTTGCCAGAACCGGATGAGCCGATAATGGAGATGACGTCAGACTTGTGGGCCTCGACCGAAATCCCCTTGAGAACCTGTTGGGAGCCGAAGCTTTTATGAAGATCTTCGACGCGAAGAGCAGGTATAGGGTGATCCGACATGCATGGGTCCGGCTGAGCTGAATTTGCGAAGAATAATGATAAAGTTGCGCGGTTTTTTCGCGCAATTTCTGCCTCTTCTGCATTTAATGTGCAAAATAATCTTTCTCACGCGGCAAATCAGGCGGAACGCATGAGCCGCGAAACGCCGGAATGGACTGGACAATGGAACAGCTGGATCGTTTTGATCGTGACATTCTCGATATCGTTCAGCGCGACTGCCAGCTGAAGGCCGAAACGATCGCCGAACGGGTGGGGTTGTCGGTCTCGGCCGTGCAGCGGCGGTTGAAGCGCCTGCGGGAGGAGGGCGTCATCAAGGCGGAGGTCGCCATCGTCGACCGAAAGGCGACGGGGACCTCGATGGTGTTCATCGTCGGAATGGAGATCGAGCGGGATAATTACGACGCCTTGGCGAAGTTCCGCGTCTGGGCGGAAAAACAGGATCATATCCAGCAGGTCTATTACGTCACAGGCGCGGTCGATCTGATCGCGATCGTGACCGCCCGCGACGTCGAGCATTATGACGACATCGCCGCCCTGATCATGGCTGAGAATCCGCAGATCCGCCGCATGCACACCAATGTGGTGCTGCGAGACGTCAAGCTCGGCCTGTTCGTGCCCCTGGAATAGCCATCACCTTGTTTAGCCGGCAAGCTGCTGGACTCATGTCGGACAAAGGGCATAATCCCGGAGGGCAATTTCGGGAGGAACGATCTTTGACCTTACGACACCAGATCATCGCATTGGCGATCGTCCCGCTCGTGATTTCGATCCTCGCGATCACCACCTTCATCACCTGGCAATCGGCAAATCTCGCCAAGAACAGCATCGACACGTTCGAGCAGAACATGCTGAAGGCCAAGGAAACCGAGATCCTCAACCTGACCAATCTTGCCTTGTCCGCCATCCAGGCGATCTATGACAGGGCCGGTCCCGACGACGAAGCCGCCAAGCAGCAGGTGGCTGAGATTCTAACCTCGCTCGACTATGGCAGGGACGGCTATTTCTTCGTCTACGATTATGACGGCAACAATATCGTCCATCCGCGCCAGAGTTTCCGGCACGGGCAAAATTGGCTGGATCTTACCGATCCTGACGGCGACAAGGTTATTGCCGAGCTGATCTCCACGGCAAAGGCGGGCGGCGGCCTGCATCAATACAAATGGCAGAAACCTTCCACGGGACAGATCGCCGACAAGCTCTCCTTCGTCGTCAGCCTCGACAAATGGCACTGGGTGGTAGGCACGGGCGTCTATCTCGACGACGTCTTTGCTCAGAGCGCGGCCGCCAACACCGTGATGCGCGCCAACATCAGACGAACCTTCGTGATCGTCGCGCTGATTGCAGTGCCCTCGGTGCTCGTCGTCTTCACGACCTGCATGCTTTTGACTTTCCACGAACGCCGCATGGCCGACAGCCGGCTGAAGGAGCTGACGCAGCGGGTCATCGACACCCAGGAGGAAGAGCGCTCGCGGCTTGCACGCGAGCTGCATGACGGCATTTCCCAGAATCTTCTCGGGGTGCGCTATGCGATGGATCTCGCCGGCCGCAAGGTCAGGACCAATGTCGAGGATGCAGCGCTGACCATCGACCGTGGCGTCGAGGCGCTGAACGGCGCCATCAAGGAAATCCGGCGGCTGTCGCACGACCTGCGGCCCCGCGTGCTCGACGATCTCGGCCTGACGGCCGCGCTGGAGGCGCTCTGTCATCACTTTGCCGAACGGACGGGAATCGAGACGACGATCGACGCCTCGGGCTTTACCGGCACGCTGAAAGCCGAAGCCAACACCGCCCTCTATCGCGTCGCACAGGAAGCCTTCAACAATGTCGAGCGGCACTCGGGCGCCTCAAAGCTTTCAGTCAAGCTCTGGAGCGACGGCGGCCGCGCCCGCTTGACGATTTCCGACAACGGCACCGGCTTCGACGGCAGCAAGGGCGGCGCATCCGGCGGAACAGGTCTCGGACTGCGCAACATGCAGGAACGCATGGCCCATTTCCGGGGCCTGCTGCTCATCAACAGCAGCGAGTCCGGCACGACGCTGACGGCAATGATGCCGAGGTCGGCCAATCTGCCCGCCGGCAAGCAGGCGGAAGCCGCATGAGCGAACGGCCGAAAATCAGGGTTCTCCTGATCGACAATCATCCGCTGGTGCTGGACGGATTGAAGGCGGTGCTCGAAACATTCGACCATATCGAAGTCGCCGGCACCGCCGGGCTCGCCCAAACGGGCCTCGACATCGCCCGGCAGGTCCAGCCGCAGGTGGTACTGATGGACATCAACATGCCGAAACTCAGCGGCATCGATGCGATCGAACTGTTCAGGAACGAGCTTCCTCAAGCGCGTGTCGTGATGCTCTCCATGCATGACAGCCGCGAATATATCTCTTCCTCGGTCATGCATGGCGCCGCCGGTTACGTGCTCAAAGACGTTTCTACCGACGAGATCGTCTCGGCCATCGACACCGTGGCGGCCGGGGGCACCTATTTCTCCTCGGGCGTGTTCGACGCGCTGATGGGCGAACGCGCGGAGGAGGGGAGTGACCCCCTGACGCCACGTGAGCGTGACATTCTCGAGCTGATCGTTGCCGGCAGGAGCAACAGGGAGATCGCCGAAGCGCTTGGAATAACCTCCGCGACGGCGGAAACGCACCGCAAGAACCTCAAGAAGAAGCTCGGCATCGCCACCACGGCCGGCCTCATCCGTTATGCGCTCGATCACGGTATCGCCTCGAAAGTCAGCGGAAACCCGCGCCTACCCACTTCTGGGTAGGCCCCGGCATTTCCGCCCCGCGCCATCTTGTGACGACAAAACCGACGCCATAGGACTCCCTCCGCGGCTGACCGAGTGTCAGTCGTTGGGAGGAATTCACATGCGTTACATCAGCTTTCGATCGGCTGGAAAGGTCGAGCGATCCGAGCCGGGCTCGCCGCGGCCTGCGGCTGACAGACCTGCCTTCCACGCCGACAACTGGAACATGGCGACCGCCGCCCGCGGCGTCTGAAAGGTACCCGACATGGAAAAACCACAAAGCAAGGCAGCGCTCTGGCTGCTGATCATCCCGTACATAGGGCTGCTATGGCCTCCATTCTACAATCTCCGGGAGCCGACGCTTTTCGGCTTTCCCTTCTTCTACTGGTATCAGCTTCTCTGGGTGCCGATCACCGCGACGCTGACCTGGATCGCCTATCGGAGCGTTCGCCATGACGACTGACATCAACGGCACGGCGCTTGCCGTCTTTATCTTCTTTTTCGCCCTCGTCACCGTCATGGGTTTCGTCGCCAGCCGCTGGCGCAAGCCCGAGACGCTAGCCCATATCGACGAATGGGGCCTCGGCGGACGCAGCTTCGGCACCTGGATCACCTGGTTCCTTGTTGGCGGCGATTTCTACACCGCCTATACCGTGATCGCCGTCCCCGCGCTGGTCTACACGGTCGGCGCCTACGGCTTCTTCGCGCTGCCCTATACGATCGTCGTCTATCCCTTCGTCTTCATGGTCATGCCGGTCCTGTGGAAACGCGCGAAGGATTTCGGCTATGTGACGGCAGCCGACGTCGTGCATGGCCAATACGGATCGCGCGGTCTTGAACTCGCCGTCGCGGCGACTGGCGTGATCGCCACCATGCCCTACATCGCCCTGCAGCTCGTCGGCATGACGGCGGTCTTGAAGGCGCTCGGGCTGCATGGCGAACTGCCGCTTGCGATCGCCTTCATCGTGCTGGCGCTCTATACCTACTCGGCAGGCTTGCGCGCGCCCGCCTTGATCGCCTTCGTCAAGGACATCATGATCTATATCGTGGTGATCGCCGCCGTCGCGCTGATCCCGTCGAAGCTCGGCGGCTACGCCAATGTCTTCGCCTCGGCGGACGCAGCTTTCCAGGCCAAGGGTTCGGGCAATCTGCTGCTCGGCGGCAATCAATACGTCGCCTATGCCACGCTCGCTCTCGGCTCGGCGCTGGCGGCCTTCATGTATCCGCATACGCTGACGGGCATCTTTGCCTCGAACAGCGACAAGACGATCCGCAAGAATGCTATCATGCTCCCGGCCTATACGCTGCTGCTCGGCCTTCTGGCTCTGCTCGGCTATATGGGGCACGCCGCCAACCTGAAGCTCGACAGCGCCAATGACGTCGTTCCCACCCTGTTCAAGACGCTCTTTTCGGGCTGGTTCTCCGGCTTCGCCTTTGCGGCGATCGCGATTGGCGCGCTGGTGCCGGCGGCGGTGATGAGCATTGGCGCGGCCAACCTCTTCACCCGCAATTTCTGGAAAGCCTATGTCGATCCCAGAGTCAGCGATGCGGGTGAGGCCAAGGTCGCGAAGGTGACGTCGCTCGTCGTCAAGGTCGGCGCGCTGCTTGTCATCCTCTTCCTGCCGACGCAGTTCGCACTCGACCTGCAGCTGCTCGGCGGCATCTGGATCCTGCAGACGCTCCCGGCGCTCGTCTTCGGCCTCTATACCAACTGGTTCCGAGCACCCGGCCTGCTTGCCGGCTGGTTCGTCGGCTTCTGCGGCGGCACTTTCCTGGTCTGGGATGCCGGCTGGAAGCCGCTGCATCTGATCAGCCTCGGCGGCGAACCCTTCACCGTCTATACCGGCCTGCTGGCGCTGGCGGCAAACATCGCGGTTGCAGTCGTGGTCAACGCCCTGCTTCCCGCCCGGGCCACAGCTCGAGCATGACAGGAAATGCGAAGGGCAGCAGACGCTGCCCTTCGTCACTTTGTACTTCGGCAGAAGCTGATGAAGGAGCAGCCGATCAGAAATCTTCCCGGTCGCCAGCCAATGCCTCGTTGCCATTTGACTGGAAAGACTTGCCCACCTTTGCAATCATCGAGGGCGGGGTGAGACCACGGCTTGAGCATGGCTGTGCCGCAGCGGCCGGCAGTGATATGGGCTTCGATGTCACCGCTCCGCCGATATTGAGCTTCCCCAAGAGCTGAAACAGCGCGTCGTGGCGCCTATATCAGAGGCATGTCGTGATGCCGCCATCGACATAAAGCGTGTGACCGTTGATAAAGGACGAGCCGGAGCCCGAGAGGAAAACGGCCGCGCCGACCAGTTCCTCGACGTTGCCCCAGCGCCCAGCCGGTGTGCGCTTTTCCAGCCAGGATGAGAATTCCGGATTGTCGACGAGCGCCTGGTTAAGCGGCGTCTTGAAATAGCCGGGCGCAATCGCGTTGATCTGCAGGCCGTGCTTGGCCCAATCGGCACACATGCCGCGCGTCAGGTTGCGCACTGCGCCCTTGGTCGCGGTGTAGGGCGCGATTCCGGGACGGGCGAGCTCGCTTTGAACGGAAGCGATGTTGATGATCTTGCCCTGGCCGCGCGCGATCATCGCCTTGGCTGCGGCCTGCCCGACATAAAACACGCTCGAAATATTGGTGGTCAGCAACAGTTCCCATTTGTCCGCCGGGAAGTCTTCGAGCGGGGTACGAAACTGCATGCCGGCATTGTTGATCAGAATGTCGAGCGGCCCGATATCAGCTTCGATCGCGTCTATGCCCTCTTTAGCGGCGTCCCTGCTGGTGACGTCGAAGATAGCCGCATGAGCGGACAGACCTTGAGCCTTGAGGCTTTCGATCGCGCGCCCGACAGTTTCGGGGGTCCGGCCGTTGATGATGACTTCGGCGCCGTGCTGCGCTAGCCCTTCTGCGAGGGCGTAGCCTATCCCCTGGCTCGAGCCGGTGATCAGGGCAAGCCGTCCGGTAAGATCAAACAGGTTCTTCATGCAGATAACTCCTCCAGTCTCTGGCAAGCAGCTTACACTGGTGTTCGCGGTGAAACTTACTTGACTTCCGATGCCGCATATTCAGGGGCCGCTTTCGCCGTGCCCTCTCTTATCGTTGACTGAGGCTGTCAGCCAGTCTGATGAGACCAAGGAAGTCCGACCTGTAGCCGAAGGGATCCGCCCCCCGCGATGCTGCGGCGAGGTCGGCGACCGCCTGATAGGAATAGGTGTCGAGGGCGGGGAGGCGGCTCAGTTTCTGGCCGAAGGCGGCGACCGCCACCGAGAAGCGGACATCCTGCGGCGCGGCATCGACGCTGGCGACTGCATTGCCATCGCCGACGGGCGTTGTGATGAGAGCGCTCTTGTCCTCGCCCGGCCGCTTGTAGCGCATCTTGACGAAGGCGATCTCGCCTTGGTGCGAATTGTCAGACGTCGTGGTCGGCGCCCTCCCTGCCGCGCCGTAACGCAGATCGTCGTTCATCACCGCCGGGCTTCCCTTGGGTGTGATCTCGTAGATTGCCGTGACGCTGTGGCCGGAGCCGATATCGCCTGCGTCGACACGGTCATTGTTGAAGTCCTCGCGGTTGAGGGCGCGGGTTTCATAACCGATCAGCCGGTATTCGGCAATGCGCTGAGGATTGAACTCCACCTGGAACTTGACGTCCTTGGCGATCGGAAACAGCGTCGATCCCGCCTCTTCGACCAGCGTCTTTTGCGCTTCTGACAGGGTGTTGATGTAAGCGGCGCTGCCGTTGCCGTTCTGCGCAAGCGTCTGCATCAGGGAATCGTTGAGATTGCCCCGCCCGAAGCCCAAAACGGTCAGGAAGATGCCGTCCTTGCGCTTTTCTTCGATGATACGCCTCAGATCCTCGTCGCTCGAAGGGCCGACATTGAAATCGCCGTCCGTCGCCAGCATCACCCGATTGACGCCGTCCTTGACGAAGGCCTGTTTGGCGAGCTCGTAGGCCGCCTCGATACCTTCGGCGCCACCGGTCGAGCCTCCAGCCTCCAGCCTGTCGATCGCCGCGAGGATCTTCGATTTCTCCGCCACCCGAGTCGGCTCAAGCACCGTGCCGGCATTACCGGCATAGGTGACGATCGAGACGGTGTCGTCGGGTTTTAGCCTGTTGACCAGGAGGCGGAAAGCGCTCTTCAGAAGCGGCAGCTTGTCCGGCTCATCCATCGAGCCCGAGACGTCGATCAGGAAGACCAGATTGGCATGCGGCGCGGTCGCCGGCGCGATGTCATAACCCTTGATCGCCACGTGCATCAATTGCGTGTCGTGGTTCCACGGCGTCGGCATCACCGTTACGGTCGCCTTGAAGGGCTGACCGGCATTGTCGGGACGCGGCCAATCGTAGGGGAAATAGTTGATCATCTCCTCGACGCGAACCGATTGCGGATCGGGTATCGCCCCGCCCGTCAACGACCGGCGGACGAAGGAATAGGAGGCGCTGTCGACATCGGCCGAGAAGGTCGAAACCGGATCGGTCGCCACGCTCTTGATCGGATTTGCCGCGGCATTGGCAAACCGCTCGCGATCAGGATCGAGCTGAATCTGCGCGCGCCCATCTGCTGGCGGAACAGGCGAGGGCGCGACAGCCATCGGTTCGGCCAACAGCTGCCCTTGAGCCACCATACCGGGAGCGGTCGGTGCAGCGCGTTTGGCCCGTCTGGCGGACCCGTCCGATTTATTCAGGAGAGCCGATATCTCATCGGAGCTGAAATTGGATAACGGCGACTCAGCCGATCTCGCCGGGGCACGCTGCTCGCTGTCCTGCAACACCTGCGCGCTATCGGCGGCAGGTTTCTCGACAGGCTCGCTTATTTCTGGCCTTGTCGGTGGAACTGGAGGCGCGACTGTAACCGGTCCAACCGCCTGGGGCACCAGTTCGGCGGTTTGGTTCGGCGCGTCATTTTTCGAACGGCTGGCCGCAATCTCTTCCTGACCGACGATCGGCAATTGGTTGCGGGTCAGCTTGAAGGTGAGATAACCGGCGGCGGGAATGACGAGCAAAGTCGCAAGGGCTGAACCGGCAAGGAATTTCTTGTTCATGGCAGGGCTCCATATCCAGTTGATGATGGAGCTTGGACGCCGGCCCTTCGCATTTCCTTTGGCTGCGGCAGCATCATTTCCTACGTCGTCGAAGGCCCGCATCGCGGCGGCGAGCGCGCGTGAGCGTGCCTCCGGATCGGCTGCCGGTGGCGCAAGGCGGGAGAGCTTGTCCAGTTCCTTGTCCATGGTCATACCTCTTCCTTGCCGAGCATTGCCTTCAGCCTCTTGCGCGCCTCGTGGACCTGCCAGGACACGGTCGTCTCCGAGCAGCCCATGACATCGGCGGCAGCCGAATGGCTGAGGCCCTCGCCGTAAACGAGCAGCACGGCGTCGCATTGCCTTTCCGGCAAGGCGCGCACGGCCGCCCATAATTCGTTCGACATCTCGTCATCATCATTTGCATCAGGCGCATCCTGTCGTGGTTCGGCAGCATACGCGCGGGATGTCTGCTCTTCCCGCGCCAGCTTGCGTCTATGGTCGCGGGCGGCGTTCAGCGTCAGCGTATAAAGCCATGTCCTAAACCGGCTGGCGCCGCGAAAGCCGCGGATCGCCGCGCCGAGCTTGACACAGACCTCCTGGGCAATGTCATCAGCATCGGTGGAACTGCCCGACCATCGCCACGCCGTCGCATGGACGAAATCATAATGGCGCGAGACCAGTTGCCCGAAGGCCTCCCGGTCACCACGCTGCGCCCGTTCTATGAGCTCCGCATCCAATGCGCACCTACCCCAAGCTATCAAGCAAGATGCCATTCGGGATTGAGACGTTTTTCCGATGGCGTTCCTTGGGTCGACAGCAAAATTTTCGTTCGAACACGGGCACTATCTCGGGCGCAGCTTAAAATAATGAAGCATCACGACATCCGCGAGTCGCGACCAGACAGATTGCCTTCGCCCCGCAGGCGCATGATGATGGCAGAGTCGGCCAAGGGCATGGATCTGCATGTCCCAAATCGAAAGGACTCTCCATGTCCGCTCCATCGCCTGTCCCTACCGAAAAAGCCATCCTGCAGTTTCTCGATATTTGCGATAGTTTCTATCCCCAGGACGCCGTCGAAGCGTCAGTCGAGCAGCAGCGAAACTGGTACGATGCCCTATGCGCGCGGTTCGACCGCCCGCTGCCGCCTGACATGGTTTTTGCCGACGGCATGGTCCAGCGCATTCCGATCCGGCGCTACCGTCCCCGCAAGATCAGCACGCGCACGGTTCTTCTCTATCTCCATGGCGGCGGTTTCGTCGTCGGTTCGCTGGAGAGCCATCATGCCATCTGTGCCGAGATTGCCGATTTTGCCGGTGCAGAACTCGTTTCCGTCGATTATCGCCTGGCTCCCGAATACCGCTGGCCGGCACAGACGGATGACGGCTTTGCCGTGCTGAAGCATCTCCTTTCGGCCAGCAACAAGGTCGTGCTGATCGGCGACAGCGCCGGCGGCAACCTTGCGGCGGGCCTTGCATTACGCGCACGCGACGAAGGCCTGCCCGGCGTCGTCGGTCAGGTCCTGATCTACCCGGCGCTTGGCGGAGACCTGGCCGCCGGCTCCTATGTCGAAATGGCTGCGGCGCCTGGCCTGACCACGGCGGATGTTGCCTATTATCGCGAGATCCTGCAGGCGCCGGCAGGCGCCGAGATCGCCGAGCCGCTGAACGCATCTTCGCTCGCAGGACTGCCGCCCACCTATATAACCGTCGCGCATTTCGATCCCTTGAGAGACGACGGCCGCCAGTATGCGGCCCGGCTCGCAGCGGAGGGTGTCGAGGTCTCCTTTCGGGAGGAACCGCAGATGGTGCATGCCTGGCTGCGCGCCCGGCACATGAGTGAAGGCGCGCGCGACGGCTTCCACGCCGTCTGCGAGGCGGTTCGGCATTTCGCGGCGCCCTGACGATCACATCAGGTCGCGCGCGATCCGCTTTTCGGCAAAGATCTTTTCGAAGATCTGCACATCATCCTCGAAAGCAGTGACGACAGCGCTGATGACCCAATCATTCGCGGTGCAGGCAATTCGCGCGGTCGCGACGGTGCGGACGAACCAGCCGGGCCGGTGCATGTCGCAGGTCCAGGTCGAAGTGCCGGTCATCGACAGCGGGTCATCCGGCGAGATCGACCAGACCTCCTCCCGCAATTGCCGCGTCGACAGGCCAGTCTCGGGATGTTCGTAAAGCCCGGTCTCCTCGTGGATACGATAATCCGTGCGGTTGGCCGAGAGGTTCCGGACGACCTGACGCTTCGTCGCGGCGCCTGCATGCTCGATATATTTGGGCAGGGGATCGGGATTGGCCGGTTCATCGATTTCGATCTTCCGGTGGTCCCCGAGCAAGGGCAGCGCCAGGCCGAGCGTTGCAACATCGATCTCGACGCCATGTTCATCGGGCGGCGGCAGGATCATCGGCCAATAGGCGGTCGAAAGGGAAAGGCGGATGCGATGCCCCTTGCGGAAGCGATAGCCGCAGGCATCGAGCATGAGCCGGATCGGCACTCTCTCTCCCGGCGTGAGCGGCTCAGGATCGGCATTGCCTTGACGGTGGGTGAGATTGATCACGCCGAAGGCGACACGCGTGGCCGTGCCGTCCGGATGGACATCGACCAGCCGGGCACAGAGATTGCCGCCGGTCGCGTGCGCGCGCAACGCAAGCGTCACGACGGGCCGGCCGAGATAGTCATGATCCCCTGCAAGCGGCGCCGTGTCGAAGACGAGAGAGCCGGCATCGTCGCAGCGTTGGTCGATGGCCATTTCGGCGTCGGGTTTCAGCGTAAAATATTCCCCCGATGCCGTGCCCGTGTCGAGGGGCGAATGGAGATAGATGGGATGCTCGGGCGCATGCGGGATCGGCATGCCTTGCGTCAACCGCCCGAATTGCTCGACATAGAAGCATTGCATCCGCGGCGGCGACCAGTCCTCTTTGGCGATCCAGAAGCCTGGATCGCTGTCGCGTCGGGCGGCAGGCCTGACGGCGTCGAGAATGTAGGCGCGGACCTGCGGCAGCCGGTCGATCCCATTGTCCTCGCCGCGCAGCCATTTGTTCCACCAGGCGATCGCCTCGCTGTGGAAGTCGACGCGCGGCTTCGGCCAGGCAAAGTGCGGATATTTATGAACCCACGGGCCGATCAGCGCTTTTGCCTTTCCGCCGAGACCTTCCACCGCCATCAGAGGCGTATTGCGGTAGCCGTCCGCCCAGCCGGCAATGACGAGCGCTGGGATATCCACGTCCGAAAAATCCTCTGAGATCGAACCGTGTCGCCAGAAACCGTCGCGCCGCTGGTGAGCCAGCCACTCCTCCATGAAGAACGGTTCGCCGGCCAGACGTTCCAGCCACATCTCCTTCCAGCGCTCGCCGACGAGCACCGGATCGGGCGGGCGCGACTGGTAGCCGAGCATGGTTGCCGCCCAGGAGAGTTGCGCGGAGAGGTGGCAGCCGTTCTTGTAGTGGATGTCGTCGTTGTACCGGTCGACGGTCGAGGCGATCGAGATGACCGCCTTCAGCGCCGGCGGGCGCAATGCTGCGACCTGAAGGCTGTTGAAGCCGCCCCAGGAGATACCCATCATGCCGACCGAACCGTTCGACCATGGCTGCTCGGCGATCCAGGCGATCAGCTCGCAGGCATCGGTAAGTTCGCGCTCGGTATATTCGCCGTCGATGACGCCCTCGGATTCTCCGGATCCGCGAATGTCGACACGCACGCCGGCAATGCCTGCGGCCGCGAAGACCGGATAGGTCGACTCGTCCCTGAGGCTCGTCCCGTCGCGCTTGCGGTAGGGCAGGAATTCGAAAACGGCGGGAACGGGATCGTCCTCCGCGCCCTCGGGCATCCACATGCGCGCGGCAAGCCGCGTTCCGTCCTTCAGCGTAATCCATTCATTCTCGATGGTGGTAAAGCCGCGCGAGGTCATGCTGATTCCTTGATGCCCATTCAGTTGCCGGCGCTTTCCATACGACGTGTGGCAAGCACCCGTTCCAGCCAGCCGATTTCCATCTCCGGTACGGATTTCAGAAGCAGGTCGGTGTAATCGTCAAAGGGCGGCGACAGCGCCGTCGATTTCGGGCCGAAGCGCACCAGCTTGCCGCGATGCATCACCGCCACGCTGTCGGCGATCGCCCGGACGATTGCGATGTCGTGGGTGATGAAGACATAGGAAAGCTGCTCTTCCTCCTGCAGGCGCAGCAGCAGCTTGAGGATGCCCTCCGCCACCAGCGGATCGAGCGCCGAGGTCGGCTCGTCGCAGAGGATGAGTTCTGGCTTGGCGGCAAGCGCTCTGGCGATCGCTACCCGCTGCTTCTGGCCGCCGGACAGTTCAGCCGGATAGCGGTCGATGAAGCCATTGCCCATTTCGATCTGATCGAGCAATTCCTTCACCCTGGCGGTTTTCTCTGCACCTCTCAGGCCATAGTAGAAAGTCAGCGGGCGGCCGATGATGTCGCGCACCGTCTGGCGCGGGTTCATCGCCGTGTCGGCCATCTGGTAAATCAGCTGAATGCGCCGGAGATCATCGTTGGGCCGGCTCTTGAGGCCTGGCATCAAAGGCTTGCCGTCAAAGACGATACGCCCGCTGCTCGGCGGCAAAAGGCCGGTGATGGCGCGCGCCAGACTCGATTTACCCGAGCCGGATTCGCCGACGACCGCAAGCGTCTGACCCCTGGGGACATGCAGCGAGACATCGTGCAGCACCTTGAAGCCGTTGGAATATTCGGCGCTGAGATTTTCCACCTTGAGTAGGGCCGATGACTGGTCTGCGGCTTCGTCGCGATAGGCTTGCCTGACATTGACGAGGGCGCGCGTATAGTCCTGTTGCGGCGCCTCGATGATCTGCTGGACGCTGCCATATTCCACTTGCCTGCCATGGCGCAAGACCATGATGTCGTCGGAGATCTGGGCGACGACGGCAAGGTCGTGGGTGATGTAGAGCGCGGCTGTATGCGTTTCCTCGATGGCATGCTTGATCGCCGCCAGCACGTCGATCTGCGTGGTGACGTCAAGCGCCGTCGTCGGCTCGTCGAACACGATGAGTTCGGGGTTCGAACAAAGCGCCATCGCCGTCATTGCGCGCTGCAACTGGCCGCCGGAAACCTGATGGGCAAAGCGCTCACCGAAGCTTTCGGGGTTGGGTAATCCGAGAACACGGAACAGATAAAGCGCCCGTTTGCGCGCCTCATCTTTGGTCATCAGACCATGCTTGACCGACGCTTCGATCACCTGATCGCCGAGCCTGTGCGCCGGATTGAAGGCGGCCGCCGCCGATTGGGCGACGTAGCAGACCCGGGCGCCGCGGATTTTCTGGATGCCGTTCTTGCCGAGCGCCAGAATGTCGGTGCCGCCGAGCCGCACCTCGCCGCCGGTGATTTCGGCACCCCCACGGCCATAGGCTAGCGCCGAGAGACCGATCGTCGACTTGCCGGCGCCCGATTCCCCGATCAGACCGAGAACCTTGCCCTTCTGAAGATCGAAGGAAACGCCGTCGACGATCGTCACCCGCTTGGGCGGTTCGCCGGGTGGATAGCTGGTCGCCTCGATCTTCAGATTGCGGACGGAAAGAAGCTCAGGCATCGCCGCGCCCTCCCTTGAGGCTGGATGTGCGTTTCAGGAGCCAGTCGACGACGAGGTTGACGCAGATGGCAAGGACGGCGATGGCCGTACCCGGCACAAGGGCGGCCGATATGCCGAAGATGATTCCGTCCTTGTTGTCCTTGACCATGCCGCCCCAATCCGCCGCCGGCGGCTGAATGCCGAGGCCGAGAAAGGACAGCGTCGAGAGGAACAGGATCGAGAAGGCGAAGCGCAGGCCGAACTCGGCCAGCAGCGGCGACAGCGTGTTCGGCAGGATCTCGCGGAAGATGATCCAGAGCTTGCCTTCCCCACGCAGCTTCGCCGCTTCGACGAATTCCATCACCGCGACATCGAGCGCCACGGCACGGCCGAGACGATAGACGCGGGTGGAATCCAGGACCGCCATGACGAGGATCAGGACGACCATGTTCTGCGGCAGGACCGCCAGCACCACAAGCGCGAAGATCAGCGTCGGGATCGACATCATTAGGTCATTGAAGCGCGAAAAGACCGTGTCGATCAGCCCGCGCGACACTGCGGCGGTGAAGCTTAGGATGACGCCGAGCGAGAATGAGATGATGGTGGCGGCAGACGCGACCAGCAGCGTCGTGCGCGCGCCATAGATCAGCCGCGAGAGGATGTCGCGGCCGAGATTGTCGAGGCCGAAGATATATTTATCGTCAGGCAGCTGCCAGACGTCGCCGACGACCTGGGTTTCGCCATAGGGCGCAATCCAGGGCGCAAAGATCGCGAAGATGAAGGCGAGGGCGATGCCGGCCATGCCGGTCCAGGCGGTGATGGGGATGTCTCTTGCTCTCATCGCGGATGCCTCAGTCGGGGATTGGCGATGATCGCGAGAATGTCGGCCATCATGTTGAGCAAGATGTAGACGGCCGCGAAGATCAGGCCGCAGGCCTGCACGACCGGCATGTCGCGCACGGTAACCGCATCGACCATATATTGCCCCATACCGGGATAGACGAAGACAACCTCGACGACGACGACCCCGACGACGAGATAGGCAAGGTTCAAAGCCACGACATTGATGATCGGCGCGAGCGCGTTGGGGGCGGCGTGTTTGACGATCGCGCGGAAGGCGCTCAAACCCTTCAGTTCAGCCGTCTCCATATAGGCCGAGGACATGACGGAGAGGATCGCCGCGCGCGTCATGCGCATCATATGCGCGAGCACGACGAGCACCAGGGTCGCCGTCGGCAGGGCGATCGCCTTCAACCGCTCTGTGAAAACCATGCTGTCGTAGACGGTCGCCGGGAAGGTCGCCATGCCGAACTTCACCGCGAAGAATAGGATCAGCAGGTAGCCGATAAAAAATTCCGGCAGCGAGATCGCCGCAAGCGAGATGACGTTGATGATCTTGTCGGGCAGGCGGTTGCGGAAATGCACCGACAGCATGCCGAGCCCGACAGCGAGCGGCACCGATATGACAGCTGCGAAACCCGCCAGAAAAAGCGAATTGCCGAGACGTTTGCCGATCTGTTCGCTCACCGAGTTCTTGCTGGCCCAGGAGGTGCCGAAATCGCCCTGAACGGCATTGCCGAGCCATTCGACATAACGCGTCGTCACCGGCCGATCGAGCCCGAGATCCTGACGGATATTGGCGACTGCCTGCGGCGTCGCCGACTGGCCGAGATAGGTGGTGGCAAAGTCGCCGGGAAGAGCTTCGAGGCCGCCGAAGATGAGGATCGAGACGGCAAAAAGCAGAACGACGCTGAGCAGCAGGCGTTCGAGGATAAGGGCCAGCAACGGAAATCGCTGTCGGAACCTGAGGCCGGGCAAGATATTGCTCGGAGCGGGATTGGTCATGGCGGAGGCCTCTCGTAAAACGTCAGGAGGGACCGCAGGTCTTATCCCGCGGTCCCGGCTTCGTCGGAGATCAAAGGGCGCTAAGCCCCTTAGGCATCCAGCCAGACGCGGGTTGCGACGTAGCCGTTCGACATGTCGTTGCCGATATCATGGACATAGCCCTTCACCTGCTTGGTGGAGGCGTTCACGAAATCGTTGAACATCGGCAGGATCAGCCCGCCTTCGTCACGCACCATCATCGCCATGGTGCGATACATCTCCTTGCGCTTGGCTTCGTCGAGCTCTGCACGGGCCTCCAGCAGCAGCTTGTCGAAGTCGGGCCGCTTGAAGCGGGTATCGTTCCAGTCCGCCGTTGAGAGATAGGCGGTGGAATACATCTGGTCCTGCGTCGGCCGGCCACCCCAGTAGGAGGTCGAGAAGGGCTGGACGTTCCAGACGTTGGTCCAGTAACCGTCGCCCGGTTCGCGCTTGACCTCGATCTCGATCCCGGCCTTCTTGCAGCTTTCCTGATAAAGGACAGCGGCATCGACGGCGCCGGGGAAGGCGACTTCCGAGGTGCGCAGGAGGACCGAGCCGCTATGGCCCGACTTCTTGTAATGGAAGGCAGCCTTGTCGGGATCGTAGGCGCGCTGCTCGATACCCTCTGGGAACAATGCATAAGTGGCGTTGATCGGAAAGTCGTTTCCGACCTTGCCATAGCCGCCGAGGATCTTCTCCACCATGGTCTCCCGGTCCATGGCGTATTTAAGCGCAAGGCGCAGGTCGTTATTGTCAAACGGCGCCTTGTCGCAATGCATGATGAAGACGTAATGGCCGCGGCCGGCGGTCGAGAGGATCTCGACATTAGGAGCGCGTTTCAAGAGGTTGACGGTCTTCGGGTCGACGCGGTTGATGTAGTGTACCTGGCCCGACGAGAGCGCCGCGATACGGGCGGTGGCGTCGTTCATACCGATGATTTCGATCGAATCGACATAGCCGCGGTCGCTGCGCCAGTCGTCCTTGTTCTTCTCGAAGGTGGCGCGGACGCCAGGCTCGAAGCTCGTCATCTTATAGGGACCGGTGCCGATCGAAGCGAGCGGATCGTCGACGCCGCCATTCGGCTGGATAACCAGATGATAGTCGGAGAGCAGCAGCGGCATATCGGCATTGCCTTCGCTGAGCGTCAGGACGAGGTTGCCGCCATCGGCCTTGATCTCCTTGATCGAGCCGAGAACGCCGAGTGCACCGGATTCCGATTTCGCGTCGGTGTGACGCTTCAGCGTTGCGACGACGTCGTCGATCGTCAGCTCCTTGCCATCGTGGAACTTGACGCCCTTGCGGATCTTGAAAGTCCAGGTGACGGCATCCTTCGACGGCTCCCAGGATTCGGCGAGCGCCGGCACGGCAGCCCCCGTCAGCGGGTCGGATTCGACCAGCATGTCGCCCCAGCAGCGGCCGACGCAGAACATGAATTGCGACAGAAACTTCGCCGGGTCCTTGGAATCGGTGGCGGCACCGCCTTCGAGGCCGAGCTTCAGGTGACCGCCGCGTTTCGGTTCCGCGGCTTCGGCACTTTCGGTGAAGAGCTTGTCGGCGACGGCAAGTGTAATGCCGGCCGCCATGGCGCGTCCCATGAATTCGCGGCGGCTGAGCCCGCCGGCGGTGACGCGGCTTGCGAGATATTTGCTATAGTCGTTCATTCCCCAGTTCCTTCTTTGGTGCGTTGACAGAACTTCCGGGCAGGATCGCAGGCGGTTTCCTCTCCACCTCCGGTGCCCGCATCATGCGGGAAAATGCGCGGTTGCCGCCGCCTCCTTATCGTCCTTTCCAAATGGGGCTTCGCTTCTCCGCAAAAGCCCGCGCGCCTTCCAATTGGTCTTCGCTCGAATAGAGTCTGTCGACCGTTGCAAACTGCCGCTTGGTGATCTTGTTCATGGCAGTCTGGAACGTCGAACCCTCCGCTTCGCGCACGATTTCCTTGATCGCAGCATAGACGAGCGGCGGCCCGCTTTCGAGTAATCGGGCAAGCTCCCAGGCTCTCGCCATCAAGCGCTGGGCCGGCAAGATCTCATTGACGAAACCCCAGCGATGCGCTTCGTGAACGTCGAGCCAACGCCCCGTCAAAAGCATGTCCATGGCGATATGATAGGGGATGCGCTTCGGCAGCTTGATCGACGCGGCGTCGGCAACCGTGCCGGAGCGGATTTCCGGCAAGGCAAAAGTCGCATTCTCGGCAGCGAGTATCAGATCGGTCGCGAGCGCGATCTCCAGTCCGCCGCCGCAACAGATGCCGTTGATCGCTGAGATGACGGGCTTGTTGAGGTCACGCAGTTCCTGCAGCCCACCGAAGCCACCCACGCCGTAGTCGCCGTCGACAGCATCGCCCGAAGCAGCCGCCTTTAGATCCCATCCGGCGCAGAAAAACTTTTCGCTCGCACCCGTGACGATGGCAACGCGCAAGTCAGGGTCGTCGCGGAAATCGCGAAAGATCAATCCCATGGCGCGGCTGGTTGCGAGGTCGATGGCGTTTGCCTTCGGCCGGTCGATGACGACTTCAAGCACTCCGCCGTCCCGTCGTGTGCGTATCTGGTCGCTCAACCTATGCTACCTCCTTCGCCGTATCAGGGCATCGACTGCGGCAACACCTTGCCCCTCGGGAAGAACCATCAACGGATTAATGTCCAGTTCCTCCAAGCGCGCCGCATTCTTTACGACATATTCTGCCGCAGCTGCGACAGCATCGACCGCAGCTTCGAGATCACCTCTTGACCGGCCGCGATAGCCATAGATCAGTTTCGCCAGTTTGAGACGCGAAATCGCCGCGTGAATCTGAGTTTTCGTTGCCGGAAGCGGCAGGATGACGGAATCTTCAACCAATTCAACGAAGATTCCACCCGCTCCCAAGGTGAGAGACAAACCGAAAACAGGGTCACGCATGGCGCCGACAATGAGTTCGGCGACCGGCGGATCGATCATCTTCTCGACGAGATAACCGGCATTCGATGCCATTTCCGCCGCCGCTTTCGTCACGGCTTCAATATCCTTAAGGTTGAGGACGACGGCCCCGGCTTCAGTCTTATGCGCGATACCGAGCCCCTTCAGCACGACAGGGAAACCGAGCCGTTCCGCCTGCGCGGCGGCTTCGCCGGGAGAAAAAGCCTGCAGCCCCCGGGGAACTGGGAGGCCGCAGGCAGCAAGCTCGATCTTCGCATCCGCTTCCGTCAGCGTCTCGAGCTCGCCATCGACAGGGACGACGTTGAGCAGGTGCAGGGGAGGCGGACGACCCCAGGCATCGCCGATCCCAGCGGAAACTTCCGCCGCGATGATGGCTTCGTCGGTACCCGAGAAGGCGACGATGCCATTGGCCATCAGGCGCTCGGCGACAAGCTCCGGCATGTTCTCGGGAAGGGTCGCGAGCACGCCGGCCAGCGCACCGGTGGCGGAGGCCGCCGCGATGACCGCGTCTACCGTCATCACCCACTCGGACGCATCGCAGCGGTCACCACGTGGAATATCGAGAACCACGAGATTAAGCGCGTAGTCCCCTTCGAACATTGCGCTGAAGGCTTCGGTCTGGCGCACAACATCGCCCCAAACGAAAGTGTGGTAATCGAGCGGATTGGCAAGCGCGACCATTTCGCCGAGCGCCCGCCGCAAGCGCGGCAATTGCTGCGGCTGTAGTGCGGGGAACTCCACATTGCGGCCGACAGCGGCATCCGCCATCAGCGAAGCCTCGCCGCCAGAGCAGCTCATGGACGAGATCGAATTGCATGGGAGAGGCCCGGCGATATGCAGCAACTTCAAGGTTTCGAGCAGTGCCGGCAGGCTCTGGACACGGCCGATGCCGAGACGAGCGAGCACGGCATCCGCCACCGCATCTTTGCCGGCAAGCGAGGCGGTATGCGACACGGCCGCGTGTTTTGCCTGCTCGGACCTGCCGACCTTCAGCACGACGACCGGCTTCTTCGACCGGCGGGCGATGGCGGCGAGGCGTTCGAGGGAAGCGATTTGCCCGAAACCTTCGACATGGAGGCCGACCGCCGTGACGCGCGGATCCTCGATCAGCGCGCAGGCGATATCGGCGAGCGATGTCTGCGCCTGGTTGCCTGCCGTGACCACATAGGCGATTGGCAGGCCGCGCGTCTGCATGGTCAGGTTGATGGCGATATTGGAAGACTGGGTGAGGATCGCGACGCCTTTTTCCAGTCGGCGCATGCCATGCTGATCGGGCCAGAGCAACGCGCCGTCGAGCCCATTGATGAGGCCGTAGCAGTTCGGCCCGAGGATCGGCATGTCGCCGGCCGCCGAAAGCAGTTCCTGCTGCAACTCGGCGCCGTCGCCGAGTTCCGCCGTGGCTTCGCTGAAGCCGGACGCATAACAGACCGCGCCGCCAGCGCCGGCCATTGAAAGGGCGCGCACGATCTCGACCGTCAGCATCCTGTTGACGCCGACGAAAGCGGCGTCCGGTGCCGAAGGCAAATCGGCGACGGAACGATAGCAGGGGCGCCCGAGCACATCGTCCAATCTGGGATGAACGGGCCAGATCTCGCCTGAAAAGCCCATGCGGTCGCATTGCTCGATCACCCTGCGCGCCTCGCGCCCGCCGAAGACGGCGATCGTTTGCGGTCTGAGCAGGCGGTCGAGTGGGCGAGAGGTCATCGGCTCACGCTCCCAAAGGTCTGAGAAGGTCACGGCTGATGATGTGCCGCTGGATTTCGGAGGTGCCGTCCCAGATGCGCTCTACACGCGCGTCGCGCCAGAAGCGGGCGAGCGGCAGATCGTCCATCAGGCCCATGCCGCCGTAAATCTGGATCGCCTCGTCTGTCACGCGGGCCAGCATCTCGGAGGCGTAGAGCTTGGCCGAGGCGATCTGCCGGTCCGCGGGACAGCCAGCATCGACCTGCCAGGCGGCCGCAAGCGTCAGCCAGTCGGCCGCGTCGATCTCGGTGATCATGTCGGCAAGCTTGAACGACACGCCCTGGTTGGCCCCGATCGGCTTGCCGAACTGCTTGCGCTCGGCCGCATAGGGCAGGGCCATTTCGAAGACGCGGCGCGCCCGGCCGACGCAGGTGGCGGCGACCGTCAGCCGGGTGCCGTAAAGCCACTGATTGGCGATATCGAACCCACGATGCACCTCGCCCAGCACCTGGGCTTCGGGAATGCGGCAATCTTCGAAGCTCAGCGTGCAGTTATGGTAGCCGCGATGCGAGACGGATTCGTAGCCTTTGAGGATTTGAAAGCCCGGCGTGCCGCGATCCACGAGAAAGGCTGTGATCTTCTTCTTGATGCCTTTCGCCGTTTCCTCCTCGCCCGTCGCGGCAAAGACGATGACGAAATCGGCGACATCGGCATGCGAGATGAAGTGCTTCGTGCCGTTGAGGACGAAGTCGCCGCCGTCGCGGCGGGCCGTGCATTTCATACCGCGCATATCGGAACCGGCGTCCGGCTCGGTGATGGCGAGCGCATCGATCTTCTCGCCGCGCACTGCAGGCAGCAGGTAACGCTCGCGCTGTTCGCCCTCGCAGGCCATCAGGATGCCGGAGGGCCGGCCGAAAAATACCGTGAGCCCAAGAGAGCCGCGTCCGAGCTCCCGCTCGACCAGGGTAAAGGTGACATGGTCAAGGCCGGCGCCGCCGACCTCCTCGGGGAAATTACAGGCGTAGAAGCCGAGATCGATGCATTTGCGCTGGATCTCGCGCCCGAGCTCCGGCGGGACGATGCCGGTGCGCTCGACCTCATTCTCATGCGGATAGATTTCGGTTTCGACAAAGGCGCGAACCGTGTCGACGATCATTTCCTGTTCTTCGCTGAGACCGAAATTCATGCCGCTCCTCCTACCGCCTCTGGCCAACGTGACGACCGGCGCCTTCGGGCAGCGGCAATCCCGAATGAGCCGCGGCGATTGTCTTGACCTTGTCGAGCACGGCTGCCGGCGCCGGCACGGCCTTGCCGGCTTTGCTGTCGACATGCAGCAGCATGTGCTCGGCGGTGGCGAGAGCCTCGTCGGTCGCCGTGTCGTACAGAGTGTGGAAAACGTGCAGCCGCTTGTCATCGGCGGCGAGCACCTGGCAGGTCGAATGGATCGCCTGCCCGAGCTTGGCCTCACCGAGATGGCGGATATGGCTTTCCACCGTATAGTAGCTGTGGCCTGCCTCGACATAAGCAAGGTCCACGCCGACGAGGCGCAGCAAGGCATCCGACGTGTCGCCGAAGACCTGGAGGTAGCGGTGTTCGGTCATGTGGCCGTTATAATCGACCCAGGCGGGGCTCACCTTGGTTTCGACGAGCCTCAGCGGCTTTGACGCATCGACCGTGACGGCCGGACCGCCGCCTCGCGCCCAGAGCGATTGTTCGAAATCCTTCAGCAGCTTGCCGGCGCCCCAGCCTTTGCCGCCATCGCCGCCTTTCAGCGCCTGCAGAATGCCGACGAGGTTTTCGTCGCGGAGGCGTTCGAGCGCGCGGATTGAAAGTCCAGCCGCCTGCTCGTCGGATTGCCGGCCGATCTTTTCGATCAGCGCATCGTCGAGGTCGACGACATCGGTGAGCTTGGTCCAGGGCCAGGCGAGGCAGGGACCGAACTGGGCGAGGAAGTGGCGCATGCCGGCTTCGCCGCCGGCGATGCGGTAGGTCTGGAACAGGCCCATCTGCGCCCAACGCAGGCCGAAGGAATAGCGGATGACGTCGTCGAGCGTCTCGACGGTGCAGATATCGTCGTGGATGAGCCAAAGGGCCTCGCGCCAGAGCGCCTCGAGCAGGCGATCGCCGACGAAGGCTTCGATCTCCTTGGCGATGTGGACACCCTTCATGCCGATCGGCGGCAATCGTTCCATCGCTGCCCGGATGGTCGCTGCCGAGGTCTTCTCGCCGCCGACGATTTCGACGAGCGGCAGCAGATAGACGGGGTTGTAGGGATGGGCGACGAAAAGGCGCTCGGGGTGCTTCATATCCCGCTGCAGATCGGTCGGCAGCAGTCCCGAGGTGGAAGAGCCGATCAACGCGTCGGGACGCGCCGCAGCATCAATTTGTGTCAGCACGCCGCGCTTGAGGTCGAGCCTTTCCGGCACGCTTTCCTGGATCCAGTCGGCATCGGCGACGGCTTCCACGAGTGTGCTGCAGAATGTCAACCGGCCGCGCGGAGGTAGCGGTGCGCCAGTCAGCATGGCATAAGCCTTTTCGGCATTGGCAATCACTTCGCCGACGATCCGGCCTGCCTCCGGATGCGGGTCGAAGACGTCGACATCGATGCCGGCGAGCAGGAAACGGGCGATCCATCCGCCGCCGATAACGCCACCGCCGATGCAAGCCGCTTTGCTGATCCTTGTCATACCGCCCTCAGCGCTTCGTCAGTTTCAGTTTATCGCGGACGTCTTGCGGACCGATGATCCGCGCGCCCATGCCTTCCACCACCTGCACGGCCTTTTCGACGAGCTGCGCATTGGTGGCGAGTTGGCCTTTGCCGACGAAGAGGTTATCCTCCAGACCGACACGAACGTTGCCGCCTGCGAGAACCGCCGCTGCCGGATAGGCCATGGCATTGCGGCCGATCGAAAAGGCCGAAAAGGTCCAGCTGTCGGGCACGTTGTTGACCATCGCCATGAAGGTGTTGAGATCGTCGGGCGCGCCCCATGGAATGCCCATGCAGAGCTGGATCAGCACCGGATCTTCGATCAGGCCTTCCTCGGCAAGCTGCTTGGCGAACCAGAGATGGCCGGTGTCAAAGGCCTCGATCTCCGGCCGCACACCGAGATCCGTCATCTTCCTCGCCATCGCCCGCAGCATGGCCGGCGTATTGGTCATGACATAGTCGCCGAGATTGAAGTTCATCGTGCCGCAGTCGAGCGTGCAGATCTCCGGCAGGCATTCGGCGACATGGCTGACGCGCTCGGTGGCGCCCGCCATGTCAGTGCCTTTCGCATTGAGGGGAAGGGGGGTTTCGACATCGCCGAAGATCAGGTCCCCGCCCATGCCGGCGGTGAGATTGAGGACGACGTCGACATCGGCCGATCGGATGCGGTCGGTGACCTCCCTGTAGAGATCGTTGCGGCGGCTGGCAGCCCCCGTTTCCGGATCGCGGACATGGCAGTGAACGACGGCCGCCCCAGCCCTGGCGGCGTCGATCGCGGAAACCGCGATCTGCTTGGGAGTGATGGGAACGTGGCTGGATCTGGAAACCGTATCGCCGGCGCCGGTCACGGCACAGGTGATGAAGACATCGCGGT
Organism: Rhizobium bangladeshense; assembly: GCF_017357245.1. Lineage (NCBI taxonomy): Bacteria > Pseudomonadati > Pseudomonadota > Alphaproteobacteria > Hyphomicrobiales > Rhizobiaceae > Rhizobium > Rhizobium bangladeshense. The sequence goes on along the minus strand of NZ_CP071616.1, from coordinate 214,002 downwards.
TCATAGCAAGAGGCATTTTTTGTTCTCCCGTCTATGCAGCATTACGCGCCAGGACGGACAATGATGCTTTGCACTATCAGAGACACTTGATACATTATCAGAACCGAGGAGGTCAGCTTGCTACAACGATCGACGGAACGACTGGATATCGATCTCCTGGTTCTTCCCGATACCAACCTGATCCTGATCGCGTCGGTCATCGAGCCGCTGCGCGGTGCCAACCGCATTTCCGGCAGCGAGCTTTATCGCTGGCGGCTGCTGACGCCGGACGGAGCGCCAATCCTGACGACCAGCAATATCGCGGTGCCGGCGGAGGGAACCTTTCGGGCGACGGCCGAGGATAATCCGCTGTTCGTCCTGGCAAGCTACAACTGGCGACGCAGCGCGACGCCGGCCCTCAAGATGCAGCTTTCCCAGGCCGCCCGCCACCGCTCGGTGATTGCGGGCATCGAGTCCGGCACCTGGTTGCTCGCCGAGGCAAGCCTGCTCCGTGGGCTACCGGCCACCGTCCACTGGGAGGATTATGAGGATTTTGCGCTCGCTTATCCTGAGGTGCGAGCGGTCAAGGATCGGTTCGTTATCGATGGCAAGCGGCTGACGACATCGGGTTCCCTTCCAACCGTCGACCTGATGCTGGAGATCGTCAGGCAGCGGCAGGGTTATTCACTGGCGCTCGAAGTCAGCCGGCTGTTCCGTTACGAGCAGCCCTCCTTTCATGCCGACGAGCCGCTTTCGGCTGGTGCGGCAGGACTGCGCATGCACGATCCTCGAGTGAGTCAGGCGGTGCGGCTGATGGAGGAGCACATCGAGCAGCCGCTGATCCTGGCGCGGCTCGCCCGCAGGGTAGGCATCAGCGCCCGGCATCTCCAGGACCTCTTTCAGCAGAGCTTCGGCGCGCCGCCGCATGTGCATTATCTCGCTTTGCGCTTGAACGCGGCACGCCGCAAAGTGATCGAGACGACAGCCTCGTTCGCCGATATCGCTGCGGCGACTGGCTTCAATTCGGCCTCGGCCTTTGCCCGAAGCTATCGGGCGAATTTTTCCGAGAGCCCGTCCGAGACCCGCCGCCGCTTGCGCCGGCGCATCACACCGTCGGAAGCGCGTACATAGGCTGGAACGCGTCTCGAACCATCTCGGCAAGCTCGCGCACCGCCTCGCTCGAACGGTAGGTGCTCCGACGTAGCACGACCTTGGATGAATCGACCGGCGGGAAACCGTCTTCGGTTGTCAGCTCCCGGCAGCCGGACGGGATATTGCTGCGGGACAGCGCGGTGACGGCAAGACCTGCGGTGACTGCGTTCTTCAGTCCGGAGCTTGTATCGGCGATGAATGCGATCCGGTAGTTTCGGCCGATCTGCTCCAGCGACCGGAGCGCAAAATCGCGACACCAGGTGGAGTTGCGATAAGTCGCAATGGGAAGGGGATCCAGGTCGTGCAGCCGGTGGACCATGGATGTGACCCAAACGGTAGGATCGACGCAGATGACCTCGCCTTTCGCCTGGTCGCTCCAGTCGAAAACCACGGCGAGATCGAGTTCACCCCGCTCGAGAGCTGCGATGTTGCGGATTGTATAATCGCAGGAGACTGTGACTTCGACAGCCGGGTGACGTACGGCAAAAGCCGCAAGGGCTGCCGGCAGCACGGTCTGGCTGTATTCCTCGGGTATTCCGATGCGCACAGGACCGTCGAGCGGTTTGCTGCGGATTCTCGCCGCCGCCTCGTTCAGGAGGTCGATCACGCGGCGGGCATAGGGCACGAGTTGTATGCCTTGGCGCGTCAACAGCACGCCACGGGCGCCGCGCTCAAACAGGGTTTCGCCGATCGCCTCTTCGAGCCGCTTGATCTGGGTGCTGACGGCCGATTGCGTCCGCCCGATGCGCTGGGCCGCCGCAGAGAAATTGGATGTCTCGGCGACGACGAGAAAGGTTCTTAACAGATCGCTTTCGACCGGCTCATGCATGGGACATGCCATAGAAAAAATCGATGATAGCCATCTTTACTATTCGTTTGCCTTATGTCAATTGCCGGCGCAGAAATGGGCGGCGTTCGACTTCCTTCTTTGAGAATCTCTGCGTGACCATTGACAATCCGACCACACGCCTCGCAGGCAGCGAGCACGAGAAGGGTGTTCTTCTCATCATTGCCGCGACGCTTGCCTGGAGTGCCAGCGGCGTTTACTCGCGGCTGCTTACGACCGACGTATGGACGGCGATCGCGTGGCGGTCGTTGTTCGGAGGCCTGTTCCTGCTGATCCCCTGCCTTTTCCTCGAAGGGGGCATCTCACGGCGACAATGGCGTTCCGTCCTCCGTCCCACCGGCCTTGCTATGATTGCCTGCCAGACCTTCAGTCAGGGATGCTTCATCGGGGCGCTCTACATGACCACCGTCGCCAATGTGACGATGATCTATGCGACGACGCCTTTCATCGCCGCCTTGTTCGGCTGGCTCATCCTCAAGGAGAGGGTGGCCAGACGGACGCTGATTGCCGGCGCGATCTCGCTCTTCGGCGTGGCCGTCATTGTCGCCTCGTCGATCGGCGGCGGCACCGGCTGGGGCGACCTGCTGGCGCTTGGTATGACCGCTTCCTTCGCGCTCGTTATCATCATTCCCCGTATCGATCCCGGCGTGCCGAGCCTGCCGCCGACCGTGGTCAGCGCTTTCCTGACGCTCGTTATCTTCGCGCCCTTCGGTTCGGTCGGCTCGCTCGACCTGCACAATTGGATCGTCCTCGCCGCCTTCGGCGCGACGAATTTCTCGCTGGCGCTGGTGCTCTTCCTCGCCGGGGCGAAGCGGATGCCGCCGGCGGAGGCGGCGCTGATCGGCACGATGGAGATCGTGCTGACGCCTTTCTGGGTCTGGCTGCTATTTTCCGAAGAGCCGCCCGTCGCCACCTATTTCGGCGGCGCCATCATTCTCGGCGCCGTGTTCTGGCATACGGCGGTCGACTTCAGCCGAGGCCGGCGGCCGCAGCTTAGCTAATTGCCGTTTCTCCGTCCGCTGACGCAACCGTGTTGGGCTGGTCCTGTTCGCTCATACTGAGATGAGCGACCGACCGATTGCCATGGCGACCATTCCACACGGTGGCCAAGACCAGCCTTCACAGCGTCAGGTACCTTCGGCCTCACTTAGCCAAAGAACGCACGAAGCTGAGCGAAAAACCCGCCTGGTTTGTGACTCGCTATCTTCCGTACGCGGCGAGCGACCGTTGCCGCGCTGACGCGTTCACCGAAATGACAGAAGCAGACAAGGTCGTGCAGTTGTTCATCGCTGAGTTCGAAGAACCGCTTGGCTTCTCCATAGCTGTCATTTTCCATTCCTGCCGCCCGCAGAATGGGATCAGCGAATGCAACAGAGATTGGGGTGTCGTCGTCCCGCAAGGCGATACGATCTGCAATCGGCTGATATTCGGTTTCGTGAAGCGTCTTGAGGAAAGGTCTGGAGCTGCGTTCCAGACTTTCGGCCCACCGCTCAAGCCGTTCGCGCCGCGTTATTTCTAGGCGCTTGCAGGTCGTGCTGACCTTCGCAATCGTTTTCAACTGCTCTACTGTATACTGTTCCATTTCGGCCTCCTATCTTCGGAAAAATAGATGGTCCGCTCCCAAAAACAGCCTCGCTCAGGTCGCAGCGGATGTCCAATCACGATTGAGAACGGCAACGGCACTTGGCCAAATTGATGCGCTCGCAGGTGACATGAGCTAGCCGGGTCGATGCGGGTAAACCGTCATATTCGCGGGATCAGCCTGCGTCCTCAACTGGAAGCTATGCGACTTGTCCGACTGTCGCCTTGAGTGTCACCCATGTCGTTTTTTCGGGCGCTGTTTTTCGTCAGGCATGGTTTTCTTGTCATGTTCACGGCGCTGCCTCTCAAGCTGGCGCTATGAATTATAGGAGGCCGGCCAGCCGCCTGCGCGCGATCCGGCAGCGGTAGAAGAACTGAACTCCTCAAGAGGTCGCCGGATTGACATCCGGAGATATCGAGATGGATCGAAAGGAGGTTCTGGAGCCCGAAACCAGCTCTTTGCGTAGCAGACCCGCGGAGTGCGGCGGGCGATGATGAGCGGAACGACAGGCCAGACCTTTCGTGCTCGCTGTCTCCTCGATCCAGTCTGTCCCGCCTATCTCAGAAATTCGAACATCGCCCGATGCGGCGTTGTGAATGCCGGGCTGCAGAGGAGGCAGGCCGGAGGAAAGCTTGCCGTCGACTGCATCGGTTGCAGCTCGAGGCATTCAACACATGGGAGGAATCCATGAGCAAGAATAGAGGCGTCGTCTATCTCCGGCCGGGTAAGGTCGAAGTCCGCGATATCGACGATCCGAAGCTGGAAGCGCCGGACGGCCGCCGCATCGAACACGGCGTGATCCTGAAGGTTATCTCCACCAATATCTGCGGCTCCGACCAGCACATGGTCCGCGGCCGCACGACGGCAATGCCGGGCCTGATCCTTGGCCATGAAATCACCGGCGAGATCATCGAGAAAGGCGTCGACGTCGAGATGCTCGACATCGGAGACATCGTCTCGGTGCCGTTCAATGTCGCCTGCGGCCGTTGCCGCTGCTGCAAATCTCAGGATACGGGCGTCTGCCTGACGGTAAACCCAGCCCGCGCCGGCGGCGCTTACGGCTATGTCGACATGGGCGGATGGATCGGCGGACAGGCACGTTACGTCACCGTTCCCTATGCCGATTTCAACCTGCTGAAAATCCCCGATCGCGACAAGGCGATGGCGAAGATCCGCGATCTCACAATGCTTTCCGACATCCTGCCCACCGGCTTTCATGGCGCAGTGCGCGCAGGCGTCGGGGTCGGCTCGACCGTCTATGTCGCCGGTGCCGGCCCTGTCGGTCTAGCGGCTGCGGCTTCGGCTCGCATCCTCGGTGCCGCCGTCGTCATGATCGGTGATTTCAACAATGATCGCCTGGCGCATGCCGCGAAGGTCGGTTTCGAACCCATCGATCTTTCCAAGAGCGATCGTCTTGGCGACATGATTGCCGAGGTCGTCGGCAGCAACGAAGTGGACAGCGCCATCGATGCGGTCGGCTTCGAGGCACGCGGCCATTCCGGCGGAGAACAGCCGGCGATCGTGCTCAACCAGATGATGGAGATCACCCGCGCCGCCGGCTCGATCGGTATTCCCGGTCTCTACGTGACCGAGGATCCGGGTGCTGTCGACAATGCCGCCAAGCACGGCAATCTCTCGCTTCGCTTCGGTCTCGGTTGGGCAAAAGCGCAGTCCTTCCACACCGGCCAGACACCGGTGCTGAAATATAATCGCCAGCTCATGCAGGCGATCCTCCACGACCGGCTGCCGATCGCCGATATCGTCAACGCCAAGGTCATCCCGCTCGACGACGCCGCCGCTGGATATGAAAGCTTCGACCATGGCGCGGCAACGAAATATGTCCTCGATCCGCACGGAGAGGTCGCGAAAGCTGCCTGACCCAAAGGAAAAATTTATGACGCCGCGCCTGTTTCGCAGGCGCGGCGTTGTAAACAATTGACGTGTCGATCACAAGAAGCGCGCGACAAAACTACTGGATGCTGAACGGGAAATACTTAGCGTTGATCATGTCATAGGTCCCGTCGTCCTTGATGGCCTTCAAGGCTTCGTTCAGGCGCGCAAGACGCTCCTTGTCATCCAGGCGCAATGCGATCCCGGCACCCTCGCCGAAATAAGTGATATCGACCAGGTCCGGCCCCTTGAACTCGCAGCAGGTCCCCGCCTTGGTGTTGGCGATCCAGTCATAAATGGCGAGTTTATCCTCAAGGATAATGTCGACGCGCCCGTCCGACAGCCCTTTGTATAATTCCGGCGAAGATCGGAAAACCGTCTTTTTCATGTCTGGATACAGGTGGTTGGCATAAGATTCCTGCGCTGTCGACGATGTCACCCCGAGTTTTTTGCCGCTGAGGGCGGCGGGGCTGACGTCACTGATCGGCGAGTCCTTACGGGCGATGAACACCGACGGGCTGGTGTAATATTGGGCGGTGAACGCGACCTTCTGGCGGCGCTCCAGGCTCATCGACATGGAGGAAATGATCGCGTCGTATTTGCCGGCGACGAGATCGGGGATCATGTCGTCCCACTTTTGGATGATGAATTCGCATTCGAACTTGCCGGCTTCGCAAAGGGCATTGGCGATATCGATGTCGAAGCCTTGCAGCTTGTTATTCGCATCAAGATAGTTGAAGGGCGGAAATGCACCTTCGACGGCAACCCTCATGGGCGTGCGATCTTGCGCAGCCAGCTGCAACGGTACGGTCGCGGCGAGAAGAAGACCCAGTCCGCCCGCCATCAGCGCTCCGCGGAGTATAGTCTGAATGGAAAGGCGCAACATGTCTGAAACTCCTTGTGAGGTAATCTCGCCCCATAGTGCGCCGCAGCCTTTAATTCTACGTGAACGCTTCTTTGTTAGCCTCCACGAATGCGCCCGTATCGTGGTGGGTTCAGGGGTTTAGGCTTGCACATCGTTGTTCCTTCCAGCTCCAATACGTTTCAGCAATCCTGGATCGCTTCGGGGAGAATTCTGTTCCTGATCGCTGTCAGCGGGCTGGGAGCGATCGGACTGGTCGTGCTCTCTGCGCTCTGGGCGGGAACCGAAAGCGACGCCGCGGCCCTCGATCGACAGCGCCAGCTCGTCAATGCGCGCCTCAGGGAACAGGTCGATCAAGTCGCGCATGTCATCGGTCAATTCGGCAATGGCTATCTCGCCGGTGTCTATCCGGCCTCCCGGGCAGCCGGAGTTTCCTCCAGCCTCGATACTGTTCTCACCGCAGCGGCCGGGAGTGCGATCAGCCAGACTGCAATGTCGGCCTTCGGCTACGATCAGGCCTTCGTCGTCGACGACAAGGCGCAGCTGATCATGATGACCGACGCCGAAACGGAAAAGCGCTATCGCTGGATGAGGCCGCTCTTTCTGCCTCTCCTTAAAGATGCCCGCCTTACGGGGAGCCGGGGCACAGTTCCCAGCGACCGGACCCCATCATCGATGGAAAGCCGCTTCGCCGATACCGCCCGCGCCAACCGAGCACTTGCCAATCTGATGCGGCTCGAAGGCCGGCCGACCATCGTGGGCATTGTCGCCGTCAACGAAGCCGCCGAGAGCCAACCGCAGCCGATGCGGCAATTCCTGATCGTCGTACGGTTTCTTGACGGCGCGGCGCTCGACGAATTGAGCCGGCAACAGGGCCTCAACGGCGCCCGCTTCGCGCGCACGGCCGACGCTGACGAAAACGAGGTCGCGTTCCAGATCGACGCCACGGCGAACGGTGAACCGATCGGCTTCATCGTATGGCGGCCCGATCTTCCGGGTTCGAGGGTGATCGGCCGCTTGATGCCGGCGCTTTCGATTGCCGCCCTGGTGATCGCGGTCCTGTTTTCGGTTCTGCTCTTGCGCCTGCGAAGCAGTCTCGGCGAATTGAAGAAAAGCGAGCTGCACGCAAGGCAGCTCGCCTTGCATGACGTGCTGACAGGCCTTCCCAACCGCGCCATGTTCGCGATGCGGTTCGAGGAGTGCCTGGCCGACCCGCGCAATTCCACCGAACGGTCGGCAGTGGCGCTTCTTGACCTCGACCGCTTCAAGGCGGTGAACGACACGTTCGGCCATGCTGCCGGCGACGAACTCATCAGGATGGCTGCGGCGCGAATCCGCGCGTTGCTTCGTCCGGACGACACGCTTGCCCGGCTCGGCGGGGACGAGTTTGCCCTGCTTCTCCCGAACATCAGAGATGATCAAACCTTGCCGTCCATCTGCGATGCAATCGTTGCTGAACTTGGCAAACCCTTCCCGCTTTTGAGGGGCGAAGCAGTCGCCCGGGTCGGCGGCTCGATCGGCGTGACCGTCGTGCCCGATGCCGGGCGCAATGCCGACGATATCATGCGTTACGCCGACGTCGCGCTTTATGAGGCAAAAATGGGCGGAAGAGGCCAGTGGCGCGTCTATTCGCCGTCCATGGACGGCGGCAGAAATGCGCGCGATATCCTCAAGAACGAGCTGCGGGAAGTTCTCGCCAAGAGCACCGCCTCATTCCCCGAGACTTCCTCCTCGGCTCCGATTACGGGACGGTCTGATTTCGGGTCCCTCGAGGTCTATTACCAGACGGTGCATCGTGCCGGGCAGGGATTTCAGGCGTCGGGCGCCGAGGCGCTGGTGCGTTGGCGTCACAGTCAGCGCGGGCTCCTGACGCCCGCCAGCTTTATCCCTGCGGCCGAGGAGGGCGGTCTTATTGACGCGCTTGGTTTTTGGGTATTGCGCGAAGCCTGCAGAGCCGCCTGCAAATGGCCTGAAGGCACCTTTGTCGCGGTCAACGTATCTCCCGCCCAGTTGAGAAGGCCAAATTTTGCCGAGGAGGTGTTCGCCGTGCTTGAGGAGAGCGGGCTGTCGCCATACCGGCTCGAGCTCGAGCTCACCGAATCTTCGCTCATCGAGGACAATTCCGAGATCTATTCGGTGCTGAGGTCGCTCCGCAGCCAAGGCGTTCAGATATCGCTGGACGATTTCGGAACTGGCTTTTCATGCCTCAGCCACCTAGTGCGCTTCGAAATAGACCGCATTAAGATCGATCGCTCGTTCGTCTCGTTGCTCGGCACGAAAGCCAATGGAGCGGCCATCATCGGCGCCATCGTCGCGCTCAGCCGCAACCTCGGCATTTCGACGACGGCCGAAGGGGTGGAAACAGAATATCAAAGGGATTTTCTGGCAGCCCTCGGCTGCACCGATCTTCAGGGCTACTTCTTCTCCAAACCGCTTCCGCTTCGCGAACTCGACTGCTTCGGCAAATCCGAAAGCGGCGCCGCATTACGGACGATCGTTCCCGGAGCCATTGCCTGAGCAGCTTTTGATCTGCCGGGCAGTCGGGAACTTTCGCCCCGGGCAGCGGTTCACGCCCCAGAGCCTTTCCTCGTCAGATTGAAGCATTCTGAGCAGGAAAGGCTCTTGGACGAAGGGAGATGTAATGGGCGAGATCGGCGAGTGGCGGCACCTTTGCGTCGACATGCAGCGGATGTTCGCCGAAGACACCCCGTGGCACGTTCCCTGGATGGCCCGGATCTCCCCGCAGATCGAGGAACTCGCCGGCCGGCATCCGTCCCGAACGATCTTCACGCGCTTCGTGCCGCCCCAGCGCGCGGATGCGATGCCCGGAAAATGGCGCGACTATTACCGGAAATGGTGGATGATGACGGGCGAGCATCTTCCGCGTGACCTCGTCGAGCTGGCTTCCTCGCTGACCTTGCTTGTTCCGCCGGCAAGATATTTCGACAAATGCACCTATTCCCCCTGGATCGACGGCCGCCTCCACACAACTCTTCAATCCGAGCGGGTCGACACCCTTGTGGTCACCGGTGGGGAAACGGACGTCTGCGTGCTTGCCACGACGCTCGGCGCCATCGATCTCGGCTATCGTGTCATCATGCTGAAGGACGCCGTCTGCAGTAGCGCCGACGACACCTATGACGCATCGCTAGAGCTTCTGCACGACCGCTTTTCCGTGCAGCTCGAGCTCATGGAGACCGAGGAGTTCTTGAGCGGCCTTGGCTGAGAGCCTCTCTGGCGATCTTTATTGATATGCATCAAGGCGTGGTCTTCCCGCGCTGGCATAAGGTTGCCGGCAGCCTGCCCGAGCAGCCCGGTAGCGCGTCCCGCGGCAGGTTTACGAGATCAACCGGTCCGGAGATAAGCTATGTCCTTGAAGCTGATCAGTGGAATGATGAAATCGTCCGGCGAGGAGGCCCTGCTGGTAATGGATACCGGCGGCACCAACCAGATGGTCGTTATCGACAGGCAGGCGCTTCTTGAGGTTGCCCAGCCGCCGCGCTGCGACGAAAGCCGGCTTCAGGAAAATATCGGCCTTTTCAGTCGAATCGCCTGCGCGAAGTTCGATTGTGGCGATATCGAGCCCGACGGGTGCATCCACATTCATGCGGCCGACCTTGGCACATCAGTGGGCGCGTAGGCCGGATGGCACCTCGCTCGGCGGCCATAGAAGGTAGCGCGTCAGATCCGGCGTGATAAAGCGGCAAGCGCCATCGCCGACGACCAGATCAGCGGCTTACATCAGAAATGAGCCGGCAGCGCCGGCAAGCACTGCGATGCCACTCACGATGGCGAGCCGCACCACATAGCCAAGGCTTCCCGCGCTTGCTGCAAGCCCGGTTTTCGCAAGAAGATTGGCGAAGGCAGCGACTGCTATGGCATGTGCAGCCGCATCCAGCGGCACGTTCGGAAGCTTGGCAATCGAAAGCGTTATCGCGTCGAGGTCGCCCAGCCCTGTGATGAAGGCGACCACCGCCAGCGACTGTGTTCCGAAGAATTCCAAAGCCGCTCGCGTCACGATGGTGACGGCGGCAAGAAGAAGAGCAAAGCGTAGAACGACAATCACCTCCAGCGGGTTTTTCGGTGAAAAATCGGGGCTGTCACCGGAGCGCGGCGACAAGCCGGCGAGACCACCTCCAATGGCAAGCACCGCTGCAGCCGAGCCGAGCACTGCTGCAAGCTCCTCCAGCACCGCCGGTGCGATTACCCCGCAAATCAAAAGCACCCGGCTCAGCGATACGGCCCCGGCCATCATCGCTCCCGCTGAAAGCAGCGGCGAGAGGGCGGGCATCTGCTTGGACTGCCGTGCAAAGGAGAGAGTCAGGGCCGTCGAGGAGACGACACCCCCACAGGCTCCTGTCAGGAGCAGTCCGGCTCTGGCGTCGGTGAGCCTGATCATCACATAGCCCGCAAATGAAACCGCTCCTACGAATATGGTCAGCATCCACAGTTCGAAGGGGTTGATCATGTGCCAGGGATCAATGGCCTCGTTGGGAAGAACTGGAAGAATGACGACGGTCATCGTCAACAGGATCAGGGCGGCTCTCAGCTCAAGCCAGGTCAGCTTCCGCAGAAATCCGTGCAGTGGCTCCCGCGCCGCCAGAAGTGCCGTCATTGCGACCGCGCTCGCCGCGGTCGTCGTCATGTCTGCAACGACAGCTCCGAAACCGAGCGCAAACACCGTAATTGCGGCAATGGCGCCGGTTGCGCTGTAGTCACCCTCCCGCAACGCCTGCACGCGGCTGAAAACAAGGATCGTTATGCCAAAGAATACGAAGATTGCCGTCGGCAGGATCGGTCCCGTGACCGGTTGCAGGAAGCCGCAAAAGCCGCCGAGGAAACTCGAGAGGCCGTAGGTGCGAATGCCCGCCACTCTCTTGCCCGGCGCGGCCTCGCGCTCTTGCCATCCACGCTCGATGCCGACGAGTATGCCGATCGCAAGCGCAAGGCTGAGACGTTGAAAGGCATCAGCCATCACCAATGAAGTCATCATGCGAAGATCCAGTTCTCGCCGGCGCCGCCGCCCCCCGGCGGCCTTATGCCCAATTTGCCGGAATAAGCTCGCATGTCGATCTCCTTGCCCCTGCAATCCATCCACACCCATGCGGCCCGGTCATTGCGATTGCTCAATCACCTCATCTGTCCATGACGTCGCAATGAGCAGATTCCGCTTGATGCAGATCAACGAGATCTTCCGCCGCGGCGATAGTCTTGAAGAAGAAGAGAGGACTCTGCCATGGTCAATAACGCGCCCTTGATACCGGAGCAGGCGCTGCCTGCTTCCGCAAGAAATCTTTTCCTCGCGGCCTACAGTCTGAATACCGAAGCATCGCGGACGATGCTACGTTGTCAGATCGAGCTACTGGCTTCATTCCGGCGCCGGCTTCAACTTTACCAGGTCTTCCTGGACGACCTTGCTGAAAGTGCAGAACTGAACGATACATTCGAGGTCGTAGCCGACTTTGCACAGAATGCCTTGGCCGAAGCACCTCGAGAGACTGCGCGACTGGCGGGGATCTCATCGAAAATGGGGGTGGTCTCCGCAAAGGTGGTGCGCAAGCTGGCGGATGAGACCGTCAAAGACCTAGGCGCCCGCACCTGCGCTTGATGCGTCTGCCTTTCAGCGGGCTGCTTCGTCTTCAGCCTCTTCCAGAGCTGCCCTTAACAGTTGGAGCGCGAACTCCTCTGCAGCCTTTTCGTCATCAGCGCATAGCTTCAACGGGGCGCACCGCTTCTTCAGATTGCGGACAAGTCTCCGTCGAAGCCTCGGAACCAGGCGCGATTCCGCTTTGGCGAGAAGCTCCTGCAAACAGGTGACGGCAACCGCCTCGAACATGACAAGCTTGCCTTCGACTTCGCCTTGCGAAGGAATGGGCAACCGCTCACCGCCCCGTTTGAAGTCTCTCTCTGTCGACAGCATTTGCGGCCTCCTAACCGGTGGCAGACCTTCACTCCGAATTCCGCGATCAGGACGTCCACGTTCTGTCCATCTAGAAGCAATTTACCGGATAGGAATCCCTATCGCTTTGACGAAGGTCAAGGAACCCAGGGCCATGGCGACTATCCTTGTCGTATCCAACCACAGAGGTATATCGACATGACCATCAGGACGGTACTAAGCATCCTCAGCGTTCACCAGTTCGAGGAAGATCTCAAAACCGCGATCGACTTCTGCGGCGCCCATGGCGCGCATCTGAATGCGCTGGTGATCTCGTTGGGAGCTGCTCCAACGGTAGGCAATTATAACACCATCTCTTCTGTCTGGCTCGACGAACGTCAGCGCGAAATCGAGGTCCTGTCCCGGAGGACAGACGAGATCAAGACTACGCTCGACCGCAGCGAGATCTCCTACGAAGTCCAGGACGTCTACACCGAATTCGCATGGGCCGACGAAGATATCGCCGAAAGGGCGCTCTATGCCGACGTCGTCCTGGTCGGGCGGCAGGCGGCCCGAGACGAAGATCTCCGCAAACGCATCATCGATGGTGCTCTCTTCCAGACACCGACCCCGATCCTCATCAACCGCGGAACACGGGCGATGACTGCCTCCGTGAGGTCGGTTTTGCTGGCATGGGATTCGAGCGACGAAGCGTCGCGCGCCGCCCGGCAATCGCTTGATCTGCTCAAGCAAGCCGACACCGTTTACGTCACCATGGTGGATCCGGTGGCGCGGATGCGCGCAAACGGCGAGGAACCGGGCGCCGACATTGCTGCCTATCTTGCCCGTCACGGGGTAAAGGTGCAGGTGGACCGCATTGCAAGCGGCGGCCATTCGGCAGACCAGGTCCTGCGGCAGCACGCTCTCGACGTGTCCGCCGATCTCATCGTCATGGGCGCCTATAATCATCCCCGCTGGCAGCAGACGATCTTTGGCGGGGTGACCCGCAGCATGATCGAAGAAAGCAGGATGCCGATCTTCATGGCCCATTGAACCGGCAGGCGCTCAGCCGGCCCTGCGTCTCACACCTTGTTATGCATGTCGCCCGGTTGCTGCACACGTCCGGGCGATATGCATGAGTCTAGTCGATGGCAAAAGCGGCGCGGCCCGACAACGTCCGGACAAGGATGCCGAAAAAGATGTGCGGAGATTCGGCAAGGACCGGAACCTCTTTCGGCCTGAGCGAACCGATTTCCCACCAGTCCAGGTGCTTCTGCAGTATTTCCCAGGCGTGCAGACGCTCGCTTCGCCAGAGGTCGGTGTCCGGAAACTCCTCGAACTTTCCTTCGGCTATAACGCTCGTCCAGCCTTTGCCCACCCGCGTGTCCACCTGCAGGCACACCCTGTCGTTTTCCCGCATCCATTCCACTTTGCGGCCGGGCATCGAAAAACAATATGCGACGCCATCTTGATAGGAGAAATAGATGGGAACGACATAGGGCTGGCCGCCCTTGCAGCAGGCCAGGTGCCCTATTCTTGTCTCTCCCAGGACGGCGTGGCATTCGGCCAGCGTTAACTCCCGTAAACCCAATGACATGAGACGCTCCTTTCGGGTGTTCGAGGAGTCACTGTAGGCCGACCGCCCTTTCGCGCATTGATGAAGAGCAAAGTCGAATCGGCCGGAGCGGGGCCGACTGGGAGCTTGGGCAACAGAAGGAATCTGCTCCGGCAGAATGCTTCAAGCCAATGAGGAAAGTCTCTCGTCTACCAGGCGGGCACAGGTCACGCAGTAGGGCGTATAGGGGATGGCTTCCAACCGGCTGGGGTGGATCGGTGCAAGACATCTGACGCAGCGACCGAAGCTTCCGCGCTTCAGCCGTTCGAGGGCCGCCTCGATCAATGAGATTTGCTCACCTGCTTCCCTTCGCATTTCGGTCAGCACCTGATCGTTCTCGATCTGGGTAACTCTATCTTCGCTATCCGGATCCAGCGCAGCACCGAGATCGGCATCGATCACCGACAGCCGGCGTTGCAGATCCGCTTTCATGGTGTTCAGCTTGTTTTCTATCTCTTCGTTTTTCATCGACGGCTTTCCCGCTGTGGAAAGCGCGGCACCTGCCGCGCTCTATCGGTACACACAGCCGGCCGGTGGCCGGTCATTACGCTACGGTCATTACCGTACGGCTGCGGAGGAATGCCGCATTGATCGGTGTCAATGGGGTGGGAGATGCCCAGTTTGAGACATGTCAATGCGCATTCCGGGTCGAGTGCCAGAGTGGTAATATCAGACGGCCATTCTCTTCTTCGGGTGTACACCATGAAACGGCATATCTTTCTTCCGCTCCTCACTTATCCGGATGCCACTTCGGAAAGCATGATCACCAATGCGATCATGCTCGCGCGCCACATGCAGGCGACGCTGACCGTCTGCGCAGTGGAGATTACCATTCCCGACGTCTCCAATGCCCTGTCCTCACTGATCATCGATGCGGCACGAATGGCGCGGGAAGCGGGAGCGCTAAGCCGCAAGCATGCTTCGACGCTGACGCAGAAAGCGGTCGATGAGGCAAGGACGGCTTCCGTCGATCTACGCACCCGCGCGATCAAAGTTGAAGAGCCATTCGTCGTCGACGCGCTGGCGGAAGCCTCGCGGGCCTACGATCTCGTGCTTCTGGAATTGACAGGCCTCTCCCGTCCGATCGTCGAGGCGGTGCTGTTCGGATCGGGGCGGCCGCTCATCCTCTATCCGCCGGCGCCTTTCGGCGGCCGGATCGATCATATCGCCATCGCCTGGGATGGCAGCCGCGCGGCTGCGCGGGCGGCCCATGATGCCTCCGTCTTCCTGGAGCAGGCTTCCAACGTTTGGCTGCTTTCCGTGACCGACGAGAAGCCGGTGACGCACGAGACAGGCGACTATCTCATCGAAAACCTGCTAAAGAGCGGTGTGACGGCGGAGGCGGCGCGACTGCGCGCACACGGCAAGCCGGTCGGGGAGGTCCTTCAGAGCAAGGCCTTCGAATTGCGGGCCGATCTTCTCGTCATGGGTGGCTTCGGCCATTCGCGCCTGCGGGAATTCGTGCTCGGCGGCGCGACGGAGGCAGTGCTGACCAGCATTACCCTGCCTGTCCTGCTATCGCATTGAGACACGGCATGCGATCAGGGGATCGGCTTCGACTGGCTCTCGAACTGATTGTCAACCACGAAGGCCACGTGCCTCATAACCCGCGGCTTGTCGCTCAGCAGGAAGCAGCTCCTCAGTCTCGGCGCAGCGTCTTACCGGACTCCGCATCGAACAGATGAAGCTTGCCCGGCCGGGCAGCTATTGTTACGACCTGCCCCGGCTCGAAATCGTGACGTTCGGACAGCACCGCCACAAGCTCACCGGATCCGTAGCGCAGGAATACCATCGTCTCGTGGCCCGTGGGTTCGGTGACGTTGACGGTCGTCGTCAAGCCGCTTGGAGCGAGTGACAGATGTTCCGGCCGCACGCCCAGGCGCACAGCCTGACCATCGGATGCCTCCGGCGTGAAACCGAGCGCGATCTCGTCGCCTGTCTCCGTGACAAAAACGGCACCGTCGGCCTTGTAGCGGCCTTTCAGCAGATTCATCGACGGCGAACCGATGAAGGTGGCCACGAATGTATTGCGGGGACGATCATAGAGTTCCAGCGGCGTTCCGGTCTGTTCGATCTTGCCGCCCTGCATGACGACGATCTTGTCCGCCATGGTCATCGCTTCGACCTGATCATGGGTCACGTAGATCGTCGTAGTTCTCAGCCTTTGGTGGAGCTCTTTGATCTCCTTGCGCATCTGCACGCGCAGCTTGGCGTCGAGGTTCGACAGGGGCTCATCGAACAGGAAGACCTGCGGCGACCTGACGATGGCTCGTCCCATCGCCACGCGCTGGCGCTGGCCGCCGGAAAGCTGGCGCGGGTAACGGTCAAGATAGGGCACCAGGTCGAGCGTTTCGGCCGCCGCCTGCAGCCGCTGCTTGATGACATGGGGCGGCTGCTTCTGCAGGCGTAGCGCAAAGACCATGTTTTCGGCAACGGTCTTGTGCGGGTAGAGCGCGTAGCTCTGGAAGACCATCGCGATATCGCGGTCCTTCGGCGGCAGATTGTTGACGATCTTTCCGCCGATCGAGATGGTGCCGCCGGTGATGCTTTCGAGCCCCGCGACCATGCGCAACAAGGTCGACTTGCCGCAACCGGACGGGCCGACGAGCACCACGAACTCGCCGTCGCGAATTTCGATATTCACGCCATGCAGGATATTTAAGGCGCCATAGGCCTTCCGCGCCTCTGAAATTTTGACCTCAGCCATATGCCTCCCACTCGCTTTACAGCAGCCCGGAAGAATTCCGGGCGCCCGCGCATCTCCCGACAGATTACAGCGACTCAGGGCCAGCAAAAGCAGCGCTGCGCCATGACCTGAATTACCCGTCGAGCCTCCTCCATGAAACGTTTCATTTTTTATTGACTTTTTCCGCTTGCCGTCTAATGCTCGATGGCGAGACCGAGAGGAGCGGTTTCAAACAAGAATTATGAAACGTTTCATTTTCTTGTTTACCAGATAGTTCTGCACGAGACCAGTCCCAAAATCGGCCGGAGCCTTCCGGAACACTGGCTGGCGGCAGCGCACCAAACGTGGAGGAGGAAGACATGAAAATCGAGATTTACGATGCATTGATGCGCCGTCAGGCAAGTCGCCGCGACGTTTTGCGCGGAACGGCAAGTGCGGCGGCTCTGCTTGGCCTGTCCAGCGCGATGGCCGGAATTCCCGGCATGGCCTTGGCTGCCGATGATCTGCGGGCCCAGATTCTGCAAATTCCAGGCGTCGGCAAGGGGTCTCCGACCGATGCAGACTGGCAGAAGGTTGGCGAGCTCTGCCTCGGCCCGACAAAGGCCAATGTCAAGCAGGGGGAATTCGCCGGCGTCGAGCTGACCTTCATGGGGCTCAACAACCAGAACCTCCACAACTTCCTGTTCCGCGGCTTCCTGAAGCCTTGGGAAGCCTATACCGGCGCCAAGATCAACTGGATCGACCTCGCTCAGGCCGATTACAACGCCCGCCTTCAGCAGTCGATCGCAACCGGCACTGTTGATTTCGACATCCTTGAAATGGGCGCTCCCTTCGAAGGCGATACAGCCGGACGCGGGCTTCTCGACGAGATGCCCGACTGGGCTGCAAAGCAAATCGAAGCCGACGACCTGGTGAGCTACCTGAAGCCGCCGGTCGGCACCTGGGACGGCAAGAACTATCGCGTCACCATCGACGGCGACTGCCACACCTTCGCCTATCGCAAGGACTATTTCGGTGAAGGCTCGATCAGCGGCATGGCCGAGCCGCCGAAGACCTGGCAGGATGTCAACGCAGCGTCCAAGGCGCTGATCGGCAAGACCGATCCGCTGACCGGCCAGCCGGCCTACGGCTATCTCGACCCGCTTAAGGGCTGGGGCGGCTTCGGCTTCTATTTCATCGAAAACCGTGCGACGGCCTATGCCAAATATCCCGGCGATCCGGCCTGGCTGTTCGACCCCGAAAATATGAAGCCGCTGGTTAATAACCCCGCCTGGGTCCAGGCGATCCAGGACGTGCTGGATCTGATCGCAGCCAAGGCCTATCCGGCCGATCAGATCAATGCGGACCCCGGCACCACGGCCTTCTCGCAGTTTCTGGCAGGCACCGGTGCAATGCTGATGTGGTGGGGCGATGTTGGCTCCGGCGCCCGCACATCCGATACCTCGGTCGTCGGCGACGTGGTCGGCTTCGGCATCAACCGCGGCTCCAACCGCGTCTACAACCGCAAGTCCGGGCAGTGGGAAGACAAGTATAACGAGGCGCCCAACATGGCCTACATCGGCTGGGGCATCTACGTCACCAAGCGGGTCTCCAGCGACGAGAAGAAGCGCAAGGCGGCCTGGTCTGCTGCCGCCCATCTCGGCGGCAAGGATCTGTCCCTTTGGACCTCGGCCTATCCCTCCGGCTTCCAGCCCTATCGTCAGTCCCACTTCAACTATGACGAATGGGAAAAGGCCGGTTACGACCGCGCCTATATCGAGGATTATCTGGGTTCGAACGCCGACAGTTACAATCACCCGAACGCCGCGATCGAACCGCGCATCCCCGGCATCTTCCAATACTACTCCGTCGCCGAGGACGAATTGGCGAAGGGCTTTGCCGGACAATACAAGTCGGCGCAGGAAACGGCGGATGCGATTGCAGCCGCCTGGGAAAAGATCACCGACCAGATCGGCCGCGATAGCCAGCTGAAGCTGTATCGGGCGAGCCTCGGGCTCTGATCGTTTGACATAACGCGCTGGCGGACCGGAAGGCTCCGCCAGCGCCCATCCTGTCTGGACGAGGAATATCAATGTCGACAGTCGAAGGCGACCTGCTCCACACGGTCGAAGCCGGCTCCATTTCCGCGAGCCGCCGTCTCTGGGGCCGCTCGGCTCTGTGGCTCAGCGCCATATGGTTCATGGCATCTTTTGTGTTGCAGGCCGTCCACGAACTCGGCTGGACCGATTGGGGCTTTGCCAATTGGCGGCCGATTCTCTACGCCTATTTCATCTGGGCCGCGGTTCTTTGCGTCACCCGCGTCGTCATATACGGAGAGGCCGGCAAGAAGGCGCTCTTTGTGCTGCCGGCAGCACTTTTCGTCGTATCGATGGTGGTCTTCCCGCTGCTCTTTGCGCTCTGGATCGGCTTCTCCGACTGGAACCTCGCCTCTTCGGCCGGGCGGCGCTTCAACGGGCTCGACAATGTGCGCCGGATGATCGCCGATCCGTTCTATGCCAACGCCCTGCTCAACATGATCCTTTATTGCCTCGCGATTGCCGTCGAATATGCAATCGCCTTCGGCCTGGCGCTGCTTCTCAACCAGGAAATCATTGCCCGAAAGTTCTGGCGCGTCACCTTCCTCGTGCCCTTGATGTTGTCGCCGGTCGCGGTGAGCTGGATGGTGGGCAAGTCGATGCTGGAAACCCGTTTCGGCCCGATCGCGCGCATGGCCCGCTGGCTCGGCTGGGAAAACCCGTCCTTTTTCGGTGATCCGCTGACGGCGCGCCTTTGGATCATGATCATGGACGCCTGGACCTTCATTCCCTTCATGATGATCATGCTGCTGGCCGGACTGCAGGCCTTGTCGAGGGAGGTGCTGGAGGCGGCCGAAGTCGACGGCGCCACCAAGTGGCAACGCTTCTGGCAGGTGATTTTCCCGCTGATGCTGCCGGTGTCGGTCACGGCGGTGATGATCCGCATCATCTTCAAGCTTAAGCTCGCCGACATCATCATCACCGTGACATCGGGAGGTCCCGGCGGGGCGACGGACTCCGTCACCAGTTTCATCTATCGCGAATACCGCGACCGTTCGAATGTGGGATACGGAACCTTGCTGGCGCTCGTCTACCTCGTGATCATCGTCGTCGCCATGACGGTGCTGATGAAGATCTCCGACCGCATCGTGAAGCGGATGACAGGAAGGCTCTGATGGTTCGCATCGACTTCGAAAAATATGGGCGCGGTCAACGCATTCGCTGGTGGGCCATGCGTTTGGCCGTCTACGGCCTGCTCGTCATCTGGGCGTGTGTCTGCATCTTCCCGCTGTTCTGGACGGTTTCGACCTCGTTCAAGACGGCCGCAGATGTCATGCGCGGCAATCTGATCCCATGGGCGAATTTCGCGCCGAACTGGCTGGGCTGGCGCTCGCTCGGCCTCTCTCCCGATACGATTTCCCAGATATCAACCGTACGTGACGAGTTCATGCGCAGGCTTTGGAACAGCGTCATCATCTCCGTCACCGCTTCCGCCCTTGCCGTCGTGCTCGGATCGCTCGCGGCTTACGGCCTTAGCCGCTTTTCCTACAAATTCGGCCATATGCGCAATTCCGACATTTCCTTTTTCTTCCTGTCGCAGCTCATCATGCCCCCTGTCGTCCTCGCCCTGCCGTTCCTAGTGCTCTACAAGGAACTGGCGCTGCTCGACACGTATGCCGGAATGATCGCAGTTTATACGCTTATGGTGCTACCGATCGTCGTCTGGATCATGCGCGACCAGTTCGCGACCATTCCGGTAGAGCTCGAGGAGGCGGCCCTGGTCGATGGCCTGTCGATCTGGGGCGCGTTTGCCCGCATCATAGTGCCGCTCGTTCTACCGGGTATGGTGGCCGCCTTCCTTCTGGCGCTGATCCTGTGCTGGAACGAATATTTCTTTGCCGCACTGCTGACCTCCACCAATACGAACACGCTGCCGGTCATGATTGCGAGCCAGACAGGCAGCCAGGGCATCAACTGGTGGTCGATGGCCGCCCTTTCCACCGCTGGAATCCTTCCGCTGGTCATTGTTGGCGTCGTTTTGGAAAAGCACATCATCGCCGGGATGACCGCGGGAGCGGTAAAATAGCTGCGGGACGTTTGAAAATGTCAAAGATGCCCACAGTCAAGGATGTCGCCGAATATGCGGGCGTATCCGTGGGCACGGTTTCGCGTGTCCTGTCGGGCGAAGCCGCGGTCAAACCGTTGCTGCGTGAAAGGGTCAACGACGCCATTTCGGCCCTCGGTTACCGGCCGAACGTGACCGCAAGAGCCTTGCGCACCAGCAGAACCGACGTCATAGGCCTCGTCGTTCCCGACATCACCAATCCTTTCTTTGCACAGCTTGCGGCAAGCGTCGAGCGTGCGGCGCTCGAATGCGGCCACAGCCTGATGCTGGCGAGCTCGCATAACGACAGCGAGGCGGAGCAGAGCCACGTTTCGGCTTTTCTCGACCGATCGGTGCGCGGCATCATCGTGGTGGCTTCAAGCGACGGTTCAGGTCTCGATCTGCCAGCCTCGGTGCCGGTCATATCGCTGGACCGGCGCTTCGGCACCTTTCCCCTGGTTTCGACCAACCATGCGCAGGCGGCCACGCTGATCGCCGATCATCTTTATGGGCTGGGGCATCGCCGCATCGCCTATATCGCCGGGCCGACCGACACCGAAGCAGGGCGCATGCGCAAGGAGGCCTTCGTCAGCCGCATGGACGGGTTCGGCAAGACCGGCGAGCCTGTCGAACTGGAAATCGCCTATGGCAGATTCGACTACGAGTCCGGCGAAAGAATTGCCCGCGAGCTGCTTTCGTACCCGCCGCAGGACCGGCCAACGGCGATTGCGGCCGCCAGCGACCAGCAGGCGATCGGCGCGTTGCGCGCCGCCCGCGACCTCAAGATCGATGTGCCGCGAAAACTGTCCGTCACAGGTTTCGACGACATTTCGCTTGCCAATCTCGTGGTGCCGCGGCTGACAACCATACGTCAGCCGGCCGACATGCTGGCACGGCGCGCAGTCAGCCTTCTCCTGGAGGAACCGCCTGGCAAGGGGGACGAAATGGTAGACGGATCGCTGATCGTGCGCGGTTCGAGCGGCCCGTGCCCGCAACCCGGCGCATCGGGCCGAAAATGAGGCGCTGTTTTGTGCGCACGAAAAGCGCACGGCGCTCCATGCCGGATATCGCCGGACAACAGAAATTGAAGCACGGCCGGCGTTCCGGCTAGAGAAAGGATGGAGATCAATGCTCAAGGGAATTCGGGCCGAACTCAACGGCGACATTCTTCAAGCACTTTGCAACATGGGACACGGTGACTATCTCGTCATCTCCGACATGAATTTTCCATCGGATTCGATAGCCCGCCAGACGCGTTTGGGGAAGCTGCTGACAATGGAGAACATTCCCGCGCCGCAGGCGATCGACGCCATCCTTTCGGTGCTGCCTCTGGACACACCGATCCAGCCTTCGGTTGGCCGTATGGAAGTGATCGGCAAGCCGGATGAAATTCCGCCGATTCAACAGGAAGTGCAGGCGATCGTCGACCGCGCCGAAAGCAAGCCTTCGCCGATGTATCCCGTCGAACGCATGGCGTTCTACGACATCGCCAAAAAGGCCTATTGCGTGATCGCAACCGGGGAGCTGCGGTTCTACGGATGCTTCCTTTTGACCAAGGGCGTCATTCCAGCGGAAGAGGCGGTCAGATGAGCGAGAAAAGCGGGATCGTCATTCTTGGCATTTTCGCCGCCGACACCGCCTATAAGGCAAAGCGTCTGCCCTATATCGCCGAGACGCTGATGGGGTCAGGTTTCACGCTCGGGCCGGGAGGCAAGGGCTCCAACCAGGCCATTGCCGCGGCAAAGGCAGGCGGCAAGGCGGCTTTCATTTCACGGGTCGGCGACGACGCGTTCGGCGCGATGGCGCTTGCGGCCTATGCGGAGGCGGGCGTCAAAGCCAATGTGATGAAGATGGAAGGCGTTTCCACGGGTGCCGCCTTCATCTTCGTCGACGAAGTGAGCGGCGACAACGCCATCATCGTGGTGCCGGGCGCCGCGGGGCTGATCGGCATCGAAGATGTCGAAGCCAACCGGGCGGCGATCGAAAGCGCCGCTATTTTCATGACACAGCTCGAACAGCCGCTGGAAGCGGCCTTGCACGGCCTGTCGATCGCGAAAAGGGCAGGGGCCATTACGATCTTCAACCCCGCGCCGGCCGGCGCCATCCCGGACAGCATCTACGGCTTGTGCGATTTCATCGTCCCCAATGAAGTCGAAGCGGCGGAATTGGTGGGCCATGCTATCGAAACTGATGAGCAGGCACGGGCGGCGGCGCGCACGCTGGTCGATCGGGGGGCGAAAGCAGCGGTCATCACGCTCGGCGCTCGCGGTGCGCTCTATCACACAGCCGGGCAGAGCGAATTTGTCTCCGCATTTTCGGCGGGAAACGTCGTCGACACAACCGGAGCCGGCGACGCCTTTCTCGGCGGGTTCGCGACAGCGATTTCCGAAGGTCAGGCGCCGATCGAGGCCGTCCGCTTCGGCTGCGCGACCGCCGCAATCGCGGTAACACGGCCGGGCACAGCCCCCGCCATGCCTTCTCGCGCCGAGATCACTGCCTTGCTGCGCCCCTGATGATTGGACGTTGCATGGGATTTCGGCGAGGCGCGTCAGCCTCGCCATCTCCTGAAACCGTCAATCGAGCCTGGCGGTAAAGACATAGCCGACGCCGCGAACGGCCTTGATGAATTGCGGCTTCTTCGGGTCCGTCTCGATCTTGCGCCGCAGCCGGACGATCTGGGCATCGATCGTCCGGTCGAACGCTTCGAGGCTTCGGCCTCTGGTCAGGTCCATCAGCACGTCGCGGGTCAGAACCCGTCCGGCATGCCGGACAAAGGTCGTCAGCATATCGAATTCGCCGGTCGTCAGTTCGATTTCCGTGCCTTCGGGGTCGAGAAGCTGGCGGCGGCTGAGGTTGAGTTTCCACTCCTCGAAGCCGATGATTTCCTCGCCAGTCGATTCGGCGCTGCGCGCAGGAGATTGCCGGCGGCGCAGGATCGATTTCAGGCGCGCATGGACTTCCCGGAGATGGAAGGGCTTGGCGATGTAATCGTCGGCGCCGACCTCTAGACCGACGATTCTATCGACGACGTCGTCGCGGCCCGTCAGCATCATGATCGGCACATCGGAATGGGCGCGGATTTCGCGGGCAAGGTCAAGTCCGTCCGTACCGCCGGGAAGAACCAGATCGAGCAGGACGGCGTCGAAATTCTGCTGACGCAACCGCAACCGCATCTCGGTGCCGTCGGCGGCGGAGGAGACCGTGTAACCCTCATCCTCGAAATAGCGCGTCAACATCTGGCGGATGCGCGGATCGTCGTCGACGACGAGAAGATGCGCGTCATGCTGAGTTGCTGCCATCGTCCATCCGCCAAGCCGTTGCTCGTTACAGATCCTGTTCAATGGCATCGTCTTTAACATGCCGGTCAAGCTGGTGTCACCAGCACGCGGTCCATTGTCCTCATCGGACGCCGGAAACTGTTCCGGGCAAGATCACACCGATCCGGCGTCGTGGAGCCGATGGCGGACCGCCTGTATCGGGACCGGGGCTGGAGAGGACTGCCACGCGCAGAGCCATCCGCGGACATCGTTCGCCGTGATCAGAATGGTGTTGCCGCTCGTCGAGGCAAGGCGGCGCGCGGCGATTTGGCAGAAGGTTTCGACGTATTGGAGAAGGCGGAATTCCGTCGCCCGCGGCGGCGAGGCCACCGAGAGCAATGCCCGCCGCGACACGACGATGGTCTTCATGTCGGGTCCGAACCACACGTCGATGCGCCCCGACTTGTCGTTCACGTCGAGACTTGCTGTGACGATTTCATATGGCATTCCACTCGCTCCGGATCATCGCTTCGTCGCTGCGGCCTCTCCCATTTTCTCCAAGCTACGACGCCTGTCGAATGACGCTTTGACCTCGATCAAGTGGAAGGGCGAAGGGGTCGGCACCGAACATTCGCTCCGTGACCGCCCGCGACGCTTCAAGGTAATGGGCCATATTTCGTCCTGAGTGTCGGAACGACACGCTAGCCGGCTCGGGAGCCAACGAATATGTGGATTATCTCGCGGCGGCGGCATCATCATTGATTTGGAACAAGGAAGACATCTCGGTCCACGCGCACAAAGCATCCTGCTTTTGAAAGGAATGTGATGATGCCCGACGATCTTGTCGCCAAATACGGCGATGCACGGCTTCCGCGTTATACGAGTTACCCGACGGCACCGGCTTTTTCAGCCGCCGTCGGACCAGATGAATATGCTAGGGGCCTCGCCGAAATCGGAGAGGGCGGACCAGTCTCGCTTTATCTCCATGTGCCATACTGCCGTTCGATGTGCTGGTACTGCGGCTGCCACACGTCCATCACCCGGCAGGGCGCTCCTGTTGTCGAATATCTTGACGTGATGAGCCAGGAGATCGAGCTCGTCACCTTCGCCGCTGGCAACCACGTGCCCGTCAGGAACGTGCATTTCGGTGGCGGCACGCCGACAATCATGAGGCCGCAGGACTTCTCCGCTCTGATGGCAAAGCTCAGGAGCGCCTTCGCTTTCGAAGCGAGTGCCAGCGTCGCAATCGAGATCGACCCGCGCACATTGGCTGCCTCCATGATCGATGCGCTCAGCGAAAACGGCGTCGATCGCGCGAGCCTCGGCGTCCAGAGCTTCGATCCGGTCGTGCAAGCGGCAATCAATCGGCTGCAGTCCTTCGAGCAGACGGAGACGGCGATCGTCGGACTGCGCTCAGCAGGCGTGACAAGCATCAATTTCGACCTGATCTATGGCCTTCCGAAGCAGACAGTCCAATCCTGCGTGGAAACCGTCCGCCTTGCTGCGGAGCTGCGTCCCGATCGTTTCGCCGTTTTCGGCTACGCCCACATACCCGCCTTCAAGAAGCATCAACGTCTCATCGACGAAGCATCGCTGCCAGAGGCAAAACAGCGCAACGAGCAGGCGGAAGCCATCGCCCAGGAGCTTCAACAAGCCGGATATGTGCGTATCGGACTCGACCACTTTGCCTTGCCGGAGGATCAGCTGGCGCGCGCCGCGCGCAACGGCACGATGAGACGAAACTTCCAGGGCTACAGCACGGATGACTGCGATAATCTCATCGGCCTCGGCGCTTCCGCGATCGGGCGGCTGCCGACTGGCTACATGCAGAACCACGTGCCTCTCGGTCTCTACGCCGAACGGATTGCCTCCGGCGTGCTGCCCACCGCCAGGGGATATCTTCTCAGTGAAGAGGACAAGCTTCGGGCGAAGATCATCGAAAGGCTGATGTGCGATTTCGAGGTCGACCTCGGCAGAGTTAGCAGCGGATCGGGTTTCGACACCGGCTTCCTTGTCGAGCGCAACGACCGTCTCGGTGAGCTAATGGCCGATGGCGTTGTCACAATGGACGGCGAGCGGATCGTCGTATCCCAGGACGCACGCTTCATGGTCCGTGCCGTCGCGGCGGCGTTCGACGCCTATTTCGGCTCGCACGGACGCACGCACAGCAAGGCCGCCTGACCCGATCCAATGACTGCGGCCTGTCTGTTCGTGCCCTTCAGGCGGTCAGGTTCGATAGATCGCCGGCAGCCAACGCCGCAGCGCAGCCTTGATCGGTTCACCGTCGGCGAAGCTAGGGGTTCTCCATCGTGCGGGAGGGCGCGCGAGTGCGCCCACCCGCACCGGTCATTCATCACTGGGTGATATGCGCAAGATCGGCATCAAGCCGCTTGCGTACCATGTTCGGCACCTTTGCCGTCTTGATCGCTTCGAGATTGGCCGGGCTGTCGCCGACCTGGATCAAGGCAACCATGCCCATCCCGACATGCGGCGTGCATTTCAGGACGTAAGCGCCGGCAACATCGAATCTTGCCTGATACTGTTCATTCGGCTTGGATTTGAATTCGGCGACGCCATTCGGAATGAGGCCCTTGAAGGTCTCGACGTTGTGGCTCTTGTCGGTGGGAACGAAAGTTACGGTGTCGCCGGGGGCGATTTTCAAAAAGCTGGGCTCGAACACCATTGCGCCATCCATGCCCTTATTAAGCATCTGAACCTGGTGGTCGGCGGCTATCACCGGCGCTGTCGAGGCAATCAAGGCTGCCGCTGCAGCGATCAGACCGAATTTCAAACGCATTGCAATCTCCTGTTCTGCGAGGCTCGATCAGCCTCATGAACATGTCTTAGAAGATGCCCGAGCCGGGTTCTTTGACGCCCGTCAAATTCGGGGAAAAGCCGGCGATCAGGTTGGCAGCTTGCCGGGCACCATGTCGGGAATGCGCTTGCCTTGCTCGACAAGCGGCGCTGCGCCAGTTGCCGGGGAGACGTTCGCTCGCCAAGCGTCAGTTCCAGGGGCAAGTCGAGGGGGCAGCAGGCCTGAGATCACCTGGCGTCGAGAAGCTCCCGGATCTTCAACGCCAGCTCTTTGGCGGTATAGGGCTTGCGCAACCACTGTGCGCCGGGAACGGTCCCTTTTTCCGCAAGACCCGGCTCGGAATATCCCGACGTGAACAGAACCGCGATGTCGGGCCGCATAACGCGCACTTCCCGTGCGAGTTCGTCACCGGTGATCCCGCCCGGCATGACGATGTCGGTGAACAGGAGGGCGATGTCGGCGTTTTCCCGCAGGACTTCGAGTGCGCGGCGGCCATTTTCGGCTTCACGCACCGTGTAACCCATTGACGCGAGCCTGGCGACGGCCACGCGGCGGACGCGGGCATCATCCTCGACGACCAGAACCGTCTCGTCGCCGCGCGGCATCTGGCTCTCTCCGCTGCCAAGATCCGGCGCAAGCTCGCGGGGCTTCGCCCCATTGATGGCAGGCAGATATATCCTGACGGTCGTGCCGTGTCCCACCTCACTGTAAAGCTGGAGATGCCCGCCCGACTGCTTGACGAAGCCATACACCATGCTGAGCCCGAGACCCGTGCCTGAGCCGACTTCCTTCGTCGTGAAAAAAGGTTCGATTGCGCGCATTCTGACCTCCTCGGTCATGCCCGTACCAGTATCCGTCATGGTAATGAGGACGAAGTTGCCGCTGCGCACCTCCGGATACATCTTGGCATAATCGGCATCGAGGTAGACGCGCGAGATCGTGGTCGTCAGACTGCCGCCCCTCGGCATCGCGTCCCTTGCGTTCAAGGCGATATTCAGAATGGCGTTCTGAAGCTGCGAGCTGTCGACGAGAACGTTGAAGCCCGACCCGTCAATAACGGTCGAAAGTTTGATATCTTCGCCGAGCGTCCGCCGCAGCAGATCCGAAAAGCCGCTGACGAGCTGACCGAGGTCGGCATGCTTCGGGTTCAGCGGCTGCCGCCGGCCGAAGGCCAGCAGCTGGCCGGTCAGGATCGCTCCGTCCTGCGCGGCGGCCTGGGCCTCCTTGAGAATATCGCGGAGGCTGCCGGGCGGCAGCTTGTCCTCGATCATTTCGAGATTGCCGCTGATGACCGTCAGGAGATTGTTGAAATCGTGCGCGAGGCCTCCGGTCAGCTGCCCGATCGCCTCCATCTTCTGCGCCTGGCGGAGATCCTCCTCGATTTTGAAACGGCTCGTCAGGTCGCGGACGAAACCGGTGAAAATACGTTCGCCGTTGGCCGTTGCCTCGCCGACGTGGAGTTCCATCGGGAATTGCGAGCCGTCGGCCCGCTGTCCGGTTACGACTCGCCCGTAGCCGATGATGCGCTTCTCGCCGGTTTCGATATAGTGGCCGATATAACCGTCATGAGCGTCGCGGTAGGGGTTCGGCATCAGGTTGCTGACGTTACGGCCGCAAATCTGATCCGCCGGCATTCCGAACAGTTTTTCGGCAGCCTTGCTGAACGACAGCACGGTTCCCTTATGGTCGATCACCACCATAGCATCAGGTACCGTTTCGAGGATGGAGCTCAGATGCGCCTCACGCGACTTGACCGCCTCCTGAGCCCGCCTCAGGGCGCTGACATCGCTGTTTGTCTGGATGACGGTAAGCTCGCCGTCCGGCAGGCTGACCAGCACGCAGCGGGATGCGACATGAATATCGTGCCCGCTCTTATGGCGATGAATGATTTCGCCCTGCCAGAAGCCGCGCGATTTCAGCTGGTCGCGGATGTTTTCCGCTGGTTCGGGAAACTTCGTCGCCAGAAGTTCGTGGACCTTCTCGCCGATTGCCTCCTCTCTTGCCCAGCCATACATGTTCTCGCAGCCGATGGACCAGTGCGTTATCGTTCCGTCGAAACGATGGACCACGATATCCGCTCCGTCGAGGACGTGCACCATGGCATCCAGCTCCTGCGGCGATGCGGTTCTCGGTGACACGAGGCGGTGAGGCATGAATGTCGATCCTGCGGCTGGTTGCATCAGTGCAGCTTGACCCTATGACAGGAATCATCAGAAAAATCATCAGCGTCGCCTGATAACTGTATCAGCCGGGGGAGATTGACGATCCGCAGGTCGTGCCTGCCCTCGGGAATAACGATGTTGCGCGAAGCCAGTTTCGTGATCGTGCGAGACACCGTCTCGATGGTCAGGCCGAGATGATCTGCAATGTCCTGGCGGTTCATAGGAACGCGCACGAGCCCTTGGCGCGGCCGCGGGTTGCGGCGGGATGCAAGCTTGACGATGAAGCTGCAGAGGCGCTCCTCGGCATTCTTCTTCGACAACAGCACCATCTGTTCATGTGCGGCGGCCGCCTCCTGACAAAGTAGGGAGATGTAGGCCGGGACGAGCGCTTCGGACCGGGCGACTTCTTCGTGGAAGCTCTTCCGCGACATGCGCCGGATCTTGCATTCGGTCACGGCCTCGGCCGTGAAAATAAAATCATTTTGTAAGGAGGCGCCGATGAGATCGCCGGCGAAAAGGAATGCGGTGATCACCCGGCGACCTTCGCCGATGATGCGATGGAGGCGAACGACGCCCTCTTCCACCTGGAAGAGATGTTTCGCCTTGTCGCCCTCCCAACAAATTGCCTTGCCGGCTGAGACGGGTTCCGCCGCCGAACTCAGGAAGAGACATGAAAGCGATTGACCGGCATCAATGGCTTCGCCCGTTTTCTCGACATGGTCGAACGCGTGGTTGTTCTGCATCAGCATCGTCGTGTCCCTCGTGGCAGTGGGGCCAGTAGAAAGCTGCTGCGTCACAAGCAGATGAGCGGACGGTGCGAAAGGGTGAAAGATTGTAACAGTATGTAACAGCGGCGGTTGGTCCGCGGCTTGGGGTCGCCTTGTTGATGTAGATCAAGGAGCCGTTGCCGGCTTCATGACAGTCCTGCCTCGAAGCACGAGAAAGCCGGCCGCGGGGCGGTCGTCTTTGCACTGGGGACGACATCATGAATTACACCACGGAAACGATGATGCTCGCGGTCGCGGCGTTTCTAGCGCTGCTTGGAGCCGCATTTGCGCACGATCATCTCTTTGCGATCCATATGGGCATACTCAGCTTCTGCCTCGTTGCGGGAACCCTGCTCCTTGTCAGGAAGGTCGACTTCGCACCGGCGGACCAACGGCGGAAAGTGGACCTATCGGGCTATTTCGACGAAGTGGTCCGCTACGGCCTGATCGCTACGGTATTCTGGGGCGTGGTCGGCTTCCTCGTCGGCGTCGTTGTCGCGCTGCAGCTGGCCTTTCCCGACCTCAACATCGCGCCCTATCTCAATTTCGGAAGGTTACGGCCGGTTCACACGTCGGCGGTGATCTTCGCCTTCGGCGGCAACGCGTTGATCATGACGTCCTTTTACGTCGTGCAGCGTACCTGTCGCGCGCGTCTCTTCGGCGGCAACCTTGCTTGGTTCGTCTTCTGGGGCTACCAGCTTTTCATCGTTATGGCGGCGACCGGTTACGTCCTCGGCATCACCCAGGCCCGCGAATATGCCGAGCCTGAATGGTATGTCGACCTGTGGCTGACGATCGTCTGGGTCGCCTATCTCGCCGTCTATCTCGGAACGATCCTGAAGCGCAGAGAACCGCACATCTACGTGGCGAACTGGTTCTATCTCGGCTTCATCGTTACCATTGCGATGCTGCATGTAGTCAACAACCTTGCAGTTCCTGCTTCCTTGCTCGGTTCCAAGAGCTATTCTCTTTTCTCGGGCGTTCAGGATGCGCTGACGCAATGGTGGTACGGCCACAATGCCGTCGGCTTTTTCCTTACCGCCGGCTTCCTCGGCATGATGTACTACTTCGTACCGAAGCAGGCGAATCGGCCGGTCTATTCGTACCGGCTTTCGATCATCCACTTCTGGGCCCTAATTTTTATGTATATCTGGGCCGGACCGCATCATCTGCATTACACGGCGCTACCGGACTGGGCCCAGACGCTCGGCATGGTTTTCTCGGTCATGCTCTGGATGCCCTCCTGGGGCGGCATGATCAACGGCCTTATGACGCTGTCCGGCGCCTGGGATAAGATCCGCACGGACCCGATCATCCGGATGATGATCGTCGCCATCGCCTTTTACGGCATGTCGACCTTCGAGGGCCCGATGATGTCGGTCAAGGCGGTCAATTCACTCAGTCACTATACCGAATGGACGATCGGCCATGTGCATTCCGGCGCGCTCGGCTGGGTCGGGATGATCACCTTCGGGGCGATCTACTACCTGACGCCGAAACTGTGGGGGCGCGAGCGTCTCTACAGCCTGCGGATGGTCAACTGGCACTTCTGGCTCGCAACGCTCGGCATTGTCGTTTACGCCGCCGTGCTCTGGGTTGCCGGCATACAGCAGGGGCTGATGTGGCGAGAATACAATTCCCAGGGCTTCCTCGTCTATTCCTTTGCCGAAACTGTTGCGGCGATGATCCCCTACTACGTGCTGCGCGCGGCCGGCGGAGCGCTTTATCTAGCAGGTGGCCTCGTCATGGCCTGGAACGTGTTCATGACGATCCGCGGCCATCTGCGCGACGAAGCCGCAATCCCGACCACTTTCGTGCCCCAAGCACAGCCTGCCGAATGAGGTGAGACATGGCATCGATATTGGATAAACATAAGATCCTCGAAAAGAACGCGACGCTTCTTCTGGTCGGCTCGCTGCTCGTCGTCAGCATCGGCGGCATCGTCGAAATCGCCCCGCTGTTTTACCTGCAGAACACGATCGAGAAAGTGGAGGGCATGCGGCCTTACACGCCGCTGGAGCTCGCTGGACGGAACGTCTACATCCGTGAAGGCTGCTATCTCTGCCACAGCCAGATGATCCGGCCATTCCGCGACGAAGTCGAACGCTACGGCCATTATTCGCTGGCCGCGGAATCCATGTACGACCATCCGTTCCAGTGGGGATCCAAGCGGACCGGGCCGGATCTTGCCCGCGTCGGCGGCCGCTATTCGAACGAATGGCACGTGCAGCATCTCGCGGAGCCACGGGCGGTCGTGCCGGAATCGATTATGCCGAGCTACGCCTTCCTCAAGGAGCAGGAAGTGACGGTCAAGGGTGTCGGAATGGACCTCAAGGCCAATGAGCACGTGGGCGTGCCTTACAATGACGACATGCTGGCGAACGCGGAGGCTGACATGAGGGCTCAAGCCGATCCCAATGCCGACACGACTGCCCTCCTCGAACGCTATCCGAAGGCGAAGGTCGGCGATTTCGACGGCGATCCGGCCAAGCTGACCGAAATGGACGCCCTGGTGTCCTACCTGCAGATGCTCGGGACCCTGGTCGATTTTTCGACCTATGACGACGCGACCGGCTACCGTTGAGGTGATCCATGGAAACCTACACTGCAATGAGACACTTCGCGGACAGCTGGGGCCTCCTGGCGATGGCGGCATTCTTCGTCGGCGTGGTCGTGTTCACCCTTCGCCCAGGCAGCAAGCAGACGGCGAAAGAAGCCGCGGATATTCCCTTGAAGGACGATTGAGATGTCGGAAAAACATATCGATGAATTGAGCGGCGTCGAAACGACCGGACATGAATGGGACGGCATCCGCGAGCTTAACAATCCCATGCCCCGCTGGTGGGTGTGGACCTTCTACGCCACCATTCTCTGGGCGATTGGCTATGCGATCGCATATCCCGCGATCCCGATGATTACTTCCGCCACAAAAGGCTATCTCGGTTACTCCACTCGCGCGGAGCTGCAGCAGGATCTGGATCTGGCCAAAGCGTCCCAGACGCAGTTTCATGACCTCATCGCGGCAAAGACAGTGCGGGAGATCGACGCCGATCCTACCCTTCGTGAATTCGCCATAGCCGGCGGTGCCTCGGCATTCAAAGTCAACTGCGCGCCCTGTCATGGCTCCGGGGCGAGCGGCGGCCTCGGCTTTCCAAACCTTAACGACGACGACTGGCTGTGGGGCGGCGACCTGGAAGCCATCCAGGCCACGATCGCCCACGGGGTCCGCTCCGAGTCCGATGCCGAAACGCACGCTTCCGAGATGCCTGCCTTCACCGATGTTCTGGAGCCTGTCCAGATGCGACAGGTCGCCGCTTATGTCTGGGGACTGACCAATACGCCCTCGGACCCCGCTCTCGCGGAGGCCGGAAAGCAGCTCTTCCTCGACAACTGCGCCGCATGTCACGGCGAAGATGCCAAAGGAAAGTCGGAAATGGGTGCTCCGGATCTTGCCGACGCGATCTGGCTGAAAACGCGCGGCGAAGACGCCATCATTCGCCAGATTGCCTCCCCAAGCATGGCGTCATGCCTGCCTGGGCAGAACGCCTGGGGGACACGACCGTCAAGGAGCTCACCATTTTCGTTCATTCGCTTGGCGGCGGGACCTAAGGAGAGATTGATGACGTCCCACGACCACAACCCGATCCTCGGCCTCTACGGCACACCGCGCGCCGCCATTCGGTCGCGTGTTTCGGCACGCGCAAAGGCGATGCCTCCGTCTGCCGAACAGGACGATCCGGCAAAGATCGGCAATTCGATCGTCAGCTTGATCTGCCTCAAGGATCACAGGCAGACAAGCCGGTAGTTTCAACTCCTGTCGAGGACATTCCAGCGGTGTTTCTCCCCCGCTGTCCTCCGGCCACGCCCTTTACCCCAGGGCGTGGCCCTTTTTGTTTCCGGAGGTCATTTCTTGATCTGGATCAAGGAATTGATGCGCCGCGGGTGGGACAAGAGCGGGCGAACACCGGACAGCTCCCATGAACCTTTACACCGCCCCAGATCCAAATGACATCGAGCGTGTCAGCGTCGAGCCGGTCAACGCCCGTCGTAATCGGCAGCCTCTTTATGCGCCGCGCAAGAAGATATTTCCAAAGCGCGCCGAGGGCCAGTTCCGCCGGTTCAAATGGATCGTGATGCTGATCACGCTCGGCATTTATTACCTGGCGCCCTGGATCCGCTGGGATCGCGGTCCCTACGCGCCCGATCAGGCAATCCTCGTCGACCTCTCCTCGCGGCGCTTCTTCTTTTTCTTCATCGAAATCTGGCCCCAGGAATTCTACTATGTCGCGGGCTTGCTCGTCATGGCCGGATTTGGCCTCTTTCTCGTCACCGCCGCGGTGGGCCGCGCCTGGTGCGGCTACGCCTGCCCGCAGACCGTCTGGGTCGATCTCTTCCTCGTCGTCGAACGCGCCATCGAAGGCGATCGAAACGCGCGAATGAAGCTCGACGGCGGCCCCTTCACCTTCGACAAGTTGCGGAAGCGGGTGATCAAGCATGCGATCTGGCTTCTGATCGGCGCCGCCACCGGCGGCGCATGGATCTTCTATTTCGCTGACGCACCGAGCCTGGCGGCGTCGCTATTTGCCGGCAGTGCTCCTCCAGCGGCCTATGCGACGGTCGCCATCCTGACCGCCACGACCTATGTGCTTGGCGGCCTCATGCGCGAGCAGGTGTGCACCTATATGTGCCCGTGGCCGCGCATCCAGGGCGCGATGCTGGACGAGAATTCGCTTGTCGTCACGTATAATGACTGGCGCGGCGAGCAGAGGTCGCGCCACGCCAAGAAGGCCCAGGCAAAGGGCCTGCCGGTCGGCGATTGCGTGGATTGCAATGCCTGCGTCGCGGTCTGTCCGATGGGAATCGACATTCGCGACGGACAGCAGATGGAATGCATCACATGCGCTCTCTGCATCGATGCTTGTGACGGCGTCATGGACAAGCTCGGAAAACCTCGCGGCCTGATCGCCTATGCGACGCTCAGTGAGTATTCGAGCAATATGTCGCTTGCGACGGACGGAGGACGGACAGCTATCCAGCCCTCGAATGTTCGAAATGACGATGGAAGCTTCATTCCGGCAATCCGGCATTTTGACTGGCGCATCATCTTTCGTCCGAGAATCATCTTCTATGCCGTCGTCTGGGCATCGATCGGCATCGCCATGGTCATCCATCTCGCCTTCCGCGAACGGCTCGAACTTAACGTCGTCCATGATCGCAACCCTCAATATGTTCTGGAAAGCGATGGCTCCATCCGCAACGGCTACACGCTTCGTGTCCTCAACATGGTGCCCATGCCGCGGGATGTGATCCTCACTCTTGTCGGGCTCGAGGGCGGGACGATGCGCATCCCCGAGTTCGGCAGGCAGGATGGCCGCAGCTTTACGGTCCGTGCAGAACCCGACGCGGCCACGACGCTGAAGGTCTTCGTAACGCGCAAGCCGGATGGGGCCGAGATCAATGAATTCCTTTTCGTCATCGAAGATACGGGCCATTCCGACCGGGCGACCTATCGCGCGGCGTTCAACGCACCGGGAGACGTGAAATGAATGCTTCCCCTCGAGGTTTTACCGGCTTGCACATGCTGCTTTCAATTTCGGCATTCTTCGCCGTGGTGATCGCCGTCAACGTCACCATGGCCTTTTATGCCTCATCCAGCTGGAGCGGCCTGGTCGTCGAAAACACCTATGTGGCCAGTCAGGAATTCAACGGCAAGGCCGCGGCGATGAAGGCGATGGCCGCCTCCGGCGTCGAGGGCGTTCTCTCCGTCAACGGCCGCGAGATCCGCTACGACATCCACGACGGAAACGGCGAGCCTGCGATCATCGACGAGGTCACGTTGAATTTCAAACGCCCGGTCGGCGATCACGAGGATTTCCACCTGACGCTCCGGAAGACGGGTGAGGGCAGGTTCGAAGCCGACCACGAGGTCGCGGTCGGCGACTGGATCGTCGAAGCCACATCGAGGAGGAACGGCGCGGTCATTATGCATGAGGCCAAGCGCATCGATACTGCGGAGTTCGGGCAATGACCTGCTGCTCCATGGATACGGAAAGCGTGCTCGCCCTCAGCGCGACGTCATCCAGCGCAGAGGAGGCCCGCCTAGCCAGTCATCCGCTCGGCGCAGGATTGCGCCAGCTGGACCTCAGCGTGCCCGACGTCCATTGCGGCGGCTGCATCTCGACCATTGAAAAGGCGCTGTCAGCACTCGCCTTCGTCAGGAGGGCTCGGGTCAATCTCACCGCGCGAAGAGTGACCTGCGTCTACGAGGAAACCATCCAGGATCGTGAAACCGATCCGTCCGAAATTCTTACAGCAATCAATGCGGCCGGATATCGAGCACACCTTTTCACACCCGC
This sequence comes from Rhizobium bangladeshense, assembly GCF_017357245.1. Classification (NCBI taxonomy): domain Bacteria; kingdom Pseudomonadati; phylum Pseudomonadota; class Alphaproteobacteria; order Hyphomicrobiales; family Rhizobiaceae; genus Rhizobium; species Rhizobium bangladeshense. The sequence continues at coordinate 178,035 of NZ_CP071616.1, read as the reverse complement.
AGCCCCCGAAAACGACAGGACCAGAAATCAGCTTCTGCTTGCGGTCGGGGTTTCCGGTTTCGCCGCCGCCAACATCATGTTGCTGTCGGTATCGGTCTGGTCGGGCGCAGATGCGGCGACGCGTGACATGTTTCACTGGATTTCGGCGATGATCGCGGCCCCCGCGCTGATCTATGCGGGGCGCTTCTTCTTCAAATCGGCCTGGAACGCGCTGAAGCGCGGGCGCACCAACATGGACGTTCCGATCTCGCTCGCCGTGACGCTCTCCTATGCAGTTTCATTGTGGGAGACCGCTCATCACGGCGAACATGCATGGTTCGACGCTACGGTTTCTCTGCTGTTCTTTCTGCTAATCGGCAGGACACTTGATCATATCATGCGGGAAAAAGCGCGCGCGGCGATCAACGGACTTGCGAGGCTGGCTCCGCGCGGGGCGCTGCTGATGATGCCGGACGGATCGCGACGCTTTGTTCCGGTGGAAGAGATTGCGGTGGGAAACCACATCTCGATCGCAGCAGGCGAACGCATCCCGGTCGACGGCATGGTCGTCAGCGGCGAGAGCGACGTGGATCTCTCTATCGTCACCGGTGAAAGCAGTCCGGTCGCCGTCGCCAACGGTAGCGCGGTGAATTCGGGCGCGTTGAATCTGACCGGATCGCTCATCCTGCGGGCGACGAAAGTGGCGAAGGATTCACTTCTATCGGAAATCATCGAATTGATGGAAGCCGCGGAGGGAGGACGAGCCCGCTATCGCCGGATCGCCGATCGTGCCGCCGCACTTTATTCCCCGGCCGTGCATCTTTTGGCGCTCATCTCTTTCCTTGCCTGGGGCTTTATCGGCGGCGACTGGAAACAGGCGATGCTGGTCGCAATTGCAGTTCTGATCATCACCTGCCCATGCGCATTGGGTCTGGCGGTTCCCGTGGTTCAGGTCGTCGCAGCGGGCGAACTTTTTCGGAAGGGCATCATGGTCAAGGATGGCTCGGCGCTCGAAAGATTGGCCGAGGCAGACACTGTAGCCTTCGACAAAACCGGCACCGTCACGATGGGCAGACCGCGCCTCATCAAGACCGAGGCGGTGGATGAGGACGCCGCGGTCATCGCCCGCGGATTGGCGATCCATTCGCGCCACCCTCTTTCCCAGGCGCTGGTTCGGGATACGAACCTCGCTCCTATGTCGTCCTTCGACAGCGTCGCGGAAATTCCGGGCGGCGGACTGGAAGCAAGGCGTGGGACGGATGTCTACCGCCTCGGCAACGCGAAATTCGCCCGCGGAGCCGGTTTCGCACCTCCAGACGGCGACAGCCCGTTCTCGGAAGTGATTCTGTCGAAGAACGGCATTCATTTGGCCCGTTTCCTGTTCGACGACACGCTGCGCCCGGGAGCTGCCGAAACCATCGGCAAGCTCGACGCGGCCGGTCTTGACACGTTCATGGTCTCGGGGGACAAGCGGGCTGTCGTCGACAATACCGCAAAGGTTCTCGGGATCGACGTGGCATTGGGCACGCTCACGCCGAAGCAGAAGGTCGAGGAATGCCAGAGGCTGAGCGGCCAGGGCCGTCGCGTGCTCATGGTCGGCGACGGGATCAACGACGCTCCGGCGCTTGCCGTCGCGCATGTCTCAATGGCGCCTGCCACAGCGTCCGACATCGGACGGCAGGCGGCCGATCTTGTCTTCTTCAACGATCGCCTTGACGCCGTTCCAGAGGCGATCGCCATTGCGCGGAGATCCGCGAGCCTCATCCGGCAGAACTTCGCGCTTGCCATCGGCTACAACGTCCTGGCGGTGCCGATTGCGATTGCCGGACTGGCAACGCCGCTCATCGCTGCGGTAGCCATGTCGACATCATCGATCATCGTAGTCACGAACGCGCTGCGGCTGAACACATTCGGCAAAGGTCCCCGCATGGCGATCGAGACGCGGGAACGCAGGAGCAGAGAGGCGACAACCGGATGAATATGCTGATCTATCTGATACCGATCGCGCTCCTGATGGGAGGCATAGGGCTCCTGGCGTTCCTATGGTCGCTGAAGAGCGGCCAGTACGACGACCTTGAAGGAGCCGCCTGGCGAATTCTCGCCGACGACGAAACCGATCGCAACAAATCATGAATCGCAGACAGGCCAAAACGAAAGGAAGATCGATGCTTGCGAAAAACCCCGTACTCTTGCGGTCTGACCTGTTCGACGGCCTCGACGAGGCGACGATAGAGGAACTGGCCGCCACGGCCCGGTTTGAAACCTTCGCGCCGGATGAGCGGATCATCGCCGAAGGCGAGCCGGCGTCGTTCGTCTATTGCGTGATGAGCGGGTTCGTCCGGCTTTCGAAATCCGAATCCGCCGGGCGCGAGGCAGATATCTATGTCTGCGAGTGCGGCGACACCTTCGGCGAATATCTTCTGTCGGGTGGCGGCGCCTACGCATACAGCGCCTGGTCCGCCGACGGAGCGGAGGTGGCGTTGTTCGAACTTTCGGACCTGCGGACACTCGCCGACCGGCACCCCATCATTCATCGCAACATCATGCGTATTATGACCCGGCACCTGCTCGGCGCCATGGATTGCATTGCGGGGGACCGGTTGCACACCGCCGCGCAACGTGTCGCGAACTATCTCGTGAGCCGATGCCCGGCCTCGGCCTCGCAGGTTACGTTTCGCCTGCCTTACCGGAAGAGAATTCTGGCCGGAAAATTGGGGCTCGCGCCCGAAGCCCTGTCGCGGGCATTCGCGGCGCTCGTTCCCGCAGGTGTAGAAGTCAGAGGCAAGGTAGTGCTGGTCGACAGTGTCGATCTGTTGCGGAAGGCATGCTGACGTTGTCAACCAGCCGGAAAAGCGCGGCGCAATTTGACCGGCATCAATGTGGGGATCGCCAGCTCCACCAAGCTTTGGGTAAATGGCACCTCGATGTCATGCTGTCCCTATTGTGTTCGCCGCGACGCGTCATCGCTATCCTTCCTTATCCACTTGCCGACCACCTCGGCGGCAACGAGTGCGAATGCCCGTGCCGAAGTCGCGCGGCGATTTTTCCATGGCGGTGTGGCGGAGTTAAGCACACGACAGCTGCAGGAGATTTGCAATGACGCGCAAGCAGAAGCGCCTTGTGGTGATTGCAGGCGGGATGAGTTTCATCCTTGCGGCGGTGTTATTGGTGATGTTCGCCTTCAGCCAGTCTGTGGCGTATTTCTACATGCCTGGCGATCTTGCCAAGACGCCGGTGGCGCCGGAGACCCGCATCCGGCTCGGTGGTCTGGTGGGTGAGGGCAGCGTCGTGCGCGGCGCCGGTTCGACGGTGGAGTTTTCCGTCACCGACGGCAGCGCCAATGCGGTGAAGGTCAAATATACCGGCATCCTCCCCGATCTGTTCCGCGAGGGCCAGGGCGTCGTTACCGAGGGCGTGTTTGCCGCCGGCAGTAACGTCTTTACTGCCGATACCGTGCTTGCCAAGCATGACGAGACCTATATGCCGAAGGAGGTGGCCGACAAACTGAAGCAGCAGGGGCTGTGGCAGGAAGGCCAGGGGCGGGGGCAGAGCCAAAATCCGGGACAGGGGCAGGAGGCGAAAGCGACGCCATAATCATCGAGATCGGCCCTAACCGCGACAAGAACTCGGTCGGGCGCCCTTCTTCGATGTGACCTTCAGTCTCTTGATGGCGCCTCTGCTCGTCATCGTGCCGTTCGGTCACCGATAGATCCGCAGGAAGCCGAGCTGTAGCGAATGTGACGGGCGGCCACGAACAGTTTGATGAAAATCAAAGCGGCATGACCGGCCGGCCTCTAGCATGTCCCAAGAATAATCATGATCAGTGAGGCAGCGACCATGCAAGCAAGGGATATAATGACGACAAATGTGGTGTCGATCAGCCCATCGGTCAGCGTGCGCCATGCCGTCACGACGATGCTGCAAAACCACGTCAGCGGCCTTCCTGTCGTTGACGACCACGGCCGTATCTGCGGCATGGTCACGGAGGGCGATCTGCTTTTACGCCGGGAGGTTCGCTTTTCTCCCCGTCCGGCGCGCGCGCCGGAATTGATCTCCGAAATCGATCTCGAACGCTATATTGGCAGCAACGGATGGTGTGTCGCCGACGTCATGTCCCAGGACGTCATCGTCGCCCGGCCGGATAGCGAAGTCTCCGACATCGCCGAAAGCCTGCAGGTGCATCGCATCAAACGGCTACCCATCGTCGAAGACGAACGACTGGTCGGGATCGTCAGCCGACGGGACATCCTGAGCGTCATCGCCGAGGCGCCGACGGCCCTGTTGCCGCGGGGAGACGAGGCCATCACGCTGGCAGTGCGCACCCGGTTGAGATCAGATCTCGGTCTCACGCCGCAAAAAGTCCAGGTGTCCGTCCTGAACGGGCAGGTGACGGTTGGCGGTCAGGTGGAATCCGAACTTAAGCGCAGGGCGGTCAAGGTACTCGTCGAAGGCCTTGGCGGAATTGCCGGCTATAAGGATTGTCTGCTGGTTTCTCCTGTTCGCAGCCAGGATTGAAGGCTCGGGCCGTATCGGCGGACCATCACGAGCAAATGACAAGAGCCTTGCCCGTTGTGCCAAGATTGAGCAAGCCATCTGCCAACTTCCCTGCTTGACACGGGAGCTCCTGACCCGCCGCGTGCTTCCTCTTTGATGGAAAGCAAATACCACGACCTCCGCGAAAGGAAGCAACTTGCGCCGAACTTGACGGAGATCAAACACCGGCCGGCTGCCCCGATGTATCGCTTGACGTGCAAAGGGAGCATATGATGGATTTCGAAGCGTATTTCAAAAACGAGCTGGACGGGCTTCATGCCGAGGGCCGCTACCGCGTTTTTGCCGATCTCGAACGTCGCCGCGGCAACTTTCCGCGCGCGACGCGCCATACCGCGAATGGCGAGCAGGAAGTCACGGTCTGGTGCTCCAACGACTATCTCGGCATGGGCCAGAACCCGAAGGTGATCGAGGCGATGAAGAGCGCCATCGACCACTGTGGCGCGGGTGCGGGAGGCACCCGGAATATCTCTGGCACCAACCATTACCACGTCCTGCTCGAGCGGGAGCTTGCCGATCTGCACGGCAAGGAAGCAGCACTGATCTTCACCTCCGGCTATGTCTCCAACTGGGCCGCACTCGGTACGCTCGGCGCGAAAATCCCCGGCCTGATCATCTTCTCCGATGCGCTCAACCATGCCTCGATGATCGAGGGCATCCGTCATGCCAAATGCGACAAGGTGATCTGGAAGCACAATGACGTCGCCGATCTCGAAGCCAAGCTTGCGGCCGCCGATCCGAAGGCGCCGAAGCTGATCGCCTTCGAGAGCGTCTATTCGATGGACGGCGACATCGCCCCGATCCGGGAGATCTGCGACCTGGCCGACAAATACGGCGCGATGACCTATCTCGACGAGGTGCATGCGGTCGGCATGTACGGCCCGCGCGGCGGCGGCATTGCCGAGCGCGAGGGGCTGATGGACCGGCTGACGGTCATCGAGGGCACGCTCGGCAAGGCCTTCGGCGTGATGGGCGGCTATATCGCTGCTTCCGCGGCGCTGTGCGATTTCATCCGCTCCTTCGCCTCCGGCTTCATCTTCACCACGGCGCTGCCGCCGGCATTGGCCGCCGGTGCGGTCGCCTCGATCCAGCATCTGAAAGTCAGCCAGTTCGAGCGCGCCCGCCATCAGGACCGGGTGCGCAGGCTGCGCTCGCTGCTCGACCAGCGTGGCATTCCGCATATGCACAATCCCAGCCATATCGTGCCGGTGCTGGTCGGCGATGCGGCCAAGTGCAAATGGATCTCCGACCTGCTGCTTGACAATTGCGGCGTCTACGTCCAGCCGATCAACTATCCCACCGTGCCGAAGAAGACCGAGCGGCTGCGCATCACCCCGACGCCGTTGCACTCCGACGCCGACATCGCCCATCTCGTCGACGCCCTGCATTCGCTCTGGTCGCGCTGCGCGCTGGCGCGAATGGTTGCCTGAGCATACAGGGAAAAATGCGCATACCGATTGCGATCAGCCAGCCGCTCGCGAGCGAGCAGCGACAAGACACCGGCCCTGGTCATAGTCCCTGACCGGCAAGCCGCCATTTCACAAGAACGAGTTGTTGGCTTCTGCTAGCACGGAGAGAACGGATCACCATCGCGAAATCGAACATTCGTTCCCTCTTCCGCGCTCTCCGTCGCCCGGCCGGCCGATGCAGCTGCGGTTTACGGATCCCGCCGACTTCGAACCTGGGCAGGACGCGGCATGATGGCGGGCGTCCGGCTCCCTGCGGCACTATTCTTCCAGGAGGAGAGCGGTTGCGAGGTAACCCATGCCTATGGTGCTCGCAAAAAAGTAGATGAAGAGGCCATGCACGAGATAGCTCTCAACTGCACCCATCGCAGGAAACGCTTGCTGGCAAATGACTAGTCCCACGGTGCAACCAATGGCGAATCCCGCGGCAAACCGAGTGAGCATGAACCTGATCATGCAAGGCATAGCGCCCACCTCAGAGCTAACAATTTAAAATGTCCGGGCACCAGGATTGTTCCGGACGCAAAATGATTTTCATCAACGACTGGAACGAGCGGCCGTGCAAGAAGCGGGCGAAACCGGAGACTTTAGCAGTGCATCTTCTGCCTTTTGCAGCGGGCGTTTTCACGCTTCTCATCCTGCCTGGGCCGACCAACACCGTTTTGGCAATGGCATCTCAGGGTCTGACCTTTGGACGCGCGGCCGCGCTGCTCGTCACTGTTCTGACCGCATATCTTGCGATCGTCCTTCCAGCATCCAGTCTGGCCGGTTCTTTTTCCACGACCACCCGCTGGTTTCGCAAGGCGTCAAACTTCTCTCGGCGACCTGGGTGCTGTACCTGGCGCTCCGGCTCTGGAGCCTCGGATCTAGCCGAGCCGAGGCCGTGAGCGCGCGGCAGCTGGCCGTTACTACGCTGTTGAATCCCAAAGCCCTTATCATCGCAGTGACGATGGTCCCTCCCACCGAGGAGGTGCCCGCGACGGAATCTATCGCCATTCTCGCATCCGCGGTCCTGGCAGTGTCCTCCATCTGGCTGTCGATCGGCAGGGTCATGCTCGGACGTGAGAAACGAATGCCGTCATTTGCCCGGCGGTGCGGCTCCGCGACCCTCGTCGCATTCTCCGCCGTGCTGACGTTCAGCGCTCTTGGCGGATGAACATGCGGCTATTGCGCCTGCGCGCCGGAGCGAACGCCGGCGGAGTCTTCATCGCGCACTGGCGCCGACGACAGCCGGTTTGCGGAGGCGCAATCGCCCGCTTCACACTGCCTCCTGTTCCAACATTTTGACAGGCCGATCCCATTGGATGAGCACGACGCAGCCGGTGTCGCTCCAGACGGAATGCTCGGTACCGGGTGCGTTGACGACGTAGCTGCCGCGGCCGTAATCGCCCGCTTCATCCGATTGCACGCCGTCGAGCACGAGAATGGTTTCGAGCCCCTCATGCCGATGGCGGGGAACACCCGCGCCGGCTTCGTATTTCAGGAGCGCCACGCCTGGCTGGTCGTCGGCGAAAGGTCGGATCCAGTGGATGGTCACCTGATCGCGAAACGGACCGAATTCCAGATCCTTCCAACCGCCTGCTGTGAGCAGTTCGCGTGTGGTTTCAGGCATGGGCGATGCTCTCCAGTATATCGTCGACTCGGGCCGTCCAGCCGACGATCGCGCCCTGGGCGCGGATCATGGCGATGGCGGCGGCCTTGAATTCGGGAAAGTAGCTTTCCGTCGCCTCCTCGGCGAGCAGGCACTCATAGCCGCGGTCATTCGCTTCGCGCATGGTGGTCTGCACGCAAACTTCGGTCGTCACACCTGCGAAAACCAGCTGTGTGATACCCTTCTGCTGCAGCACTTCCGCGAGCTCGGTCGCGTAGAAGGCGCCCTTGCCGGGTTTTTCGATAACCACTTCGCCTTTTACCGGAGCGAGCTCTGGCAGAATAGCCGTGCCGGGCTCGCCGGAGATGAGGATGCGACCCATGGGGCCTTCGTCGCCGATCCGGAGTGTAGGGTTGCCGCGGTCGCGTTTTGCCGGCGGCAAATCCGAAAGATCGGGCCTGTGGCATTCCATCGTGTGGATGACCGGCAGTCCGGCGTAGCGGAAGCCCTGGATGAGGCGTCTGACTTCGGGCACGATTCTCATGATGCGGCTGACGTCGTTGCCGAGGCTGGCGCCAAAGCCGCCGGGCTCGGCGAAATCACGCTGCATGTCGATGACGATGAGCGCGAGCTGATCATGCCTCGCCGGAAAGGCGAAGGGTTCTGCCTTGATCTCCGCCATCAGTGATGCCCCGCCATATGGGCGCCGATCACACCGATATCCGCCGAGCGCGCCGGCGTCTCGTAGACCAGTTTGCCTTCGGAAATGACCATGATCCGATCGGACATCTCGAGCAGTTCGTCGAGATCCTCGGAAAGCAGCAGCACAGCCGTGCCAGCGTTCCGCGCCTTCATGATCCGGGAGCGGATTTCGGCTACTGCCGAGAAATCGAGGCCGAAGCAGGGATTGGACACGATCAGCAGGTCAACCTCGCCTGTGAGCTCGCGGGCGAGCACCGCGCGCTGCACATTGCCGCCCGATAGTGCCGCGATCGGCGAGGAAGACGAGGCTGTCTTCACCTTGAAGTCGGAAATCAGAGCGGTGGCGCTCTTCTTCATTTTGGCCTTGTTCAGCCAGACGGCATCCTTGCCGTCCGCTTTTAGATCGAAAGTGCGGAAGGCGAGATTTTCGCTGACCGTCATCCGTGGCGCGCAGGCGTTCTGCAGCGGCTCCTCGGGAATAAAACGGACATTGTTCTTGCGCGTCTCCAGACGTGTTGCCGTGTACGTCTCGCCCTTAACGCTGACACGGCCGGTATCGGTCGGCCGCTGGCCGGCGAGGATCTCAGTCAGTTCCTTCTGACCATTGCCTGATATGCCGGCAATGCCGACGATCTCGCCAGAGCGGACCATGAGATTTTTGATTTCGATGGTCTTGAGACCCGAGCGGTCGGGCGCCCTGACCTGCTCCACCTTGAGGACCGGCTTGGCGTCCTCCGGGACGGGGATGCGGGTGTCGAGCTCGGCGAGCTTGACGTCGCCGATCATCATCGCGGCCATCTCGGCCGTGGAGAGTTCCCCGACTTTTCCAGAGCCGACAAGCTTGCCGCGACGCAGGACCGAAACGGCATCGGCAAACTTCGTCACCTCGTGGAACTTGTGGGAAATCATCAGCGCGGTCAGTTCACCACGCTCTGTCATCCCGCGCACGAGACCGAGGATCTCATCGGCTTCTGCAGGCGTCAGCACGGAGGTTGGCTCGTCGAGGACAAGGAAGGAGCGGCCGAGATAGAGCTGCTTGACAATTTCGAGTTTCTGCTTCTCGCCGGCGGCCAGTTCGCTCACCGGCCGGTCGAGCGGGATCTTGAAGGGCATCCGCTCCATGAAGGCGGAAAGATCCATTCGTTCCTTGGCCCAATTGATGAAAGCGGGGACTTCCGCGCGGCTGATGACAAGGTTTTCGGCACCGGTCAGCGAAGGGACCAGCGTGAAGTGCTGATAGACCATGCCGAGGCCGTAACTCGCCGCATCCTTGGGCGAGGAAATCGCCACCTCGCGGCCGTCGACGGAGAGAGAACCTGACGTCGCGTGATAGAAGCCCATGATGCATTTGACAAGCGTCGACTTGCCGGCGCCGTTCTCGCCGAGCAGGGCGTGGAAGCAGCCCGAGGGCACCTTGATCGAAACACGGTCGAGGGCGGTGAAACTGCCAAAACGCATCGTCATGTCGATCGTGTCGATGCCGACGGCCTTGCCGGGTCGCGGGAGCGGCGTGTCGCGGATCGTGCTCATGGCAGCTGGCTCACGAACGTTGCGGAATTCGCCACGGAGCCGAAGACGCCGCCCTGCATTTTCACCATCTTGATCGCAGCGAGATGGTTGCCGTAGTCGGTCGCGCCGCAGCAGTCTTCCAGAAGCAGGCATTCGAAGCCGCGATCGTTCGCCTCGCGCATGGTGGTGGACACGCAGACATCCGTCGTGATGCCAGTCAGGATGATGTTCTCGATACGCTTCTGGTTAAGGATCAGCTCCAGATCGGTGGCGCAGAAGGAGCCCTTGCCCGGCTTGTCGATGATCGTCTCGCCCTCGATCGGATAGAGTTCTGGGATAATGTCCCAGCCCGGTTCGCCGCGTGTGAGGATGCGTCCGCAAGGGCCTGGATCGCCGATGCCTGCGCCCATGCGCTGTGAACGCCAGCGCTTGTTGGCCGGCAGGTCGGCAAGATCGGGCCGATGACCCTCGCGAGTGTGAATGATGTGATAGCCCTTGGCGCGCATGGCGGCCAAAACCTTCTTGATGGGCTCGATGGGCGCCCGGACCAGGGAAAGGTCGTATCCCATGTGGTCGACATAACCGCCCTTGCCGCAGAAATCCGTCTGCATGTCGATGATGATGAGAGCGGTATTATCCGGACGCAGGGCGCCGTTATAAGGCCAGGCATAGGGATCGGCGTCGATATAATGTCCTCTGGTTTCGACCATGGCGACCATCGTTTTTCTCCTATTCACCCGCGAGTTTGAGTGTTTCGCCGTAGCGGCGCGCCGGCTTGTCGAAGCCGCAGGACGTACCGTCCGTAACCTTCACCTGATCCTCCCACGGGAGGCGGTATTTGCCGGCGATGAGATCGTGCATGTACGTATAGGGCGCGTCATCAGCGCCGCCGGCGACGGCGACATAGCCGCGGTGACCGAGCTGGTAGATATTGTTTTCGACGCTCCAGCCGAGCCGTGCTTCGCGCACAAGATCCGGACGCACTTCCGCGGTGACGATCTCGTTGACGCGGCCGGATGTGCCGTGAGCGATGATCGAGCCGTCGAAATTGCAGATCATGCCTTCGCCCATCGAGTCGAACGTGCCGTCGGAGCCGCACATGCAGACGCTCGCCGTGACCATGAGATTGCAGAAGGCGTTCGACTGGTTGGTGAAGCGCCATGCTTCGCGGATCGGCGCTGTATAGCCGGCCGTGCGGATCATGATTTCCGCACCCTTATAGGCGCATTCGCGCGCCATCTCCGGGAACATGCCGTCATGGCAGATGATGAGCGCGAGTTTGGCTCCCTTCGGCCCGTCGATGACGGGAATTCCGAAATTGCCGGGCTCCCATGGTTCGACCGGCACCCAAGGATGCATCTTGCGGTAATAGAGCTTAAGTTCGCCCTTATCGTCGATGATTAAACCGGAATTATAGGGCATGCCCTCCGGGTTCAACTCCATGATCGAGAAGCAGCCCCAGATCGCGTTGTCGCTGCAGGCCTTCTTGAAGGCGGAGACCTCCGGACCGTCGAGCGTGCACATAATCTTGGGATTGATATCCATCGACAGGCCGTGGAGGGCATATTCCGGAAAGACGACCAGATCCATGCCGGGCTGGTTGCGCCGCGCTTTGCCGACGAGATCGACGATCACCTGTGTCTGGCGGGCAAGGTCTTCCCTCGTGACCGTGACGGGAAGCTGCAGTTGGACAAGGCCGATGCCGACGCCATGTTCCGATTTGTTCAATCCGCCGAGGCCGTTCATCGTTTGACTCCTTTCAGACCTATGTCGTTCGGGCTTATTTCGTCAGGGAAAGCGCGCCAGGCGCGCCGGCGAGCGAACGGGTGGGTGACGAGGTCGCGATCATGATGACCAGAGTCAGCACGTAAGGGGCAGCATAGAAGAGGTAATAGCCCTGAGTGACGCCGACGGACTGCAGTGCCGGGCCGAGTGCACCGGCGCCACCGAAGAGCAGGGCGGCAAGGAAGCAGCCGATCGGGTTCCAGCGGGCGAAGATGACCAGCGCCACGGCCATTAGACCCTGGCCGGAAGAAATTCCTTCGTTCCAGGAACCGGGATAATAAAGCGACAGATAGGCGCCGCCGATTGCCGCCAGCGAACCGCCGACGGCGGTGGCAAGCAGTCGCACCCGATCCGGATTGACGCCCATGGCGCGCGCTGCGTCGGTACTGTCGCCGACCACGCGCAGGATCAGGCCGATACGGGTATTCTTGAAAGCCCACCAGAGAACAAAGGCGAGTGCTGCGCCAAGCAGGAAGAGCACGTTAACGTTCAGCGCCGCCTGGATCTGCGGCATGCTGGACCAGAAGCCAAGCGGAATTGCCGGCAGATGCGGCGCGGCCGGCTGAATGAAAGGCTTGCCGAGGAAGAAGGCAAGGCCGAGCCCGAACTGCATCATGGCAATGCCGATCGCGATATCGTTAACCTTCGGCCACTTGCAGATCCAGCCGTGGACGAGGCCGAAGACCGCGCCCATTGCCATGGCCGCCAACACACCGAGCCACGGTGAATTGGTCATGACGGCGACGGCGTAAGCCGTCATGGCGCCGAAGACGAGCGTGCCTTCAAGACCGAGGTTGATGCGGCCGGAGCGTTCGGTGATCGTCTCGCCCAGGCTGACGAAGATAAAGGGCGTGGAAACGCGGATGGCGCCTGCCAGGATCGCCAGCGGCACCCCCCAGATGCCGATACCCGTCTCTTCCATCAGAGGCTCCTTTTCCAAAGGTCGGGATTGAAGACCTTGAAGCGCCCGTAGAAGGTCTCGCAGAAGAGAATGACAATGAAGAGCGTGCCCTGCAGCACCAGCACCGTTGCATCGGGCAAGCCCATGCGGCGCTGGATGAGGCCGCCCGAGGCATCGATGCCGCCGAGCAGGATCGCTACCGGGATGATCGCCAGCGGATTGTGGCGGGCGAGGAAGGCGACGAGGATGCCGGTATAACCGTAGCCTGCCGCAAGCGATGCATTGGCGCTGCCTTGCACAGCGGAGACCTCGACCATGCCGGCCAGGCCGGCGAAACTGCCGGCGATCGCGGTGAAGCCGGCAATCAGCCTGCCGACGGGCAGGCCCTGAATCTGGGCGGCGCGTACATTGCCGCCGGCGACGCGGGCGGCGAAACCGTAGCTCGTCATCTCGATTAGTATCCAGGAGACGATGCAGGCGAGGATGCCGATGACGAGCCCCCAATGCACGTCCATACCGGGGATGTTGCCAAGCATGTAGTCCGCTGGCAGCGGCTCGGTGGAGGGCTTGTTGAGGCTGGCCGGATCGCGCAGCGGGCCTTCGACGAACTGGTTCATCAGCGCGATGGCGATATAGGAGAGCAGTAGTGACGATATGGTTTCGTTGACGCCGCGATAGTGGCGCAGGAAACCGGCAAGGCCGATCCAGGCGCCGCCGATCACCATGGCGGCGATCGCCATGAGAACAAGGACAGGGAGGGCAGGAGCAGTCCCGACGAGCGGCATGGCCATGGCTGCGGCGGCAACGCCGCCCAGCACGACCGCTCCTTCCCCGCCAATGATGACGAGGCCGAGGCGGGCGGGCAGGGCGACGCAGAGCGCCGTCAGGAGAAGGGGTGCGGCGCGGCTTAAGCTGTTCTGTACGGAAAACCAGCTGCCAAAGCCGCCGGTGTCCATGAGCTGGAAGAGCATGGCCGGCGATCTGCCGATCGCCAGGATGAAGAGGGAGAAGAGCCCGAGACCGATCAGGATGGCCACAAGGCCGATAACAATGGGTTCGGCCCTGCGCGCGGTCCATTCGAGCAGGGGTCGCAGCGAGGTTGGTTTGCCGGAAGCGACCGATATTGCGGGATCATTGGCCTGAACGGTCATGGCGCTTCCCCCTCTGTTGCGGTTTACGCCGTGGATCCGACCACGCCTTCGATCAGATAGCTCATGCTTTCGAGCTCGATGGCATCTTCGGCGTAGCTCTTGTCTGCCGTGACGACGGAGTTGCCCTTGTTATCCTTGAGCGGACCTTTGAAGACGGAGAAACCGCCCTTCATCATCTCGGCATGCGTCGCTTCGAATGCCTTGCGGCCCGCCTCGGGAACACCAGGGCCAAGCGCGCTCATCTTGACGAAACCGTCCTTCAGGCCGCCGCGCACGAAGTTGCCGAGCTTTTCGCCAACCTGGGCCTTCTTGACGAAGTCGCTATAGACATTCCCCCAGGCCCATTCGGCGCCGGTGAGGTATTTCTCGGGCGCAAGCGGGCTCTGATTGGCGTGGTAGCCGCAGACGAAGGCACCGCGGCCGGCAGCGGTTTCGACCACCACCTTCGGGCTGTCGACATGGCAAGTGATAACGTCGGCGCCCTGGTCGACCAGCGCGTTGGTGGCTTCCGCCTCCTTGACCGCCAGCGACCATTCGCCGGTGAAGATCACCTGGCAGGTGATCGTCGGATCGACGCTGCGCGCGCCGAGCAGGAAGGCATTGATGTTCTGCAGCACCTGCGGGATCGGCTTGGCGGCGACGAAACCGATCTTCTTGCTCTTCGTCGTATGGCCCGCGGCGATGCCGTTCAGATACTGGCCCTGAAAAATATAGCCGAAATAGGAGCCGGTATTGGCCGGATGCTTGCCCTCCTGCCACAGCCCGCCGCAATGGCGGAACTGGATATCCGGATATTTGGCTGCCATTGCCAGCATGTGCGGATCGAAATAACCGAAGGAGGTCGGAAAGAGCAGGGTGGCGCCATCGAGATTGATCATCGATTCCATCGTCTTCTGAACGTCCACCGTCTCGGGCACGTTTTCTTCTTCAACGACGGTAATGCCCGGCAGCGCCTTGACCGCGGCAGCCCCCTCGGCATGCGCCTGGTTGTAGCCATAGTCATCCTTGGGGCCCACATAGATGAAGCCTACGGTCAGCGCCGTCTGCGCAAGCGCGCGCGAGGAGAGGAGACCAGGCGCTGCACCGACGAGAGCGGCAGCGGCAGAAGCCTGAAGGAAATGGCGTCGTTTCATGGAAAGGAGTCTGGTCATCGGAATGCTCCCCTTGCGGCGGTTTAGCCGCTTTCAATTGAATACAGCAAAGTGTATGCAATGGTCGTGCCAGATTTTAGAGTATTGATTCTGTGAGATAAATTCTAAGTAGGCATCCGGCTGAAGAAAGGTGCATGCAATTTCATCTCAATATGCGATCAAAAATTATGCACCGCCTACAAAATTGTCCTGCGCCTACGCCATCAGCTGGAGGTGTCATATGAAGCGTTAGTAGAAAGTTCATTTTTTATCTATATACATCAAACATATACGCCGACATTTGACTTCGCCTGTCCGAGCATGCATCTGTATGCAACCGCAACAATGCAGAATCATTCCTTGAAGCAAGTCAGGCGCAGAGAGCTCATCAGGGCAGGAACCACCGTCGAACAGATGGTACGAGCGATTGCCGACATGATTGTCACGGGGCGGATGCTGCCGGGCGAGAAGCTTGACGAAGTCTCGCTGGCGGCCCGTTTTGACGTGTCACGCACGCCCGTACGTGAGGCGCTTCGTGAGCTCGGGGCGATGGGGCTGGTCGACCGAGAGCCGAACCGCAGCGCCGTCGTCACCAACGTGACCGAATCCTACCTGCATTCAATGTTCGAGGCGATGGCGGAACTTGAAGCGATCTGCGCCAGGCTCTCGGCTGAGCGTATGACGGTCGATGAGCGGCGCACACTGGAGCTGGAGCACCAGGCGTCGATGAGGCTCGTGCATACCGGCGCGGAAGAGGAATATGCCGCGCACAACACCGAATTTCACACCCGCCTTTATCGCGGCGCGCATAACGATCATGTTTTCGAGATGGTGACCCAGACGCGGGCGCGGCTAGCGCCCTTTCGACGGGCCCAGTTCCGGCTACCCGGACGCCTGGCGAAATCCTATGAGGAGCACGACCGGATCGTGACCGCGATCATGCGCGCTGATGGCGCTGCCGCTGCGCAGGCGGCTTACTCCCATGTGGAGATGGTCAGCGATGCCAGCGCGGTGTTTGCAACCGCCGGGGAGCCGGGCGCGCACGACGGCTGAAATCCGGCGCCTCGGATCAGCCGGAAGAAAAGCCACGACGGCAAAACCCTCATGGCTATATGCGACTTACTCCGCAGCCTCGATAAAGCGGTGACGTTCATAAAGGAATTTCAGCACCGCCTCGCGGCATTTGAGGTATGTCCGGTCAGAGGCAAGGTCGATGCGATTGCGGGGACGAGGAATCGTTACATCGAGCACTTCGCCGATGCGTGCTGCCGGGCCGTTGGTCATCATCACGATTCGGTCGGACAGCAGCACCGCTTCATCGACATCATGGGTGATCATCACCATCGTGTTGCCGAGCCGACTATGGATCTCCATCACAGCATCCTGAAGATGGGCGCGGGTCAGCGCGTCGAGGGCGCCGAACGGCTCGTCGAGCAGCAGGATCTTCGGCTCCATTGAAAGCGCGCGGGCAATGCCGACGCGCTGCTTCATGCCGCCCGATATCTCCGAAGGCCGCTTGTCTTTGGCATGGGCCATCTGCACGAGGTCGAGATTGGCCATCACCCAGTCATGCCGCTCGGCCTTGGTCTTCGTTCTGCTGAAGACCTTCGAAACGGCAAGATTGACGTTCTCATAGACCGTCAGCCAAGGCAGGAGCGAGTGGTTCTGGAAGACAACAGCGCGTTCCGGACCCGGCTCGTTGACCTCGCGGTCCTCAAGGAGCACCGCGCCTGCAGAAACCGGGGTCAGACCGGCAATGAGATTGAGCAAGGTGGACTTGCCGCAGCCCGAATGGCCGATGATCGAAACGAACTCGCCCTCGGAAATTGTCAGGTTAATATCCCTCAGGACATCGGCGCGCACACCGCCGCGGTCGAAATGCTTGTCGATACGGTCGAGCTTCAGATAGGCGTTCATAAGTCGCGCTCCTCAATTGGCCATGGCGCCGCGGGTGACGATGTTACCGAGCGCCGCCACCAGCTTGTCGAGGGCAAAGCCGACGATGCCGATATAGGCCAGCGCCACGATGATGTCCGGAAGACGCGACGAGTTCCAGGCATCCCAGATGAAGAAGCCGATGCCGACGCCGCCGGTCAGCATTTCTGCCGCGACGATCGCAAGCCAGGAGAGCCCGACGCCGATCCTGAGACCGGTGAAGATGTAGGGCGCTGCCGAAGGCAGCATTATCTTCAGGAAAAATTCGAACTGGTTGAGGCGCAGCACCTCAGCGACGTTGCGGTAGTCCTGCGGAATGTTGCGAACGCCGACGGCGGTATTGATGATGACGGGCCAGATCGAAGTAATGAAGATGACAAAGATCGCCGAAGGGCTGGAATCCTGGAAGGCTGCGAGCGAGAGCGGCAGCCAGGCGAGCGGCGGAACCGTCCGCAGCACCTGGAAGATCGGATCGAGGCCGCGCATTGCCCAGACAGACTGTCCGATGATGGCTCCGATGATGACGCCGGCCACCCCCGCTAGCCCGAAGCCGTAAGCGACACGTTGCAGCGAAACGAGCACTCGCCAGCCGAGCCCGATATCCTGGGAACCGTAATTGAAGAAGGGATAGGCGATCAGGTCATAGCTGTCCTGCCAGACCTGATGCGGGGAGGGTAGAGACGCGTCGGCCGAAGAGCACAGCACCTGCCAGACCAGCAGGAGAAGCGCCAGTACGACGGTTGGCGGAACGACATTGCGAAATGCGGCCAGACCCGCACGGTGCAAGTCGATCCGTGGTCCATGCCCGCCCGAAAACGGCAGGACCTTTGCCGCCCGCTTAACGGAGACGGCCGTGGAGGGATTTTGTTTATTTGCCAGGGCGGACATCGACGCGCTCCTCACGTGAAAAAGGGGCCGGCGCGCTGGTCGCGCGCCGGAAACGGCTCAGGAGACAGCCTTGATCGAAAGGCTTTCGAGATAGGCGGAGGGATTTTCAGGATCGAAGACCTTGCCGTCGAAGAAGGTTTCCTTGCCGCGGGACGACGATGCGGGAATGTCGGCAGCAGCGATTCCGAGATCCTTGGCAGCCTCGCGCCAGATGTCTTCGCGGTTCACCTCGTTGACCAGCGCCTTGATATCCGTCGTCGCCGGCAGATTTCCCCAACGGATGTTTTCGGTCATGAACCAGCTATCGTGGCTCTTGAACGGGTAGGAGGCGCCGTCCTTCCAGAACTTCATGTAGAGGTCGGTTGCTTTGACCTCGCGACCGTTGCCATAGTTGATGTCGCCCTTGAGGCGGCCGAGCACATCCTTGGTCGGGACGTTGAACCATTGGCGCTTGCCGAGAATCTCAGCCATCTCCGCCTTGTTGTCCATGCTCTCGCACCATTGCTGCGCTTCCATGACGGCCATCAGCAGAGCCTTGGCGGCATTGGGGTTCTTTTCGATCCATTCGGCGCGCAGCCCCAGCGCCTTTTCAGGGTGGCCCTTCCAGAGCTCGCCGGTGGTGGCGGCGGTGAAGCCGATCCCCTGGTTGACGAGCTGCTCGTTCCATGGTTCGCCCACACAGAAGACGTCCATGTTGCCGACCTTCATATTGGCCACCATTTGGGGCGGCGGCACGACGATCGTCGAAACGTCCTTGTTCGGGTCAATGCCGCCGGCAGCGAGCCAGTAGCGGATCCAGAGGTCATGAGTGCCGCCCGGGAAGGTCATTGCAGCCTTGATTTCCTTGCCTTCCGCCTTCTTCTTTTCGAAAGCCGCCTTCAGCTTCGAGGCGTCGAGCTGGACGCCGGTTTCGGCATATTCCTTGGCGACGGAAATACCCTGACTGTCGAGATTGAGCCGGGCGAGGACCGCCATCGGCACCCGCTTGTTGTTCTGCGTCACCTTGCCGGTATGCATCAAATAGGGGAGCGGCGAGAGGATATGGGCGCCGTCAATACCGTTCGCCGCGCCACCCAGCACGAGATTGTCACGGGTCGCACCCCAGGAGGCCTGTTTGGCGACATCGGTTTCTGGCAGGCCATACTTGTCGAAAAGGCCTTTCTCCTTAGCGATAATCAGCGGCGCGGAATCCGTGAGCGCGATGAAGCCGAGCTTGATGCCTTTCACTTCAGGGCCGGGCCCAGCTGCGAACGCGCCGGATGGAAAGGCAGTCTTGACGGCACCGATGAGGGCGGCCGTCGCAGTCGTCTTGAGAATGTTGCGGCGGGTGATGCCGGGTCTCGAATTCTTTGTCATGCGCAGGTTCCCTCTGCTGGCTGAATTTGGACACAAAAAAACGCCGCCGGAATGCGTCCACGGGATGGATAGTCCCGATGGCAAACCTTGCGACGTCGGTGTCTAACGTAAGCGCTTATGCCGCGCCTATCTGCGCCGGTCGCCGTTGACCGATGCATTTAGGAGGCCTGCAATCAGCGTGCCAATTTCAGAAAAGTCGGATAATGCTTTGAAAATTATCCAGGAAGTTTGAAAATCAGGCATTGCCTATTTGTTGAGCATCGACGCAACATGATAATGTTTTATGCGTTTATGTCTCGCCTGCATTAGCAAGAGCTTTCTATTTGTGCACTGCACATGGGCGGTGAGCTTATACTGGCGGAAGACCGAAACGAAACTCGATCGATCTTGGAACCGAAAAACCGGCTATTTACTCAATCACGCCCCTGCTATCCAACAGCTAGAATAACGCTCCGTATTCCGCTTTGAGCAGGAGATGCCGATGAAGAAGATTTTCAATCCGCCCTCGGTCCGCCGTCCGTTCGGTAATTATAATCATGGATTGCTTGTGCCGCCGGGCGCTTCGCTGCTCGTCACCTCAGGTCAGCTCGGCATTGGTCTCGACGATGACGTGCCGGAAGACATCGGCAAACAGGCCGAGATGTGCTTCGAAGCGATCAAGGCTATTCTTGAAGATGCGCAGATGAGTTTTGCGGACGTCATCCGCATTTCCGGGTTCGTAACGAAGCGGGAGGATTTCCCAACCTATATGGCGGTGCGCGACAAGTATACGTTGGACCCGAAGCCGGTCTCGACATTGATCATAGTTAGCGGGTTCACACGGCCGGAATTTCTCGTCGAAGTCGAAGTCACAGCCGCCAAAATACTATGATGCCCAGTGGCGCGATGCGCTTCAGAAATTTTCCATCGACGTCTTCACCTTCGCCAGAAAACGCGCTCGCGTTTCAGGCGTACAGTTGTTCATGTCGTAATGAGCAAGGAAGGTGACCGGGCGTAGCGGATTGATCTGCGCCCTCAAAACCCGCTTGACGATCTTCTTTGGCGGGTTGCCGGCGGCGAAGGCGCGGAATGGCGTTGCTCCATAAGTCAGCACAGCGGCAAGCCGTCTTATATGGCGCAGCCGCGATTCCACCTTGCCCTCAATGAGTTCGAAGGAGACACCGGGAAGCCAGACGCGATCGAAATAGCCTTTCAGTATCGCCGGGAAACCGAAGTTCCAGACCGGTGTCACCAGCACCAGTCCTTCGGCCCGCTTCAGCCGCTCGACATAGGATTTCACCGGTTCGGTATTGCCGGGATAGTCGTGATAGGCGAGCCGGTCATGCCGGGAAAGAACGGGATCGAAGTTCTCGGCGTAGAGATCGCATCCGTCCACGTCGTGGCCGGCGTGGCGCAGGCTTTCCAGAGTCTGCTTGTAGAGCGCCTTGCCGTAGCTTTCCTCCACCGGATGCGAATGCAGCACGAGAACCCTCATGAGGCCTCCATGACGCTCGCAAGGCCGGGGAAGAGATAGTTCTTGCCGGCATTGAAATCGAAGTCAGGGTTCTCCCAGGCGATCATCTTGCCGGGGTTCAGAAGCCCCTTGGGATCGGTTTCGTGCTTGAAGGCGAGCTGTACCTTGTCGGTGCGCTTCATGCCGCCTTCCTCCAGCGTATAGCGGTGCGGATTGAAGATCGGGCAGCCGTGATCCTGGTGGATTCGGATGATCTCTTCAAGACGCTCCTCTGTGGTATAGCGCACCAGCGGCAGACCGGAGCACTGGATCTGCCCGTCGAACTTGATGAATTCGAGATGCCCCGGCACCTCGTCGCCGAAGATCTCCACCATCTTGGCGACCTTGGCCACGTGATCCGGGCCCGGATACTGGACCTGCAGGTAGGTAAAGCCCGGATCGACCTTCAGCGCCCGCAGGGTCGTGTGGTTCCAGGCAAGTTCGTAGGCATGCGGGATGCCCTTCATGCTCTCGACCTTGTCGGAGCGGAAGATCACTTCGCCCTTGTGGGCTGAAGTGAAGGCCAGGAAGGCATCCATCGCATGCGGTGCGATCATCAGCACCACCACCGACTGCCCCTTGCGGATATAGGGCTTGTGACGGGTGAAGTAGTCATGAGGGATCGGAGCAGCGATTGGCGCTATCTCTTTGACGAGAATGCCATTGCATTTGGCAAGCGCGTCCGAAAATCGCACGCATGCCATGAAATCGTCATAGCCGACGAGAACGTCGACCCAATCATAGGCAGGTGCCAGCGGCATTTCGATCTCGGTGATGACGCCGTTAGTGCCGTATGCATGGCTGACCTTTTGCAGGTCCCAGCCGGTGAGATCGAGCACACGCGGCTCGGCTTCCATGGTGACGACCCGCAGGCGCAGAATATTGCCGAGATCGCGCAAGCCACCCCAGGTGATCGAGCCGACGCCGCCGGAGCCGCCGGCGATGAAACCGCCAACGGTCGCCATCTGAGCCGTCGAGGGATGGAACCGCAGCTCCTGGCCGGAATGGGCCTTGGTCTGTTTGTCGAGCTGGGCAATGATGATGCCCGGTTCGCAAATCACCCGGCCGGGATGGATTTCCTTGATCTTGTCCATGGCCGCCAGGTTCAGCACGATGCCGCCGGAGAGCGGCATCGCCTGCCCGTAATTGCCGGTGCCGCCGCCACGGGGCGTGACCGGCACGCCATGCGCGAAGGCAACCTTCAGCGTCCGGATGACCTCTTCCTCGTTTTTCGGCGTGACGACGAGATCGGCCGTCACATTGTCGAGCTGCGCCTTCAGTATCGGCGAATACCAATAGAAATCGCGGCTCTTCTGGCGCACCAGCGCCGGATTGTCTTCGATGGCGATGCCCTCGAGTTCCTTTTTGATCGTCTGATAATCCGGCATGTCAGGCTCCAATGACGCTGTCGAGTTCACGATAGTCCGGCAGGCTGCGGTCAATTACCTTGCCGCGGCGAAGCACGACGCGGTCGGACTGCGGACGGGAAAGAAATTCGCTCCAGCGCCTGGCGCTGAAGAGCACGAGATCGGCCGATGCGCCGACGGCGATGCGCCCCACATCCGGCCGGCCGAGAATATCGGCGGGTGAGGTGGTGACGACGCGGGCGGCGGTATCCAGCGGATGGTCGAGATGCAGGATGCGGACTGCCTCACGAAACACCTCCACCGGGTCGAGATCGCCATAGGCGTAGAAGGGATCGCGGGTATTGTCGGAGGCGACCGCTGTCGCGACGCCGGCCGCGGCCAGTTCCTTGAACAGGGTGACGCCGCGCCAGCGCGGTGTCCGGCCGCAATAGCGGTCCTGCAGATACATGTTGCACATCGGCAGCGAGACGATGGCGATACCGGCCTCTGCGACGAGATCGACCGTGCGTTTTGTCGTCTCCTCATCCTGGCGGGCGAGTGAGCAGCAATGGCCGGCCGTCACCTTGCCGTCGAAGCGGTTGCGGAGCACCGCTTGCGTGATCGCCTTTAGGGTTTCGGCAGCCGGATCGTCCGTCTCATCGACATGAAGATCGACATCGAGGCCCGTATCGGCCGCGGTTCTGAACAGCATGTCGAGCTGGCTGTCGAGAGCGGCGCTCATCCGGGTGACGCCGCCGATCAGCCCGCCCGTTTCGCGGACCACCGCGACGAGATCGGCGAAATAGGCCGCGTCCGCCATGTTTTCCATCGGAAACAGCGCCACGGCCTGCAATGCGATCCTGTCCTTCCAGGCCTCGCGCATTTCGGCGAAGACCTCGAAGGAAATGCGGTGCTGCGGCGCAAGGGAATCGAGATGGGTTCGAATGAGGCTGGTGCCGTGTGCGTAGGCGGAACGCAGGGAAAACTCCATGCGCTTCTTCACGTCGGCGGCCGACCAGTGCGCCTCGCGATCGGCGCGCACGGCTTCCAAAGCTCCCGGGAATGTGCCGTCCGGATTGGCGTTGCGCGGCCAGATGTGGCCCTTGTCGAGATGCGTGTGCATATCGGCGAAGCAGGGCCAGACCATGCCCTCCTTCAGGTCGGATTTCGCCAGCTCCACGGGCGCTTCCCCGGGTGGCAATACACCGGCAATGATGCCGTCGGCGATGACGATATCGGCCCGGACGAGCCCCTCGACAACAAGCCCCTGATAACCGGTGACGGCGGCGGCAGGCAGCGTCGCATTACTCAGCACGAAGCGGCCGGCATTGGGCGGCGATATAAAGGAATAGGTCATCAGTTTTCCCGTTTCAGGCTGCTCTCGTGCCAGCGGTGCAGGGCAAGCCAGGAAATGAAGGAGGTGACGGCGAAGATCGCCACGCCGAGCAGAGAGAGCATCAGCAGCGCCGCGAAAAGGCGCGGAATATTGAGCCGGTACTGCGCTTCGAGAAGCCGGAAAGCGAGACCGGATCCGGCACCCGCCGAACCTGCGGCAAATTCCGCGACGACGGCGGCAATGAGCGCGAGGCCGCCGCCGATCCTGAGGCCAGTCATGAAATAGGGCTGGGCAGCCGGCAGCTTGAGAAAGAGCAGCGTCTGCCAGCGTGAGGCGCCGTAGAGCTCGAACAGGTTGATGAGGTTGTGGTCGACGCTTTTCAGCCCCTGGACCATATTCGAAAGGATCGGGAAGAAGGCGACGAGGAAAGCGCATATCAGCAGCGCCACCTGCGTCGACGGCGCGTAGATAAGGATCAGCGGCGAGATTGCGACGATGGGTGTGACCTGGAGGATGACCGCGAGCGGATAGAAGGCGAGTTCGATCCAGCGCGATTGCACGAGGAAGATCGCAAAACCCACGCCGCCGACGAGCGCCAGCATCAGCGACATCAGCGTGATCTTGGTTGTGACCCAGAGGGCAGGGGCAAGCGTACCCCAGTCGGTGACGAAAGCACTGGCGACGGCGGCCGGGCCCGGCAGAATATAGGGCGGCACGCCGGACAGTCTGACATAGGCATACCAGATCAGGATCAGCGCCGTGATAACAAGCAAAGGGATCAGGACGCGCAGCGCCAGATCGCGGCTCCTGACGCTTGCAGCGGTTTTGACAAGCAGCGGTGCGGCGGCCGTTTCGTCAATCATCGATGATCCCCCGCGGCGTTGATCGCGCCGATGAGCGAATGCGAGACCGTCTCGCAGGCTTTGCGATACTCTTCCGAAGTGCGGTAATGGGCGTCGCGTTCCAGGCTGGCTGTCAGCGGCAGATCGGCATGCACGCGTCCGGGCCTTGCCTTCATCACAACGATGCGGTTCGAGAGATAGGCGGATTCGAAGACCGAATGGGTGACGAAGATGACGGTAATGCCGGTCACCTTCCAAAGCCGGAGCACGTCGTCATTCAGCTTCTGGCGGGTGATCTCGTCGAGAGCCGCGAAGGGCTCGTCCATCAGCAGCAGCTTCGGCTTCGTCACCAGCGCGCGAGCGATCGACACACGCATCTTCATGCCGCCGGAAAGCTCGCGCGGGTAGGCGCTGGCGAAATCCTCGAGGCCAACGGTGGTCAGCGCTTCCATGATCTGATCATGCGCCGCCTTCTTGGAAATATGTCGAAGCCTCAGCGGCAGGTGAACATTGTCGAACACGTTCTTCCAGGGCATCAGCGTCGGCTCCTGAAAAACGAAGCCGATATCCCCCTCCGGAAGGCCCTTGGAATTGATGCGCGAACTCGGCCAGTCGATCGCGCCCGACGTGACGTCGCCTAGGCCGGCAATGATCCGCAGCGCCGTCGACTTGCCGCATCCGGAAGGGCCGAGCAGGCTGATGAACTCACCGCCTTCCACGGTAAGCGACATGTTCGAAAGGGCCACGGTTCCGCTGGAGAAGGCTTTCGAGACCGATTGCATGACGACCAGCGGCCGCTTGCGCGTCTCTTTCGGGGATAGTGCCTGAGCTTCTGCTGGGGGCATTGGCTGTCTCGTTCATGCAGGGGAATGTGATCCGCCGTGTTCGCAGCGGATCGCAGATGGCGTGTGCGGCTTACTTCTTCATCGCCATTCCAATGCCCTTGCAGACGAATTTGGTCGTGAAGGCCTTGGTATAATCCGTCTCCGGCTTGAACACCTTGATATCAACCATTTCGTCGAAGAACGCCTTGTAATGCGCCTCGGTCAGGCAGCCGATGCCCTTGTCGAGACTGTCGCCGGATTCGATGATGCCGTATTCCTTCATCTTGGCGATGGAATAGGCGATCTGGCCATCCGTCATTTCAGGATTGTCCTTCTTGATCAGCTCGTTGGCCTTGGTGTTATCGCCGTAGAGATAGTGGTACCAGCCCTCGATCGAGGCGTCGACGAAGCGCTGGACGAGATCGGGCTTGGCGTCGATCATTGCCTGGGTCGTGGTGATCATCGTCGAATAGGGAGAGTAGCCGTTGTCGGCGAGCAGGAAGACTTTCGGCTCGAAGCCGGCCTGCTTCTGGATCTCATAAGGTTCGGAGGTGAGATAACCTTGCTGTGCGGAATCCTTGTCGGCAAGGAAGGGCGCAGGGCTGAAATTATAGGGCTTGTACTGCTCGTCCCTGAAACCTTTGAAATTCGCCTTCATCCATTCGAAATAGGTAAGATAGCCGTCCTTGCTGAGAAACAGCGTCTTGAGTTTAGCGAGATCTTCGAATTTCTCGATGCCTGCATCGGGATGTGCGATTAGCACCTGCGGATCCTTCTGGAAGATTGCGGCGACATCGACGAGCGGTATGCCCTGCTCGACGGCCGAAATCTCGCCCTGCGGTCCGCCCATGTAAAAATCGATCTTACCGGAGATCAGCAGTGCGCTGTTTGCCGCATTGGGGCCTCCCTGGACGATTGTCACATCGAGGCCGTATTTCGCATAGGTGCCATCGGCAACCGCCTGATAGAACCCGCCATGTTCGGCCTGCGCCAGCCAGTTGGTGCCATAGCTGACCTTATCGGCTGCATGCGCGCCAGCCATGCAGGCTAACATTCCGCCAAGACCTATAAGTGCGGAAGAGACGCTGTGCTTCAATATATTGGACATGATCGACGTTCCCCTTCTGAATTCGCAACGTCTGAGGCGACGTCCGATTTTCTTCATAGGAGCGATTGCTTTGCTCTTTGAAAAGCATCAAAATTCGTGCGCAATGATGCCTTTTCGGCATCTCACCGAAAGCCTGTGCCTAATTTACGCTCCGCGCTTGATTTTTGTGCAACGAGGTCCTGATGCTGCACTCCAGAAAGCTGCTCTATATCAACGAGATCGCCCGATCGGGCTCGATCCGAAAGGCGGCGGCACGGCTAAATGTGGCGTCTTCGGCGATCAACCGGCAGATTCTCGCGCTGGAGGAGGAAATGGGCGCGCCGCTGTTCGAGCGCCTGCCGCGCGGGCTGCGCCTGACTGCCGCCGGCGAGCTTTGCATCGAACATATTCGCGACGTCTTGAAGAATTACGAACGGCTGGAGGGGCGCATCCGCAGCCTGAAGATGCAGCAGGCGGGCAAGGTCAGGCTGGTGACGACGGTTGGCCTTGCGGCAGGGCCGCTGCCGGAAATCATCGCGCGGTTCCAGTCGGAACATCCGCGCGTCTTCATGCAATTGCGCAATGACGCCGGCACGATGACGGTCAATCCGGTGCTGTCAGGCGAGGTGGATATCGGCCTCGGCTTCAACATTCCGGCAACGCCCGGCATCCGCACCCTCGGCAATTTCGACATTCCTATAGGCGTTGTTCTGCCGCCCGGTCACCACCTGATCGGCTCCGGGCCGATCAACCTGGCGGATATCGTCCAGGAGCGGCTTGTGCTGGCACAGCAAGGGACGAGCCTGCGTGACGTGATCAATCTGGCCCTGGCGCGCCTGGACGTGCATGTCGAACCGGTGCTCGAAACCAATGCCTCGGAGATGCTGAAGAAGCTGGTCAAGTCGGGGGCGGGGCTGACGATCCTGAACCCGCTCGATGTCATCACCGAATGCCGGCAGGGCGAATTGGTCTTCCGACCGATCGCGGAGCCGCATGCGCGCCGCCAGCCGATGAAGCTTTTTGCGCGCGCACGCGCGCCGCTTGATTCCGCCACTAGCCTATTCGTCGAATATCTGCTGGCGGAACTGGCCGGGCTGGTGCAGGAGCTGCAGGCCAAGGGTCATATCGCGGCAGATACGTCCGTCGCGATATAAGCCACGGTTCGGACAAGGCTTTACTTCGCGTAAAGATGGGAAAGCGGATAGCTCTTCAGGTCGTAAAGCAGTTCGACAAAACCCTTGACCTGATGGCGGCAAATGGCCTCGCCCTTTTCGGCTGTGCCCAGAGATGCGTCGCCGACGACGCCATGGGGATTGAGGTCATGGGCGATCCAGGCGAGCGAATGTGGCGGCAGCGGCTGCATGTATTTCGATTGCTCGCGCATCCATTCCGCCTTCGACGTGAAATTCTCAGCCTTGTCCATCCGTACGAGATCGGGCCGGAAGTAGAGCATGAGCGACGTTTCCACCTCGCCGCCATGGATGCCGTATTTCAATTCATGTTCGCTGATCATGCCTTGGGGATGGCCGAAGCGACCCCATTGCGTGGAGACGACCGCCATCGCGTAGCGCACGCGCAGCTCCCGCGCGACGATGCTCATGATATCGACATTGCCGCCATGCGAATTGACGATCACCATCTTGCGGATGCCGGCTTCGGCAACCTTGGCGCCGATCGCGGTCCAGACCTGAATGAGCAGTTCGGCGCCGAGCGACAGCGTTCCCGGTCCATAGATATGCTCGTTGGCCTTGCCGATCTCCTGTGTCGGAAGCACCAGACAATCGAGATCAGCTGGCTTCTGCTTCCGCAACTCGGCAAGCATGCCGTTGGCGATGGCGACATCGGTCGCGACAGGAAGATGGGGGCCATGCTGTTCAGTCGAGGCGATGGGAAGCACGGCGATCGTAGTGTCAGCGGGAAGCCCGGCAAAATCATAGCTGTTCAGTTCACTCCAGTAGAATGGCATTGCCATCGCCGCACCTCTCATTGCTTATCAAGCAGTGAGTAGGGAAAATTATTGCGCGCGAAAAGCATCAATTTACGCCCATACCGATGCCTTTTAGAGGCTGGTGAAGCCCTGTTGCTCTTCGGAGCCTTTGCCCATCGCGGACACAAATAAGGGCATGCCGCATCAAAGTGTGCGCGGGTTCCAGACACCGACGCACAGAAATAAAATGAACTGAAGGCGGGCAGATGCACTCCGTCCCTATCGCCTGCCCGTCCAGATCGCGCCGGTCCTGGCAATGAGACCCGCAAGAACCAGCTGCATCATCTTTGACAGGAGCTTTTGCATCCGGTCTCCCTTCAGGCCGCCGGGCTGACTGCCCTGATATAGTTGCGCCAGCCGCCGAACTGGGTGATCTCTCGTCCACCGGCCACCGCATGCCCCTCGCAGAGAAATCCCGTTACGCAAGTTCCATCATTGAGGGTGATCTTGCCCACACCAAGCGGAGCCGGAATGTTCTGGACGAAATGGGCGAATGCTGCCGGTGGCAGGGCCCAGACTTCAACTTCCACCCCATTGCCGGAAAAGTCCGGATCTCGCACCAGCCCCGGCTTGGGCGGGACCGTGCCATTGAGGGCAAAGAGCCGGTAGCTGCCATCCGTTCGGGCTGCTCGCAACCTGTATCCGCCCACCCGCGTCAGCTCATGGTTCAGCGGCATATCGGTCAGATGCGCGCCGACGACCACGATCGGAACGAAGTCATCGGCTGGAAGTATCACGCGGCTTGCCTCCGGCAGCGCGGCTTTGCGGTCCTTACCCATGCCGGTCTCTGCCGCCCGGTGCATGGCATCGGCGAAGGGCGCCATCGCATCGTCGGTGAAGGCAGGCCCCACCAACATCACACCTGCAGGCAGATGGCCGCTGGCGTCAAAGCCGGCGGGAATGGCAATCGCCGCGCAGTCGAGCAAGTTGGCAAAGTTGGTATAGCGGCCGAAATGGCTGTTTTTGACGATCGGGTCCGCCTGCATCTCTTCGACGGTGTAGGTTGTGGGGGAGGTCGGCAGCATCAGGAAGTCCACCTTCTCCCATTTGGACCGGGTTTTCTGCCGCAGCGCCTCCAGCCTGTACCGGCCTTCGAAGGCGTCGACGGCGTCATAAGCTCTGGCCCCTTCGATGATCGCCCGCACTGTCGGGTCGAAATCTTCGCTATTTGTTGCCAGGAACTCTTTGACCGCCGCCAGCCGTTCGGCGACCCAGGGGCCGTTGTAGAGCAGTTCAGCCGCCTGCCGGAACGGCGTGTAGTCGAAGGGAACGATGGTGGCGCCGAGCGCGCGCGCCCTTTCGATCGCGGCGTCATATAGGGCTTCGACTTGCCTGTTGCCGAAGAATTCCCGCTCTGCTCCCTCGAGCACACCGATCCGCAGGCCGGAGGCAGGCAGGTTGGCTGGAACCGCCTTGCGCGAGAACGGATCGGCGGCATCGTAACCCTCCATCACCTTGCGGATGGCAACGCCGTCGCCGACCGTTGGCGCGAAGACGGTGACGACATCGACGCTGCGGCAGGCAGGCACGACGCCGACATTCGGCACCAGCCCCGGAGTCGGTTTGATGCCGACGAGATTGTTGAAAGCCGCCGGCACGCGCCCGGACCCGGCCGTGTCCGTCCCGAGCGCGAAGCTCGCCAAGCCCGAGGCGACGGCAACCGCCGAGCCGGAGCTCGAGCCGCCCGACACATAGTTCTTGTCGAAGACCGAGCGCGGCGCCCCATAGGGCGAGCGCGTACCGTTGAGACCGGTCGCAAACTGGTCGAGATTAGTCTTGCCGATGACGATTGCGCCCGCGGCCCTAAGCCTCGCAACCACAGTTGCGTCCTTCTGCGGCTGGTAGGAAAAGGCAGGGCAGGCAGCTGTCGTCGGCAGGCCCGCCACGTCGATATTGTCCTTTACCGCGAAGGGAATGCCCCAAAGCGGCAGGCTGTTCGGCTCCGGTGCACGCTCCGTCAGAGCGCGCGCTTCGGCCCGCAATATCTCGTCAGGCGTCGGCGTGATGAAGACAGCGGGATCCGTCGAAGCGGCCCGGCGGGCAATGACGATCTCGATGATATCGAGCGGGCTTTTGCCTGCCTCATAGGCTGCGCGAAGGCTGGTTAAATCAAGAATGGTCGGCAGCATGGGTCAGCACTCCTCCAGAACAACAATGATATCGCCCGCTTTGACGTTTCGTCCGGGGCCGGCGCGCAGGTCGCGAACGCGGCCTGGCGCATGTGCGGTAACGTTGATTTCCATTTTCATGGATTCGATGATGGCAAGAGTGTCACCGGCCGCAACCGGTGCGCCCGGCTCGACCAGCAGTTTCCAGATATTGCCGGGCACGGCACTGGCAACCCCGAAACAGCCTTCGGGGATGTCCCCATCCGGGCCTTCGCTGGAGCCTTCGTCGGTGACAAAGCTGTCGAGGCCCGCCTCTTTCCAACGCTGGCGTTCGGCATCGAAAGCGGCCTGCTGGCGAGTCTTGAAGTTCCCGATCGAGGCGGCATTGGCCTGCAATTCCCGCTCATAGGCGGCGTATGAGAATTCCGCCTCCTCAATCCGGACGGGATAGCCCCCGTGCGGGAAGGCGCTGCGGGCTTCCGCCAGTTCCCTATGGTCGACCGGGAAGAAACGGATCTGATCGAAAAAGTCGAGCAGCCACGGCTTGCCCCTGGCAAAGACCGGCGTCTGCCGCCAAGTATTCCAGACCTGGATGGTGCGTCCGAAGAGTTGGTATCCGCCTGGACCCTCCATGCCATAGATGCACATGTAGGCTCCGCCAATGCCGACGGCATTTTCAGGCGTCCATGTGCGGGCCGGATTGTACTTCGTCGTCACCAGCCTGTGGCGCGGATCGACCGGTGTGGCCACCGGCGCGCCGAGATAGACGTCCCCAAGGCCAAGCACGAGATAGTTGGCATTGAAGACAACGTCGCGCACGGCCTGTTCATCCGCCAGGCCATTGATGCGGCGGATGAACTCGATGTTGTCAGGGCACCAGGGTGCGTTCGGCCGCACGAGTTCCTGATACTTGCGCATGGCAAGTTCCGCATCCGGATCGTTCCAGGAAAGCGGCAGATGCACCATGCGGCTCGGCACGGTGACATCCTGTGCCGCCGGCAGGCTTGCCTCGATCTCAGAGAGCAGACCGAGCAGGCGTTTGCGGGTCAGCGTCGTGCCGTCATAATGAATCTGCAGCGAGCGGATGCCGGGCGTGAGATCGATGATGCCGGGCAATCGGACCTGCGAGACGGCCTGCATCAAAAGATGCACCCTCAGCCGCAAGGCAATATCGAGCGTCATCGGCCCGTATTCGACTAGCAGGTTGTCATCGCCCTGGCGGCGATAGACGACGGAGACAGGCCCGTCGTCCCGTTTGCCGATGACAGGCGAGCCCGTCTCTTGCTTCGCCCGATGCACGACCGGGCCGGCGATCGGATCGTCCGGTCGCGCGACAGGATGGAAGCGGATGCGATCACCCGGCTTGAACTGGCCCATTTTCCATTGTTCGTCGCGCGCGATGACCGCCGGGCAGACGAAGCCGCCGAGGCTCGGCCCGTCCGGCCCAAGGATGATGGGCATGTCGCCGGTGAAATCGATCGCGCCGATCGCATAGGCATTGTCATGCAGGTTGGAGGGATGGAGGCCGGCCTCGCCGCCATCGCTGCGCGCCCATTTCGGCGCAGGGCCGATCAGGCGAACGCCGGTGCGGGCGCTGTTGAAATGCACTTCGTAGAGCGTCGAAAACAAAGTCTCGATATCACCGTCCTGAAAAAAATCAGGCGCCCCATGCGGACCATAGACAAGGCCGACATCCCATTCGCGCGTCAGTTCCGCTGGCTCCGTTGCCGGCATCGGCGGCTCGGCCGCGGCCTGGCGTGCGAGATGCAGAACGTGGCCGGTCTTCAGCGTGCCGGTGGCATTGCCGCCGAACTGGCCGAGCCCGAATGTGGCGCGCGAGCCAAGTACGACGGGGGCGGAAAAACCGCCTGTTACCGCGAGGTATGCGCGCTGCCCAGGTCCATCGATGCTGCCGATTGAGAGGATCTGACCGGCGCGGATGGTAATGGCCTCGCCATGCGGCAGTTTCTCGTCATCGACGCTCATTGTCATTCTGGCGCCGGCAAGGGCAATCACGATATCGGTATGGAATTTCAGCACCGGGCCGGACACTGTCAGCTCGAGTGCTGTGACCGCGTCGCCATTGCCGACGAGACGGTTGGCGTGGCGGAAGGAGCGCTCGTCCATTGGGCCGCTCGGCGGCACGCCGATATGCCAGAGGCCAAGCCGGCCTGGCAGTTCCTGAATGCTGGATTGGGCGCCCGGCGCGATGACTTCGATAACGTCAGGCACGAAGGAAAAGTCGCGCAACGCCGTCGTCGCGACCTTGCCGCTCGCCAGAAGCTCGGAGCTGGCGATGGCGCTGAGATAGTCGAGATTGGTCTCGATGCCCGATATCGACGTGCCGGCAAGGGCCGCCTTCAGCTTTTCAATCGCCGCCGGACGATCCTCAGCCGAAACGATCACCTTGGCGAGCATCGGGTCGTAGAAGGGCGTCACCTCAGTGCCGTTCTCAATCCAGCCGTCGATACGCGCGTAATCGGGAAAAACGACTTCGGTCAGCAGACCGGCGCTGGGTCGGAAATCGGCGTGCGGCATTTCGGCATACACCCGTACTTCGATTGCCGCTCCTTTCGGCTGCAGGGCTTCAGCGCCCGAGAGCACATCCTCACCCGCAGCTTGACGGATCATCCATTCGACGAGGTCGATGCCGAAAACAGCTTCGGTAACCGGATGTTCGACTTGCAGACGGGTGTTCACCTCGAGGAAATAGAATTCCTCGCGCAGCGGATCATAGATGAATTCCACGGTGCCGGCGGATTCGTAGGAGACCGCGGCACCAAGATCGACGGCCGCCTTGTGCAGGCGGGCGCGGGTCGCAGCGGAAAGTCCGGGGGCGGGGGTCTCCTCGACCACCTTCTGGTTTCGCCGTTGCAGCGAGCAGTCGCGCTCGCCGAGGGCGATCACCGCGCCCTTGCCATTGCCGAAGATCTGCACCTCGACATGCCGCGCCTCTGCCACGAAACGCTCGATATAGACGCGCGCATCGCCGAAGCTTGCTCGTGCGGTGCGCTGCACGCTTTCAAAGGATGCTTTCAGGCTTTCGGCGTCGGCGCAGAGCTGCATGCCAATGCCGCCGCCGCCGGCCGTGCTTTTCAGCATGACGGGGTAGCCGATAGATTCTGCCGCCACGAGCGCTTCATCGGCGCTTGATAGCAGACCCGTGCCGGGCAGGAGCGGCACGCCGCTCGCCTTGGCGAGTTCTCGCGCCGTATGTTTCAGCCCGAAAGCAGAAAGGTGCTCGGGCCGCGGGCCGATAAAGGCGATGCCTTCGGCGGCAAGGCGCTCGGCGAAATCGATATTTTCCGACAGGAAGCCGTAGCCGGGATGTACGGCCTCAGCGCCTGTCGCCTTGCAGGCCGCGATAACCGCATCGACGTTGAGATAGCTTTCGCTGGCCGGCGCCGGCCCAAGACGCACTGCCTCATCAGCCATCATCGCGGGCTTGGCGAAACGATCGGCATCGGAATAGACGGCGACAGAGGCGATGCCCATCCGTCGCAGCGTCTTGATGACCCGGATGGCGATTTCGCCGCGGTTGGCGATCAGGACCTTCTTGAACATGCTCAGTCCTCGCCATCCCAGATCAGCACCCGGACCGGCGTCGGATCGAAGCCGTTGCAGGGATTGTTGATCTGAGGGCAGTTGGAAATGACGCAGAGCACGTCCATCTCGGCGACCAGTTCCACATAATCGCCAGGCGCAGAAATGCCGTCGACGATCGTCATCTCGCCATTCGGCTTGATCGGCACGTTCATGAAGAAATTGATGTTCGGCACGATGTCGCGCTTGCCCATGCCGTGTTTCGAAACTTCGAGCACGAAATTGTCGCGGCAAGCATGAAGGTACTTCGTGCCGTGGCCAAAACGCACCGTATTGCTCTCGCAGGAGCAGGCGCCGGCGGACGTATCATGGCGGCCGCAGCTGTCGGCCGTCATGGTCAACATGACATTGCCTTCATTCGACATGATCTTGGTGTCGATGCCGATATAGGCGGCGCCCTGCATGCGCATCGTATCCTGATTGGAATAGCGCTCCGAGAAATCATCGGCGCGGTAGAAGAGCGTGTCGATCGCCTGCTGGCCGTAACTGTCCTCGATGCGGATCGTCTGACCCTTGCGCACGATTCCGGACCATGGGGCTTCGGCCGCGATGAAATGCTCCTGCGTTGCATTCTGCAGGCTGCGGGCAGGTGAGGTCTGGATGAAATCGGACATCGTTCTCTCCTCAGGCCTGCATCAGGGCGTTGTTCTCGAAACCGCGCGCAGCTTCGGCCGTTGCCGTGCGGCAAAGATCATCGGCAAGCGGAAGCGCCGCCTTATAGCGCGTGATGACAACAGGCTTCGGCTGGTATGTCGGATCCGGATCGAGCGGATGCGGACAAGTGGAAAAGCCGACCAGCATGTCCATCTCGGCGCGCAGATCGACGTAATCGCCGCTGTTGGAGCGCTTGCCCAGCCAGCCGAAGCTTCCGCCCTCGGACAGGCGGACGGGCGCGAAGAGATTGAGGATGCCGGGGATATCGCGCCTGTCGAGGCCGAGCTTGACGGCGACGAGGATCAGGTTGTCGCGGGTATTGCGTGTTTTTTCGCCGGGATATTTCGCTGCGTTCGAGGCCGCCGTCGAGCCGCCCATCAGGCAATCATGGGCGCCGGAACTGTCCTCGATCATCGAGAACATGACGCGGCCCATGTCGGAAAAGATTACCCGCCCCTTGCCGAGCGCCGTCGTCCACTGGACCTTGGCGGTATCGACGAGATTGATCCGCTCGCTCGTATCCTCGGCATTCCATGCGGCAAGCGCCACTGTGGAATTTCCTTCGCCCTGGTCGATGCGGATTGCTTCGCCGCGCAGAAGCCTCGTCGACCAGTACCAGCCGCCCGGAACGATCTCCTGGTGGATGATCGCGGCGGCATCGATGGCCGGCGCCGGCAGCCGGCTTGGGCCGGGCAGGGCCTTGGGCGCGAATTCCAGACCCTTTTTCTGGTGTTCCTCGTAACGCGCGCGATTGGCGGCGATTTCTTGGGGCGATCGTCTCACATGCATCATAGCATCTCTCCTGATGATGCCAGGTCGTCCCGGCTGCGCCCCGGGGAAGCGACCGGGCCGTCCCGGTCGGGGCTGAAAATCGATAGCTGGCCGGCAAGGCGCGGCGGCCAGATGGAAATATCCTTGGTGATGGTGGCGCCGTAACGCTCCTTCTCCTCCGGCCGATCACGGCGGCGTTCGAAGGCCACGACCCGGCTTGCGAGCGTGAAAGCTTCGCGCATGTCATGGGTAACCATGACGACGGTCATCTGCGTTTCATGCCAGAGCCGCTTCATCAGTGTGTGGATTTCGGCGCGAATGCCGGGGTCGAGCGCGCCGAAGGGCTCGTCCAGCAGCAGCACCTTCGGCTTCATGATGAGAGCCTGGGCGAGCGCAAGGCGCTGCTGCATGCCCCCGGAAAGCTGCGCGGGATATTTGCTCTCCGAACCGGCGAGCCCGACCTCGGAGATCAGTTCGCGTGCTTCCTCAATGGCGTTGCGGCGTGCCGCGCCGAAAAGCCTGGCCTTGTAACGCGCAGCGGAAAATTCCTTGCCGAGCAGCACATTGCCGAGCACCGTGAGGTGCGGAAAAACGGAATAGCGCTGGAAGACGACGCCGCGGTCCGGCCCCGGCTCCGCCGGCAGCGGCTCGCCGTCGAGCAGGATCTTGCCCTTCGTCGGTTGCTCCTGGCCGAGCAGCATGCGCAGGAAGGTGGTCTTGCCGCAGCCGGAAGGGCCAACGAGGGCGACGAAGGCGCGCGAGGCGACGGTCAGGGAGACGTTTTCGAGAACGATCTGGTCGCCATACTCCTTCCAGACCCTTTCGATCTTCAATTCGCTCATGCCTGCTTCTCCAGCTCCGACCACGGGAAGACGGCAATGCGCAGGCGATCGAGCAAGGTGTTCATGACCACCGCGAGCAGGGTGATCCAGACGACATAGGGAAAGATGATGTCCATCGAGAGATAGCGGCGGACGAGGAAGATGCGGTAGCCGAGGCCGGAGTCCGAGGAGATCGCCTCGGCCGCGATCAGGAACAGCCAAGCTGGGCCCAGCTGCAGCCTGAGGCAGGTGATCAGCCGCGGCAGGATCTGCGGCAGCACGACACGCAGGCCGATCTGCCAGGAGGAGCCGCCGAGCGTCTCGGCCTTGACGATCTGTTCCCGCGGCAATTCCAGCGCCTTCAACGCCAAATCGCGGATCATCGTCGGAGCAACGCCGATGACGATCAGGGCGATCTTGGAGGTTTCACCGAGCCCCATGACAATGAATAGGATCGGCAGCAGCGCCAGCGGCGGTACCATGGAAATGACGGCGATGAATGGGGCGAGCAGAGATCTGAGATAAGGCAGCATGCCGATTGCCGTGCCGATAACGAGCGCGATCGCCGTCGATATGCCGAGGCCGGAGAGCAGGCGGACCAGGCTCGCGCCCGTATCCGACCAGAGCAGAAACTCGCCGGTGCGCTGGTCGGCGACAAAGGCCAGACGGTTGATCGCATCGGCAAAGCCGGCAAGGCTCGGCAGAAGCTTGTCATTGGCGTTCTCTGCCAGTCGCGTGGCCGAGCCGAAGGCATAGGATAACGCGAGCAGCACGAAGGGCAGAAGCATCAAGGCGAACTGCGCGCCGCGGCTCGGCCTCGTATTGATCCAACGCATGGAAATGCTCCGCTGATGAAGGGGAGGGAGCGCGGGTGAACCGCGCGTCCAATACGATCAGAGCGAGCCGTCCGCGGCTGCCTTCATGTAGGAATCGGTGAAGCGCAGCTTCACATTGCCGGTATCGCCCAATATCTTGCCGTCGGGCATTTCGATCCCGATGACGTCGGCGGACGACGCGCCATTGCCGAGCAGTCCCTTCTCGAAGAGGAAGTTGCGCACAAGGTCCATGGTCTTCGGCAAGTTAGGTGAGGTTGTGAAGGCAACGGCGTCAGCGGGCTTGTCAAAGAGCTTGGTGGCAGCAAGCTGGGCTTCAAAGCCGGCGAGATCGGTGCCCGAAGCCGAGCCCATGGCCTCGCGGGCTGCCTTGCCTTCCGCGGTCTCGGCGCGCAGCAGTGCGGCGGTCTCATACCAGATGCCGGCGAGCGCCTTGCCGAAGTTCG
The DNA here is from genome assembly GCF_017357245.1 of Rhizobium bangladeshense. Taxonomy (NCBI): domain Bacteria; kingdom Pseudomonadati; phylum Pseudomonadota; class Alphaproteobacteria; order Hyphomicrobiales; family Rhizobiaceae; genus Rhizobium; species Rhizobium bangladeshense. The sequence continues at coordinate 140,941 of NZ_CP071616.1, read as the reverse complement.
GGTTGTCCTTCAGTACGCCGCTATTGGCGACCATCAGATCGATGATCTCACCCGGCACTTCAGAACTGTCGAAAACCTTCTTGGCAGTGGGATCCTCGAGGATGGTGGAGACCAGCGGGTTCCAGGTGACGACAGCGGTGACGTCAGGCGTCTTGTACGCCGCGACCATGTCGGCATCAGACGTGTTGACCACCTTCACATCGCGCTCCGCCAGCTTGATGCTCTCGAGCGCACGGGCGAGCAGATAGTGCGAGACGGAGAATTCGACGAGATTAACGTTCTGGCCCTTTATGTCGGCAAGACTCGCCTTGTCTTTCAGGATCACGGCGTCATTGCCGTTCGAAAAGTCGCCGATGATCACGGCGGTCGTATCGACGCCGCCCGCAGCCGGGATCGATAAGCCGTCCATATTGGTCAGCGTCACGGCGTCAAAGGCGCCGGCCGTGTACTGATTCATCGACTCCACGTAGTCGTTGAACTGCGTGACTTCGATCTTGATTCCATATTTGTCCGCCCATTTCTTGACGATGCCATGGTCGGCCGCATAGCCCCAGGGCATCCAACCGACATAGATAGACCAGGCGACCTTGAAATCCGTCTTCTGTTCCGCCTTTGCGGAACCGAGCCCCAGCATCAGTGATACCGCCAGGGCTGTGGTTGAAACGATCTTCGAAAAAGTCTGCATTGAAATTCCCCTTCTGCTTTTCTTCAAAAGGGATCGGGCAATGACCATCGTGCCACCAATCCCTTGGCTTACGAGGTCTCCCGGGCTTTTGTCCCGCCGTGCACCCGACGGATTTCTCCCCGCCGGTGGTGGCTCTCGGACCAGCCGCGCTTGTGTAATGCGCCGGAACCCTAGCCACCAACTCGGCAAATTACGTGCAAGAGGTGTGCCAGCTTACAAGCTGTTGATTTTTCTGACGTCGTTTCCGTGGCTATTTTGCAGTGTGTACACTTGGTAGCATTTGCTTAATATTTGAGCGACGAGAGCGAAGCGCGCCGCCTGTAGGTGGGTCACCCACAGCGCAAGCCGCATTATTATCCGGTGATGTCGATTCAGCCTACGGGGACGTGACCTATTCAAGGGTTTTACCTTCGAAGCCCAAACTCCCCGAGCGCGACGTTGATGGACAGGATCGCCAGAGACGACTGCGGCTGATGAAGCCGCCGATGATGAGCGCCGCTCTGCTAAGTTCAAGTTCCATAATGTCGATTACGCCAGATTCGCATGTAGCCGCAAAGTTGAAGTGTCCTGATTCTGCAAAGTTGGAATGTCAGTCTCCCCGCGTTTGATGGCCTGGGAGATTGCGGATGGGACTGATTGCGATGAGCGAGCGTGATGTGCAGCGGATCGAGGTTTTGTCGAAGGTGATCGCCGGCCGGATGACGATGGTGTCGGCGGCACATTTGCTTGATCTGAGCGAGCGCCAGGTGCGGCGGCTGCTGGATAGGATCAGAACAACCGGCGCGGCATCGATCCGGCACAAGGCGATCGGCCGGCCGTCGAACAACCGGATCAGCGATGGTGTTCGGGATTATGCGGTGACGCTGGTTCGTGAACGTTATGCGGATTTCGGCCCGACTCGGCGTGCCGTGTGGCAGCCCAAAGTGACATTCTACTTTGCGCAACGGCGGACACTTCAACCTGACCGCCACACCCCATGTAGCCGGGGTGGGTTCAACGATGAAGTGCGACTTGCGATAGATGCCAATAGGTTATCAGGCGACAGTTGGGCCAGTTAGAGATGCGACAGTCTCGCCTCTCGACGCGCTGGTCAATGCCAACGTTAGGAGCGAGAATCAGCCGCACGTCGTGACCACAATTTTGAGCAAACCGGCCCCAGAAGCGACTGGTCGCGCAGACTTCCATCGCGACGATGCACGGCGACTGTTCGCTCAAAAACTGCTGCAATCGAGCTCGAGAAAGAACCCGTTAAATAGCACCGCCCCGCCGCGATCCGTTGCACAGACTTGGAAGCTCCGTTTTGCAAGGTCGATCGCAAGGATACGTCTTGCTGTCATCTGCCTCTCCTTCGCGAGCGCCACCACGACGCTGAGCGGACATCATAAGCTGACGCAGGCCGAAGGGGGCATCCACCCCATCAGTTCAGGTGCCGGCCGAACATCAGCCCGGAGCCGAGCTTTATTTGTCTTCGCCTTCCGCCTGGATGCGATCCAGCACAGCTTCCGGAGCAATGTCTTTTTTGAGCTCTTCGACTTCATGATCTGCGGCGGTCGGGACTTCGAGCCTCTTTGCAATAGCTTCGACCATGGCGATCAGGCGTGTCGTTTCGTGCTCATTTAACAAGCTGACTTGAAGGTCGAGGTCGGCCCGGATGTCGTCCTGTGCAGCCATTCGGTTCTGGTTGATCAGGACAAACGTGGAGAGAAAGATCGCCTCGACCGACGCCTCCATCGCAAGGATCACTAGAGAGGGGTCCCAGGGTTGCACCTGTGGGATCCATCCCACATTTGCGATGATCCAGACGCCATAAAAAACGATATGAATGTAGACGAACAACATTGAACCCGCAAACTTGCTGACCGCAGCAGCAGCACGCTCCTGAGCAGATGCTGCGTTCTGGCTCTGCCGGCGGCGCCGCATGATGGCTTCGATGTTGCGGGCTAAGGCGGGTGTTAATCCTGCCGCGGCCGGCGTTGTTGGGCTTTTGCTTTCCGGATGGTCGTCGTTCATTGCGTAAGTCCTGGGATTGAAATTGGGTTAGCCAAGTGCGGAAGATCGACGGCTCCGGTCTTGCTGTGTAAGACGCTGATGAAGATTGGGTGCGGTGATTGCCTTACCACCGGAGCAAGGTTGTGGCGCAGAGGCCAATGCAGTCCCACATCACGATCCTTTTGCTTCCATCCATGTCTCTCAATGGACGAGCATCCGAAAGGTTCAAGGACGGTCTGGACCGAGCTGAACGCGACGTGCCCGTTACTCACGAAAGTGATTGTTTCGACGACTGGATTAGTGTCCATCCAGGTCTTGTTGGTGATGAAAATGTCATCGGAGGTGCCAAGATCGGTGATGAGATCGCCGACGCACACTTCAGACATTCCATAGAGCGGCGATGTCTCGATGACCCTTCCGCCATTTTCATCGAACCGGTGGACGCCCTCGCCGACATGCCCGCGTGGTTATTCTGGGCGGAGATCTTAGGTCTCGAATGTGCCGAGGCCGATAGCCGGGATCATCTCCCCGATTGAGAACGGGCCGCATCACAGCGAAACGGTCATGAGCAACACGCCCGACAGCCCCTATATCTCCATGCTCCTGGAGACCACACAACGTTTATCGTTCCAACTCGGATATTCGGGCTCGAAAGCGATGAGACAGTGAGCAATCTCGCGACGAGATTTCGGCCTGCGTACGGTTAGGGCGCTGATCCCCGCCAGGCCACGCCGATCAGGAATTCCCGTTTTCGCATGAGCCTCCCCTCTCTCCGGGCAGACACCATTTGAGAGTCGCCGCGTGGTGGCAAGGTGTGATCTGCTTCACCGGAAAATGCTGAGGAGCGGCGCGCGGAGGCATCTAAAATGCGTTCCTGATCGGAAACATGTCTTCGCCGTAGTGGTGAAGCCTTGTGTGATGCCGTCGGCATAACCACCGCACCCTCAAAGGCTCGTCGTATTGATCGTGATGGGCATCAACCGCTTCGACCCCGCACACCTCACACGTCTGCTTTTCCAACTCGCCTGTCTTCACTGCTCGCTGCACAGCAAGGTGAGCATCATATTTGCCCGGATTGGCACGACGCCAATTCGCTTGGCGGGTATCGGTTTTCAGCATCGTTGCAACCTGCTTTGTATAAGTCTGTGCTCTCGTCTGACAGGTATTTGTATCACAGCCTCACGTCTTACTGCTGGGCTCCATCATGAAAATTTCTGCTTTCGGACGCCATTGCAGTTTGGCATATCAACTCGACCGGCACGCTCTCAGTGACCGTTATGGTGCGCATGGCCATGAAGTCCAGGACAAAGCGGTTATGGGTGTTGAGGTTCACGGGGCTCCTGTCAGGAGGACAGAGCAATCATCGCACGATTCCTGCCAATTGTGAAAGCGGAGAGGAAAGGCAGTGGGTGGCGCCGATGCCACATCTGATGGACGGTAGTTTCGCAAGCTGCGACACGGCGCCCATCGTAACGGTTGATATCGCGCACAAGCCTGCTATGTTCCCTTTTTGTTTTCGGCGCGAGTTCAGATGCCGATTGATTGGCGAAGCCGCTATGAACGAAAAGAGTTCACCTCCCGTCCGAAAAATCGTGCATGTCGACATGGATGCCTTTTATGCGTCGGTCGAGCAGCGCGATAATCCGGGACTGCGCGGCAAACCGATCGCCGTCGGCGGATCGGCCGCCCGCGGCGTGGTGGCCGCAGCGAGCTACGAGGCGCGCGCCTATGGCGTCCATTCGGCGATGCCATCGGTGACCGCCAAGCGCAAATGCCCGGATCTGATCTTCGTGCCGCCACGCTTCGATGTCTATAAGGCGGTGTCGCAGCAGATTCGCGAAATCTTCGCCGAATACACGCTACTGATCGAGCCGCTCTCACTGGACGAGGCCTTTCTCGATGTCACCGAAAATCTCAAGGGCATGGAGATCGCCACCGAGATCGCGTCGGAAGTCCGCGCCAGGATCAAGCAAGCGACCGGCCTCAACGCGTCCGCGGGAATTTCCTACAACAAGTTCCTGGCAAAGATGGCAAGCGACTTGAACAAGCCAAACGGCCAGGCGGTCATCACCCCGAAGAACGGGCCGGCCTTCGTCGAGGCTCTCCCCGTCAAGAAATTCCACGGCGTCGGTCCGGCAACGGCCAAAAAGATGCACGGGCTCGGGATCGAGACCGGCGCCGACCTCAAGGAGAAGACGCAGGAGTTCCTCGTCGAACATTTTGGGAAATCGGGACCCTATTTCTACGGCATTGCCCGCGGCATCGACGAGCGCCAGGTCAAGCCGAACCGGGTGCGCAAATCTGTCGGCGCGGAGGATACCTTCTCACAGGATCTCCACGCCTATGAGCCGGCCCGCCAAGGGCTTCAGCCGCTGATCGAAAAAGTGTGGGGGTATTGCGAGGCCAATGAAATCGGCGCCAAGACGGTGACGCTGAAGGTCAAATATGCCGACTTCAACCAGATCACCCGCAGCAAGACGGTTCCGGCACCTCTGGCGGCGATCGCCGACCTCGAAGAGATAGTTGGCCTCCTGCTTTCACCGATCTTCCCGCCGCGAAAAGGTATCCGTCTGCTCGGCGTGACATTGTCGTCATTGGAGCGGCGCATCTCAGCAACGGAGCCGCAATTGAGGTTGGCGCTTTAGACGCCAGCATCGGCTGGAAAAAGCGCCCGCGTGGCGCTTGACCCCGAATGTCCCTGCCGGCAGCGGCCGGAGGATTTCCTCTTCGCAAGTTTATGTGGTCCGGGTAGCGCCGCAGAAGCTGTGGTCGAGCTGTTTAGTGCAGGCGCCGCGACTTGCTTTTGAAAGGTATCGAACGGTCGACCTCACTATAGGAGCGTGTAAGATGACCACGATCTCCGCACGGTTCGCCTTTAGGTCGAGAAGCTGAGTTCCGTCAGGAGCGGGCCCGCGCGACTTCAAAACCGCAAGGCGTTAACGCTCTTCTAAGACATAGGGTGCAATTTTAGACGTTAGTGCTCCAGGAGAGACAACCCGAAATCGTGTCGCGCTTCGGGCGATGTTTCTTTGATTTCAGTCTTCACCTCTGAATGATCTCGATGAGTCTCATTGCCCGCATATTGAAGGTCAAAAGCCGCTCTCATATCCTGATCACCAGACCAGAAAGCGGGTTGTTTCCGGAAAAAATCCTCGGCACAAGAAACAAGCGGGGTGGCCAGGCAAGGCAGCGCTTGGGAATAACGGTCGGCGCTTTCGTCTGCGGCTTCCTGCTGATTGGTGGGCGCCTTGTCCAGTACGGGCTTGCCGAGGAGCCGACGACCGCCTCTCTCGGAAATCCAAGTGCCGTTGCGTCGCGGCCTGATATCGTCGACCGCAATGGCCAGCTACTGGCGACCGACGTGAACATGGTCTCTCTCTACGCAGATCCCCGACGGATCATCGATGCCGACGAGGTAGTGGAGAAGCTCGCCGCCATCCTACCGAACCTCGACTGGCGAGACACACATCGGAAGCTGAGGACGGATAGCGGCTTTCAGTGGCTGCGGCGACAACTGACACCACGGCAGCAGGCTGATATCCTCGCCCTCGGCATTCCCGGCATCGGGTTCAGACCTGAAAAACGCCGTTTCTATCCCGGCGGTCGTTCGGCGGCACATATTGTCGGCCACGTGAACGTCGATAATCTCGGCCTGGCCGGCATGGAGCGTTATCTCGACCAACAGGGTCTAGCCGACCTGCGGGCCATCGGAATGACTTCGGGCGTTTCGCTCGAGCCCGTCAGGCTTTCGATCGACATCCGCGTTCAGAACATCGTGCGCGACGTCGCCGCAAAGGCGATGAACGCCTATCAGGCGGAGGCGGCCGGCGCTATCGTTCTCGACGTTGAGACAGGTGAAGTTCTGGCAATGGCTTCGGTCCCCGACTACGATCCTAACGAGCCGTCGCGCACGCTGACTGACGGCAGCGTCGACAAGGAGTATGAGAAGGGCTGGTTCAACCGCATCAGCAACGCCACCTTCGAGATGGGCTCCACCTTCAAGAGCTTCACGCTGGCGATGGGCCTGGACGCCGAAAAGATTACTCTAAATTCTGTGGTCGATGCATCGCGGCCGATCCGCATGGGCGGCTTCACAATCAAGGATTTTAAAGGCAAGAACAGGCCCTTGACGATTCCGGAGGTCTTCCAATACTCGTCGAACATCGGCACCGCGGCCGTCGCGGACATGGTGGGGATAGAAGGCCACCAGGAGTTCCTCACCAGACTCGGCCTTCTCTCGAAGATGGAGACCGAGATGCCGGGCGTGGCCACACCGACCCAACCGCGCACCTGGAAGAAGATCAATTCAGTCACGATTTCCTTTGGCCATGGCGTAGCGACAACGCCACTTCAGACCGCCTCAGCAGCCTCGGCACTCATCAATGGCGGCAAACTTATTCCGCCCACCTTCCTGCCACGGTCGCCGGAACAGGCCGCGACGCTGGTGAAAACCGTTGTCAAGCAAAGCACGAGCGAGGACATGCGCACCCTCTTTAGGAGGAACGGGCAGAAGGGATCGGGCCGGGCGGCCCAAGTCGAGGGCTTCGATATTGGCGGCAAGACCGGAACCGCCGACAAAGTCGTCAATGGACGCTATGCCAGCGACCTCAACTTCAACGCCTTCGTTGGGGCCTTCCCGATGGACAAGCCGAAATACATGGTCCTTTCGATCATCGACGCGCCGAAGACTGGCGTGCACGGCGGACGAACCGCCGCATCCACTGCGGCGCCGATGGTGAAGGCGATTATCGCTCGTGCCGCTCCTCTACTCGGGGTTCAGCCCCGTTTCGGTTCAAAGGATGCTCCCTATTCTATAGAAAGCTTTTGAGCTTGCACGTCGAAGGAAGAGAGCTGCCCCAATGAAGTCGGCCGCACAAGTCCCTTGTACAAAGCTACGGCTGCCGCCTTGGAAAAAAGGCCTCATCCGGCTCAAGTTGACGAGCCAGCCTCGTGGAGATTTTCGAATCATTGCATGGGCGAAAAGCTTTCCGTTGATGGCAGCGCATTCGCGTTATACGTTCAGCCCGTGTGCGTTTGGTGCGCAAGCGAAGAGGAATTGTCATGCCTACCGGAACTGTTAAATTTTTCAACGAAGATAAGGGATTTGGCTTCATCACGCCTGAGAATGGCGGACCGGACGTCTTCGTTCACGTATCTGCCTTGCAGCGCGGCGGATCACTCCGCGAAGGCGATAAGGTCAGCTTCGAGGTCGGCCAAGATCGCAAAACCGGAAAGTCGAAGGCAGAAAACGTATCACCCTTGTGATCACTGGACGATCGTCTGGATCCGCATTTGAGCAGCCTTAGGCTTTCATATAGTCGGCTACGCTCAATGAAAATACTGGTTCTTCACCTTCAGCGTATCGATGGGAAGATCCGGGATTTATTCCGAGCCTGTGCCTAGCCTACTCCCTAAAGCCGGAGATTTCCGGTAATTCAAGGATAGAAGGCTTGGCATTATCCCACGCGTTGGAAGACTGGATTCGGCGCCTGAAGCGGACGATTGTTTTAGAGTAAAGCAACTTTCACGATTGTCGATGAACCGCTGATGAAACGAACTTCATCATCATGGAATAACCGTCTTGCAAGACAGCAAGCTGCAACATTTCGCGCGTCGAAATACCCGCGTAGATACCGCGGTCGGGGTCCGAGTGACGGAACGGCGAAGTTCATGCTAAACCGAGGGCGCCCTTTCAGATGCAGGACCGCCGTGCGGCCCACCCAGAAATATGCGCCCCCGTTGGCACGGCCGGGGGTTGCTGCGCTCCTCGAGGTCCGGAGAAGCTCTCAGTGATCGATATCGAACCGGTCGGTGGAACCGACCCCTCTCTCAAGGCCTTGCTAGATGGCGCAGGCCTGCCCACCGACGACCTTGAAGGCGTCGGGCGGATATTCTTTATTGCAGCTGAGAACGGATCAGTCTGCGGTTGCGGCGGTTTTGAACCCACGGGCCACGATATCCTGCTCCGGTCGATTGCCGTAGCCCCAGGCCACCAAGGTCGGGGCATCGGCAAGAGGATAGCGTTGGACGTCCTTGAACAGGCTCGCCGATTCGGTGCCACCCAAGCCTATCTGCTGACGACATCCGCGGCACCTTTCTTTGAAAGGCTTGGCTTTGTTCAGATCGACCGCGCGGACGCGCCCGAGGCAATCCTTCGGACCCGGCAGGCAGCGTCGATCTGTCCGTCATCAGCGGTCTTGATGGTGAAGGACCTTGGATCGTGACGGGCGTCGGCTCAGGCGCAGGCTCGTTTGCCCAAGCCCTCGATACCGCAATCGTCATCGCCGCCGTCGTCGAATCGGGAAATCATGGCCGACAGGCTCTCCGATCGGATCTGCCTGTCCGGTAACACCGTACCGGCTGCTGCCCCACCGTCCGGCTGGTGCCGGAGGTGGAGGAGCAAACTGCCAGCACCGAGGCCGCAGCTATCGCCGAGAGCGGCAGAAACCTGCGGCGAGACATTGTGGTCGAAGCTCATAACGCTCTGTCCTAGTCCTGCCACCTGCGCAGATCCGTCTGGTCATGATAGCCCATGCGGTCGGGCGTGGTGATGAATTCCACAGTCGTGCCCCATGGCATACGACAATAGCAGACCTTGTTTCCGGGGCCTTTTTCGGTTGCGTAGGGAATAGCGCGCGGCGCGGTAAGAGACGTGCCTCCAGCTTTTTCGAATCGCTCAACTGATGCGTCGATGTCGTCGGTGTAGACTCCGAAATGCGTAATGCCGAAGTCGCTCGCTCGAACCGGCTGGGCTTGTTCGGGGCCGTGCATTTCGAAAAGCTCGATGTCAGGTCCGGTTCCGATCTTGACCACCGCCTGCGCGCGCACGACCGTTCCAGGGAAAGCACCAGTGGCCCGCTCGAATTCAGGTCCCTGCCGCGGCGGATCCTGTGGTCCGAAGGACTGATAGATTACCTCGCCGCCAAAAGCTTCCACCAGGAAAAATTTTGCAGCTTCGATGTCGGCCACCGTGATGCCGATATGATTTACGCCGCGAACAACAGGTGCGGTCATGACAGTTTTCCTTTCTTGTTTAATTAATCGAACGCGATAGGTGCGGGCGCCACTCGCGCACAATCCCAGCCGACGACGGGGCAGTCGCAGAGTTTCAACTGGCCCGGAGGAAATCGATCAGAGCGGCCGCCACTTCATCTGGCCGCTCGTCAGCGACATAGTGGCTGCACCGCGCAATCGAGCCGCCCCTCACATTGGTGGCAAACTCTTTAAGCATGGGGACCATCTTCGCACCGAAACGCTGTTCCCCACCCAGGCCAAGCACCGGTATCTCGAGCGGCTGCTTCTTGTACTCGAGCGCAGCCGCATGATCGCCGGCCAGCGTGCGATACCATTCCATGCCGCCGCGCGTGCGGCCAGGAAGAGCCATCGCTTTCGCGTAGATCTCGATGTCAGCCGGATCGAAGGTGCTGTGATCGTAGAACCGTTCAGCCATGAAGGCCGAAACATAATCATATTCACGTCCATGGATCAGGCGCTCCGGTAGATCCCGGTTCATATGAAAGCTGAAGTGCCAGATCCCTGCCGTCGTCGCCTCCCATTGCGTCCAGCCGGGAAGCGGAACGTCGAGGACGGCCAGGTGGGTAACGGCCTTTCGATAGATGGCGGCCTGCGGCAACGCCACCATTCCTCCAATGTCATGGCCGCACACGGCGTAGCGTTCGTGGCCCAGGGCAACCATGACTTCGTGCGCGTCGCGCGCCATCGTCGCCTTGTCATAGCCGTCAAGCGGGCAGTCGGAAAAACCCGCGCCGCGCAGATCCATGGCCACCACGCTAAATTGCTCGGCGAGCCGCGGCATCACGTGGTGCCATTCCCACCATGTCTCCGGCCAGCCGTGCAGCAGAAGGATCGGCAGGCCCCAGCCCCCCGTAACGACGTTGATCTTGATGCCATTCGCCGGCACCAGCTGCTGGGTAAACCCCTTCAGAGTTGCGATCATGATTACTTCCAGTCGATCCATACAAACAGAGCTTACGGCCAGGCCTCAGGGCTCGTCGAAATCGGTGGCGATCGTGATGTCACGCCAGGCGTCGATATCGCTACGAAAGGAGGCCAGCTTTCGCTCAGCGATCGAATGCGCGATCGGGCCAAGCGGCAGATGAAGCGGGGCGTCATCGGCGTCGACCGCCTGCAGGATCACCGCAATCGCCTTGTCGGGATCGCCCGCCTGATTGCCGTTGTTGGTTTCGCGATAGTGCCTGCGCGAGCTCGCGGCGTATTCCGGCATCTCGTTGGCTGCCATCGTGATCGAGCGTCCAAGGAACTCGGTGCGAAACGGCCCCGGCTCGACGATCAGCACGCGGACCCCGAACGGCTTCAGCTCGCCGGCGAGCGCCTCTGATATCCCTTCCACAGCGAACTTGGCAGCATTGTAATATCCAGCGCCGCCGCTGCCTGCGATGCCTGCGCCGGACGACATGTTGACGATCGTGCCGCCCGAACGACGCAGGACAGGCAGAGCCGCTCTGGTGGTTTCGATCAGACCGAAGACGTTCACCTCGAACATCGGTCGATATTCCTCGGGCGTGCCTTCCTCGATCGACCCGAACAGCCCGTAACCGGCATTGTTCACGAGCACGTCAAAGCCGCCGAATGTCTCGACCGCCTTTGCGACCGCCGCCTTGGCTGCCGCCGCATCCGTCACGTCGAGCGGCAAGATGATCATGCGGCCGCCGAAGGGCTCAGACATTTCTTCGATCGTTTTGACATTCCGGGCAGTCGCGATGACCTGATCGCCGCGCTGTGCTGCAGCGATCGCGAGCCGCTGGCCGAAGCCGCTTGAGCAGCCTGTGATGAGCCAGGTTTTCATTACTTTTTCTCCGAGTTGTTTTTAGACAACGTCAAGGATCGCGCTTCCTGCACCCAAGCGGCGGTCCTCATGGGTCCGATGAATGAACAGAAGGAGGCACCTCCAGATGACAGCTGGAATCTAGGTGCTTAGATTTGTTCTTTAAGTGACATAAATGTATTCTCGTCGTGCAGTTTTGTAAGGGTGTGGCGATGGAATGGAGTGACGTCCGAATATTTCTTGCTGTCGCGCGATCTGGCACGCTCGGCGGTGCTGCGCGTTCTCTTCAGACGAGCCATCCCACCGTCGGCAGGCGCCTGCGCGCACTTGAGCAGGCGATCGGCCACACGCTTTTCCAGCGGACCGCGGACGGTCTTGTCCTGACCGACGAAGGCCACGGGATCATCGCGCTGGCGGAGCAGATGGAAGAGGGAGCGCTGGCCATGGAGCGCCGGCTTGCCGGGCAGGAGCAGAATCTCAAAGGCAGTCTGCGCGTTTCATCAGCGGACTGGTTCGGCGCCTATGTGCTGCCTCCCATCCTGGCGGATTTTGCGAACGCCTACCCCAATGTCGACGTCGAGATCCTGACCGGCACGCGCCTGTTCAACCTCGCTCAGCGCGAGGCCGACGTCGCTTTTCGTATCGTTCCCTTCAACACTGCCGATGTGGTTCAGCGGCGGCTTTTCAGGCTCGAATACGGCGTCTACATCGCCGAGGAGTCGCCTGATCCAAAATATGGCGACGGGAATGGTTTCCGGCTGATCACCCATGATACCTCGACCGGTCAGTTTCCCGATATCGCTTGGCTCACCGAGAGTTTCCCCAACGCGAGACCGGTCCTGCGATCGAACAATCGCAACGTCCAAGGGCGCATGTGTAGGCAAGGCGTCGGGATCGCCGTCCTTCCCCGCGTGGTCGGCGATCAGATAGCGGGTATCCGCAGACTGGAACTGCCGATGCCACCGCCGGCGCGAGACATCTGGATGGGATATCACCGGGACCTACGACGTCTTCAGCGGCTTCGCGCCTTTATCGCAACCGTATCGGACCATCTCGTGAACGCGACCGCATGATGAGCGGTCCGGCCGCGCCATAGGCCGTCGGCCTATGCCACTCGAGCTAATCTCGAACCCGATCGTATTCTTCCTGCGCGCGTTCAAGCTCCGGGCCGTAGGTCATGGACCACGCATAGAGCGCCTCGAACGGTTGCTGAAGGGAGCGGCCGAGCGAGGTGATGGTATATTCGACGCCGACCGGCGTCGTTGTCGTAAGTACCTCTCGGCGTATGAGCCCATTGCGCTCCAGGCGCTTCAACGCGTCGGCGAGCGCTTTGTGCGTGATCCCGTCGAGGCGCCGCATGATCTCGTTGAACCGTGACGGCCTGGTACACAGAACGGTCAGGATCAGGACCGACCACTTGTTAGCGATCTGCTCAAGTGCCGGCCGCGCTTTCTCTACGTCCAGTAATGCCTCACTGGAGACAGCCTTGGGCCTGTGTGGCAAGCAAGCTTTGACGGGCAGACCTTCGTTCGCTGCGGACATGGGTATACTCCTCGATATCTGCTTTACATATAGTGCGTTATTGACCGTAGATATAGAGGCTATATCTAACGTCATCATTATTGTTGATGGAGTTCACATGAGCAGATTAGCAAACAAGATTGCCCTCGTGATCGGCGGAGTCGGCGGCATCGGCGGAGCCATTTCTCAGAGGTTCGCCATCGAAGGAGCGCAGGTCTACGCGACCAGCCGCAAGGGCGCGGAGAGCACATCAGTGTCAGTCGGCATGGGTAGCTTTCGCCTGCTTCGGGCGGATGCCAGCAACAAAGCCGATCTTCAGCGCGTCCTCAATCAGATTCGATCGGAACAAGGGCGCGTCGACGTGCTCGTCGTCAATGCGGGCTTGTCCGAATATGCACCCCTTGCAGACATTTCTGAGGAGCATTTCGATCGAACGTTCGGCCTGAACGTCCGATCCCTCGTATTCGCGGCACAGGGCGCAATCGACATCATGCAGCCCGGCGGAACGATTGTGCTGATTGGCTCCATCGCAGGCGATATAGGCACCAAAGGATACGGCGTCTATGGTGCGACCAAGGCCGCAGTCCGTTCATTCACACGCACATGGGCTAACGAACTCGCCGCCAAGGGCATTCGCGTCAACGTCGTTAGCCCTGGACCGACCGATACGGCGATGATGGCCGCCGCCTCACAGGACATTCGAGACGCACTCTCCAGGATGATCCCTCTTGGGCGGATGGGCAGACCTGATGAGGTGGCGGCGGCTGCCCTCTTCCTAGCAAGCGACGAGAGCAGTTTTACCACAGGTGCAGAAATTGCGGTTGACGGGGGCATGGCTCAGGTCTGAAGCCTGCATTCGACAGGCGCCGGAGACGACACCTAAGCTAATTTACGCAGTCAGGGGACACGACCGATTTTCTGCAGTGATGAAGCGAAGCATCATCTCTGGACAGGCAAGCCACGTGTTCGACATTGGGTGTCGGCGTCACGTGACGCATCATTTCGGCCGGCGATGATAATCAACGCCATTGCTCTTGACGGGAGCAGAATCTTTGATTCCGTCATTCTTCGTCCGCAGCAGCTCAAGAGATCAGAACAAATACCGCAATTCGCATTCGCCCAATCGACACCAAGACATGCGGTGGCCGCTAAACCGAGCTTAAGACGCCATAACGAAATAGACTCCGGGCCGTATCGATGATGGTTTCCTCCTGGGGGCGAGGACGCCATCCCAGCACTCGCATAGCCTTCTCGCTGGTGCTCCTGCGAACGGGCGCGCTCGCTACCTTTTCCATCTCCGGTGTTTGTACCATTGGAGCGAGTTCGCCCAACTTCTCCCTGAGGGTCTTCGCGATATCGAAGAACGTGACGACGTCGCCGCTCACAGCGATGAAGCGCTGTCCCCTAGCCGCCTGCGCCGTCATGGCGAGGATGTGGAGTTCCGCCAGGTCGCGGACATCGACCGTGCCGAAGCTCAAGCCAGGCAGGGGCGGAGCGCCTTCGAGTAACCGTTTGATGAAGGCGATCGAAGCAGAAATGTCCAGCCCCAGAACCGGCCCGAAAATGCCCACCGGGTTGACGACCGACATTTCCAGAGAGCCGCCTTCCCTGTCGATGAAGTCCCAGGCGGCTCGCTCGGCAAGGACCTTGGATTTGATATAGGGCTGCACATCTGGTCCGTTCGGGTCCGTCCAGTCCTCCTCGTCGAAGACCTTGTCGTAGTTGGTGTGGCCGTATCCGATGGCTGCAAAGGAAGAGGTCAATACGACACGCTTCACGCCGGCGTCTCTGGCGGCGCGCAAAACGCGCAACGTACCGTCACGCGCCGGAACGATCAGTTCATCCTCGTTATCGGGAGCTTGCTGTGGAAACGGCGAAGCCACATGCAATACATAGTCGCATCCGCTAACGGCAGCGGCCCAGCCATGATCATCAGTCAGATCGGTCTGGCTGAAAGAAAGCGCCTGGTCGGATTCGGCACCACCATTGCGCACCATCGACCGAACTTCGGCTTCGCGGCGGGCGCTCCGTATTGTCGTACGAACCTCGTGACCTTCCTTCAGAAGCTTTGCAGCGACGTGGCTGCCGACAAAACCAGAACCACCTGTAACCAAAATCTTGCTCATAACATCACTCTGATTGTTTGCTTTACCGCAACATCGAGCTGTTATATGGAATTATCAAGTAGGATGGATTTTCGGACCCAGTATGAAAAATCAGACCATTGAGCCACGTGTCTACGACGAAGGCGAATGCGCCGGATGCACAGGCCCGGAGCCGATCGATATCCTGCGCTTCCAACGAGCCATTCGCGCCATCACGGGCAAGTGGAAGATCGAAATCGTCTGCATCCTGGTCGAAGGGCCGCTCCGGTTCGGCGAACTGCGCCGACGGCTACCGGGGGTGACCCAGCATATGCTGACCGAACAGCTGCGAGATCTCGCCAACAACGGCATCGTGATCCGCAACGCCTTCGCGGAGATTCCGCCGCGTGTGGAATATGAGCTGTCGCAGGCCGGCATCGACCTGATGCCGATGCTCCGCGAGATGCGCGACTGGATGCTCAAATATGAGCATCAATTGACGGCCCCCTGACCGGCTACCGGGAGGAGGCTGGCGGTCGGAGAGCCGCAGCAGGATCTCATTCGTCGAAGGGGGCGTTCAGGACGAGATCCACGACCGAGGGAGCTTCGTAGCCCTGAACGAAGCGTTCGCCGAAATCCCGCGCGAAGTTGTCATATGTCGTCTCTGGATTCTTCTCGACGATGCAGCAAAAGCACTTCGTCATCTTCCGCTTCATTCCCAGTCTGGGAAACTCCGAAACGATCCTCGCCATCTCGGCAGGGGGAAGAGCGTCGTAGCGCCAACCGATGACATCGAGGCCGATCCCGGCGGTGCAGAGCGCGACCTCCGGTTCCTTGTACAGACCGATCGAAGGTGTCGAGTTGAGAGCGACGCTGTCCCAGATCAGTTGGGCGCGACGACCTTCGACACCGCTTTGCGTCGCGAATGTTCGCGCAAGATCCGCCCCTTCCACCTCGAAACGGCGGGGTCCGGCGAACCTTGCGTTCAGCGTGATGTCGTGGAGCAGTGTCCCGACGGCAACGACTTCCGCATCGTGGTCGATGCTATCGATCTGCCCAAGCCGCGCCGCGAACAGCCAGGAACGGATTACGTGGTTGAACAGATAGGGCTCGCAGTTTTCACGCGCGTAGTCGATCGCCTTGTTTACGAGCGGTGTGTCGGGAACGGACACGCCGGCAAGCATCCGACTGGCAGTTTCAGTCATGGTCGACTCCGGTTCTTGCTGGATGGGCCGCCCGCGGATGGCGAGCGGCGGCTGCACGTCACTTCTGATCCGGGATGGTCAGCACCTTCTCGTCGGTATTGACGACGAACACCGCCAGCAGTTTAGACGGCTCCTTGTCACTGGCATTTGCACTGACGCCGTGGTGGTCGCCCGGCAATTCCGTGAAGCTCTCGCCGGCCTTGAAGGTCCGGACCGGCCCTCCGTTGATCTGGCTCTTCACGGCGCCTTCCAGGACCGTCGCATAGATGATCGCCGACTTCGCATGCGTGTGTGCCGGAGAGTAGCCGCCGGGACCATATTCGACGAGAACGCCCCGAATGCTTTTGCCGGGCACATCTGGCAGCGCATGCTCGTAGACAAGTGTAATCTTCGCGTTCTTGGCGCCTTGCACATTATCGGCGAATGCAGGCACAGCGTAGCCGGCAGCCAAGAGCAATGGGAAAAAATAGTATTTCATCGCATATCCTTGAAGTTGCAAGCGTCAGGTGGGTCGGTGGCCGCGCAGCCAATCGTCGAGCGAGATGCGACCGAGTCTCGCTTCGCCAAGCGGCACCAGCGAGGTCTCCACGAAGGTGCCGCCGAAATATCGCGCCTGCGGATCGCTCACGACGCGTCGGCCGTCGCCGATCGCCTCAAGATAGCGCGCAATGATCCGGTCGAAAGGCGCCCGGTCGGGGCCCGCGATATCGAAATGCTTGCCCCGCGGAGCGCCGGTAGCCGTTTCTGCTATGATAGCTGCCACATCGTCCGCGGCAATCGGCTGGGACAGACCGTCCGGCAGGCGGACGGTTCCATCGACAACACTGGTATCGGCGATGGCGCCGAGGAATTCCATGAACTGGGTGGCGCGCACGATGCTGAAGGGAATGCCCGAGCCTTCGACAAGCTTCTCCTGTGCCACCTTGGCCTGGAAATAGCCGTTGTCGGGCATGCGGTCTGTGCCGACGATCGACAGAGCAACATGGTGGCGCACACCCGCCGCACGTTCAGCCGCCAGCAGATTCCGGCCTGAGGTTTCGAAGAAGGTGAGCACCGCTTGTGGTTCGAACGAGGGCGAGTTGGCAACATCGACGACCACTTCCGCGTCGGCAAGGGCTTCCGAGAGCCCTTCGCCGGTGAGCATGTTGACACCCGTGCTGGGCGAGGCGGCGAACACTTCGTGACCCGTTTGGCGCAGCAGGGTGACGGTGCGCGACCCGATCAGTCCGCTGCCGCCGATAACGACGATTTTCATGAACTTGTCTCCATTGAAACGCTGGCCGGAGGCCGGCGCCCCGGACGCCGGCCTGCGCTGACTCACGCCTTCACAAAGGCCAGGAGATCGGGATTCACCACATCGGCATGGGTCGTGCACATGCCGTGGGGAAACTTCTCGTAGACCTTCAGCGTGCTGTTCTTCAGCAGCTTTGCCGACAGAAGCGCGGAGTCCGCGATCGGCACGATCTGATCGTCGTCACCATGCATAACCAGAGTAGGTACGGTGATGATCTTCAGGTCTTCCGTGAAATCGGTCTCGGAGAAGGCCTTGATGCCGTCATAATGCGCCTTGGCGCCGCCCATCATGCCCTGTCGCCACCAATTGTTGATGACAGCCTGGATCGGCTGCGCGCCAGGCCGGTTGAAGCTGTAGAAAGGACCCGACGGCAGATCGACGTAGAATTTGGAACGGTTGTCGGCCAGCGCCTTACGCAGTCCGTCGAAGACCTCGATCGGCAAGCCGCCGGGATTGGCTGCCGTTTTCACCATAATCGGGGGGACCGCACCGATAATGATCAGCTTGGCGACCCTGCCTTGCGGCTGCCCGTGTTTGGCCACGTAATGCGTCGCCTCGCCGCCGCCGGTGGAGTGGCCGATATGCACGACATTCCTGAGGTCGAGATGCTCGACGACCGCTGCTGCGTCGGCGGCATAATGGTCCATGTCATGGCCCTCGCTCACCTGTGCCGAGCGCCCGTGCCCGCGCCGGTCGTGCGCCACGACGCGATAACCGTGCTGCAGGAAGAACAGCATCTGCGTGTCCCAGTCATCGGACGATAGCGGCCAGCCATGGAACATGATGGGCTGGGCGGTCTTCGGACCCCAGTCCTTGTAGAAGATCTCGACGCCGTCGCGTGTGGTGACGGTGGCCATGCTTTGGTTCCTTTCAAAGATTGAGTTTTGAGCTGGGGTTGATTGCGCTGCGGCCGGCGAGCTCGGCAATAGGGCCAGCGTCGTCGCTCCGAGCCCAAGGGCAAGCAGGTCGCGTCGGCCGGGATCGGCCAGTTCATGTGATTTCGTTTCTGTCATCGATTATCCCGTATCCGTTCATGGCGGACGATTGTTCTCCGGCTTGCGCCGATGGATGGGTGATCGTTTTGCTTCACAATTGACGGCTAAAATGCCAGTGAATCCACAATCAATTTTTGGGAATCCCTTCAAAATCTCATCAGTAAAATTCGTTTTTAATTGAGTTGTATCAATATATGTCTCCTTATAGCTGCAAAGCAGAGAATCTGCATTATATGTATACTTAGCATACCCTGGCTACGATCTGCATCCTTGAGTATTTTTTACAAAGCGGCAAGTAGGATGGATATTGTGACTTGGTCTGGAGAACCAAACCATTGGCGAGTAGACCAGTGGTCTCGCCATGCGATTTCTCGAAACAGCTCCTCGCACCCCGCGGCCTCGCAGATGGCGCGCGAGATCGGTAGAATCTGCCCGGGATGAAGAGAAAAGGCACGGACGCCGTCCTGTTGGCCCCGCTTGTCGAGCGCGACCGCAACCAGCGCGTTTGCGGTCTTCGACTGCCCATCGGCTATCCATCGCATGACCGGCGACACAAAGATGGCTTCGTCGCATCGACGGGTGCAAGGCGATACGCTTTGCAATGATCCGTCTCTCGGATAAATTTGAATCCATGAAAAGACCTTACTTTATGGAAGCGTTGAGCCGGATAAATCTTCTGGAAACCTTGGCTCCATTCGATCCCCATGTCGCGGGTACGCCGCCACTCGGCCTCGATCTGCCCACCAGCGATCTAGACATCCTCTGCTTTGCTCCAGATCCACAGGTATTCACCCAGACCGTTTGGGACGCCTATTCCACGTGCGATGAATTTTCTGTCCGGCAGTGGACCGGTAGAGAAAAGCCGATCATCGCCGTGTTTGCAGCCGCTGACTGGACGTTCGAACTGTTTGGTCAAGCTCTGCCGGTGCCCGAGCAGCATGGCTGGAAGCATTTTCAGGTCGAGCATAGGCTCCTTGGAATCGGTGGAAGCCGCTTCCGCGCGGCCGTCATGCAGCTTCGAGGCGGCGGCATGAAAACCGAGCCCGCATTTGCAGCTACGCTCGGTCTCGAGACGTGCAATCCTTATGAGGCGCTGTTCGAGATGGCGGGTTGGCCTGACGAGGCTTTGGCCGCTTTGCTCCAGGAGCGCGGATTCTAGACGGCGCGGAAGTCCTGGCTGCGCTGTTCCGCAGCCATATAGTCGACGGCCACAGTCGCGTCCGGGTCGAGAGCAGCCGAGATAGCGATTCAGGTTTCTTAGGCCGCCGGATCTGGAGATGATTTTCGTGTGCTGGATTCGTGGAACTGCAGCCGAGTTTGGGTTGGTGCAGTTGAAAGGATTTGAACCAGTGATCCTCAAGAAACAATCGCCGCTTCAACGAAATCAATGCGTTGAGGCATAAAGGCCATTTATGGAACCGCTCGCCGAGCGGTACCTACGACATCGGCATCTGGACCATGACTCCTTTGCCAGCGGCGCGGGCGGGGGTCCTGAACTCGCGCTGGCGTCAGCTGCTCGACGGGCGCGCGCACGTTCCGACATGCGGCGAAATGGCGAACGATCCGGCGCAGGCAATGCTGTGGGAAGCTAAGCTCGTTCGTGGCGAGGTGGGCATCCTCGTCCTCCCGAAACGCAGGAATGCGGATTACCTCGTGAATTATGCCCGCAAGGACAAGCCCTATCCCGAAGCCATGTGGGGCGTTTATCGCGCATTCCTCGAACAGGGTATGCGACCGGACTGAGTGCATATCGACTTTCTCTATTTCCCCTACTCGATCATGTTCGCCGCCGAACAGGCGACGCGCCTGAAACGTGGGTGGAAGAAGGCGGGACGCGGGCTATTTCGGCGACCGCGGTCATGTCGGCCAGCAACCGCATTCAATTCAGGTTCGAGGGTTTAGCCGGCGGCGGTCTGCTGCAATCCCACCGCCATACCGGCGGCAAGGGTGAATGGCGAAGAACGAGATTGCTGGTTCTTTTCGTCACGACAGCTCTTGCTGACGACCTTCGCAGCGAGAGCACATATCTTCGCACCTATGAGGAATAAGAGGATTATGAGGGCTTTATCCGTTGGGGAGGTTACCATGCCAGAACGTAATAGCCAAAATCGCCGAATAGGTGAGATGATGAGCCAGCTGATCGGCACCATGCAGCACCCAAAATGAACGCGTATTCATAGGGTGCGGCTGACGATGACCGTGGATGGCCTTCAGATGGTCTATCAGGAAATGGACCAGAAACTCGCCGCAGGCAATGACAACAATCCAGCTAGAATCCTTGATTGAAAGCCAGAGGATTGGCGTGGTGGCGACGGCGTGGATGCCCGCGTGGGCATAGGGCCCGGCTTTCCTCAGGTTCCCTTTGCCGCCAATCATCCATTCGGCCTGCAGCACATAGTCAGCCATGAAATGCTTGACCTGCAACCAAATCAGCATCGTGAGCAGCAGCATGGTCAAGTCACGCTCCCTTCAGTCCGCCGGAACCACCGGGTCGATCGTGTGCACACGGACCGGCGTCATCTTTCCCCGTATGCGGACGCAGCCAAGCAGCCTCGCATCGAGAAGGCCATGCGTCCTCCGAAAAGTTTCGTCGCTCAACGCAATCTCCACGCCTTTGTCCTTGGCCACGCCAACGAGCCGGCTGGCGAGATTGACGGCGTCGCCGATCGCCGTATAGCTCAGGCGTTCTGTCGAGCCGATATTGCCGACAAGCGCTACACCCGTGTTGATACCGATACGAACGCGAATCGCATCGTGCTTGGGCGCGATCGGCGCCATGGCATGCATCGCGTCACGAATCGCCGACGCGGCGCGGCACGCGCGCAATGCGTGATCCGGTTCATCGCCGGGCGCATTCCAGATCGCCATTACTGCATCCCCAATGAATTTGTCGACTGTGCCGCCCTCGGCATGAATAGCGGCAATTGAAAGGGTCAGAAAGCGCGTCAGGCTTGGTTCGACACCCGCGCCGAGCTCTTCCGTGAGTTCCGTGAACCCCGGCAGGTCGGCAAACAGCACCGTTAGCTCCCTGAGCTCGCCCCCTGGTCGGGGCTGGACACCGCCATCGACAAGGGGACGAACGACCTCGACCGGCATGAAGCGGGCAAACGCGGAAAGGCCGCTCGACATGCGCTTGAGGGCGGAGGAGAACTCATCGAGTTCGGTCAACAGCGCCGGTCGATGGTGCACGGCGTCGAGCTCAAACCTCTCGATCATGTGCAGCTGCTCGGCAAGGCGCGATAGTGGCCGAGAGAAGAGAATCCTGGCAAAAAGGACCGCCGTCACGGCCGCCAACACGGCAATTCCCCCGATGATGAAAATCAGTCTCTCGGTATTGGCATCGATATCGCCGGCAAAAGTAGCCCGCGGTATTGCGGTGACCAGCCGCCAGTCCTCGAACGGCAACTTGCCAGATGACACGAAGATCGGACCGAGGGACTTGCTTGCTACCTGCATGCGGGAGCGATCAGCCTCGTCCCTCCCCGTGGCCAGGGCGACTGCCGCCGCCAGGGCATCAGACGCGGCGAAATCCTTGAGATGGGCAGCGACGAGACCGTCGGTGGGCTCGGATGTCGCGAGTACCGCGTCATCCCGCGCCAGCACGAAGGCCTTGCTGCCTTCAGGTATCTTGAGCCCTCCTAGAATGGCCGACAGCCGATGCAGGCTGACCGCCACCATCACCACCCCCTCGAAATGCCCGAATACCTCGACCTTCTTCGAGACTACGATGGCCGGTTCGAAGCCGTTTGGAAGGATATTGACGAAACTCCATGCCGGCTCCGCGCTGGTCCGGCCAAGTCTGTACCATGGCGAGCCCTCCGGAACGTAGACGCTCTCGGCCTTCAGGCGATTTTCGAAAAAGATGTCTCCGGGGATCGGCCTATAGAGATCGCGGCGCAAAGGACGCGACTTTCCCGGCGGTGCCTGGCCGATCTCCACCATTTCGATCTTACCATCCGGCAGCGCATGCGCGCCGAAGAAGCGGCCATCGGGGAAGCCGAAGCCGATCCAGGTGATTGCCGGCTGCTCACGAAGCAGCGACAGGAACAGGAACTCACGCTTCACCTCGTCGTCTGGCCTGATCGCACCCTGAAAGAAGACAGATCTGACGATCTCGGCGCTGCTCGATACCAAGGCCAGGTTTGAGGCTAGCTCATTGCGAACCGCAGCGGTGCTCTGAGCGTCCAGGCTGGCCACTACCGCTTCGATGTTCTGGGTCGCTGCGTGATACCACACGAGATGAACGAGCGCTGCCGTCGACAAAACCGCAAGCAGTAGCAGGGCAGCGACCGCACGTCCCATTTTCAGCCGTGGGAATGTTCTAGCGTTCATGGCGGTCGGTGATCAGACGGGCGGCGTGGTCGCAGCAGACATAGGCCAGCGCCCAATCGACAAAGACAACGGCGCGATTGCGGAAACCGATGAGAAACCAGAGATGGGTGATATTCCAAAGCAGCCAGGCGGAGAAACCCGACAGCCGGATCCGCCGAAGATCGGCGACCGCCGCCTTGCGTCCGATCGTCGCCAGATTGCCGTAATCGCGATAGTCGAATGGGCCGGTGGTCCGGCCATCGAGGCGGGAGAGAATGGCACGGGCCGCGTGTTCGCCCATCTGCTTGGCAGCCGGCGCAACTCCCGGAACCAGCCTGCCGTCCTTGCCGATGACGGAGGCGGTGTCGCCGATCACGAAAATCTCGTTGTGATCCGGCGGGTTAAGGTTGCGATCGACATGGACACGGCCGGCGCGATCGGCTGGTACGCCGAGCCATTTCGCCGCCCTGGAAGCCATAACGCCAGCCGCCCACAGCACGCAAGACGACCGGATTTGCCGGCCCCCGGCAAGCGCGACACCTTCAGCGTCGCAGCGCGTCACCGCCTCTCCGAGGAATACTTCGACGCCAAGCGTCTCGAGGTGCCGCCGCGCTTCTTCGGACAATTTCGGCGGCATGGTCGGCAGAACAACATTGCCAGCTTCGACCAGCACCACCCGCGCCGACGACGGATCGATGCGCCTGAAGTCACGGACGATGACCCTTCTTGCAAGTTCGGTAATGGCTCCGGCCAGTTCGACGCCAGTCGCACCGCCGCCAACCACCACGAAGGTGAGAAACCGTTGACGCTCGGCTTCGTCCTCCACTGCCTCTGCGCGCTCGAAGGCCGACAGGATCCGGGCGCGAATTTCGGTCGCATCGGCGATCGTTTTCAGCCCGGGCGCGGTCTCCGCCCATTCGTCCTTACCGAAATATGCGTGCCTGGCGCCGGTGGCGACGACCAGATAGTCATATGTGATGCGGCGGTTTGTGGTCTGGACGGTCCGGCTCTCCTTGTCTATCCCCTCGACACGCTCCATCAGCACCGTCACATTGGACTGCCGAGAGAGAATGCGGCGGATCGGCATGGCGATCTGGGCCGGCGAAAGCACGGCCGTCGCAACCTGATAAAGCAGCGGCTGGAACAGATGATAGTTGCGTCGGTCGATGACCGTTAACTCCACGTCCGCATGCCGAAGTCCCCTCGCGGCTGCGAGGCCGCCGAATCCGGCTCCCAGGATGACGACTTTCGCGCGGCGCGCCACCACCTGGCGGGTGTCCGGTTCCACGGACAGGGAACTGCCACTGGGCTCTTGAATCGTGGCGCGCATGGCTCAGCGCTCCTTCGGGAACAGACGTGCTGCCACATAGTCGATCGAAACGGTGCCGGCGCCCCGTGCCAGAATCAACAGCAACGGCGCCGTCCAGAGCAGGTGATCCGGCCAGTTCTGCGGGTAGACGAGGAACTGGATCGTCGAGATGACGCAAAGCAGCATGAGGGCGGCGGGCCGAGAGAACAGGCCGAGAAACATCAGAACCGAGCCGCTCACTTCGGCAGTCGTCGCAAGGACCGCGGCCACTCCGGGATCGATGACGGGCAGCTGGTATTCGAGCGTGAACAGCTGAACTGTCACCTGCCAGGAGGCAAGCTTGCTCTGCGACGACTGCCAGAAGACGTGGGCGACTGCCACACGCGAAACGAGCTGGACGAGGGACAACGGCACGCTGTTGAAGCTCTCGAGAGCGGCAACATAGAGTCCGGCAATGCCGCCTCTGTGGCGCGTTGAAGAAGGAGATATCATAGTCATGATTTCAATCCTGTTCACTTGGTTGCGGGTTTGATGTGGCGAATGCGAGCTACGAGGCCAAAGGCGAAAAGACCGTCAAAGGCACCGCTTAGGTCGAAGCCGGGAGCGCGGGCGAGGACGCGGCTGACCGCAGCCTCCAGGCCTGCGCGCCTTTTCAGCGCGTGAAGGAACGCGAAATGGCTGGCATCCAGGCGCAGAAAACGCATGCTCTCGCTGCCGCGCCAGAGCGCGATCCGCTCCGGTCGACGGCTTAGCCTCGCCAATGCTTCGATATTTCCGCCGGCTTGATGCGCCTCCCATATGCCCAGCGCAGGCCAACGGCAAACCAGCAGGCGTAGCGAGGGCTGAACGAAAATCTCGGGAGCGGTGTCGGCTTCACCATCCCCCAACTGCTCCAAGCTACAGCCCGGCAGCGCCGGGGCATCCAGCGCCTCGGCAACCAGCCATTCAAGCCGCGCCGTCTCGGCAACGAAGGGCATGGAGCGGATGCCTTCGAAGCCGGCCATGAAGCGAGGGAAACTGCCGCCATAGCGAACAAGCCGCGCTTCCTGCGGCGGATTGTTCCGGATGAAGACGCCGGCAACATAACGAAAGTAGTTTTCGCCCAGAAGCTGCACCGTGATCGGAAAAACGGCGATCAATGTTGCCGTCAGCGACGCGAACGTGTTGTTGCGGTAAATGTTGAACCGGCGCAGCGGGTCGAAAGCACCTTTCGCCAGCACCGGCGCAAGATCGCAGCCATCGTCACCAAGAATGGCTTGGGCGACCCGCGATTGCAGGGCGCAATTAGAGAGCATGGCCAATCCTCCTTGCGCCGGAATGGTTGGCGAAGACGGAAGGCTTGATGGTTGCAAGTGCCGCCAAAGCCGGCATCGGTCCCTTCGGACTGTCGGACCGCAATGGAAGGAGCATTCCGTCGAACCTGCTTGTTTGGGGGTGGGCCTTTTCGCCAGCCTGTGATCTTCAAAGGCGATCGATTGAGCCAGCATGTCGGCCCACATGGCTTCACCGAGCAGCACGTCGAGAGCGGGAACATCCGTATCCCATTCGATGAGCGTCGGCCGCGGGCCGATTTTGCGGATCGCATAAGCATAGAGCGACCAGACCGGCGGCGGAACGCGCGAGCCGTGGTCGTCAATCAGCACGATATCGCCTTCGACCTCGTTGACCGCGTGTCCGGCAAGATGAATCTCACCGATGGCGCACGCGGGAAGCTGATCGATGAAGTTTTTGGGTTCAAAACCGAGGTTGCAGGCCGAGACATGAACATTGTTGATATCGAGGAGCAGGCCGCAGCCTGTCAGGCGCACGAGTTCGGCCAGGAATTCCGACTCGGTCATTGTCGATCCCTCGAAGGCGACATAGGCTGACAGGTTTTCAATATAGACGCGCCGCTGAAGCGTATCCTGCAGCCTCGAGACGTTGGCGGCGACGATGACCAGGGCCTGGGCGTCGTAACGCAGAGGCAGGAGATCATTCAGATAGGCACCATCAGCGGCGCTCCAGGCGAGATGCTCGGACACCAAGCCGGGCTGGAAACGCAGGCAGAGCTTGCGCATACCTTCCAGGTGGTCGCGGTCGAGACCGGAACTGCTTCCAAGTGAAAGGCCGACGCCGTGGATGGACAAGGGATAGCTTTCCCGCAGCCGCTCGAGAGCATCGACGGCCGCCGAGCCGCCCATGTAGTTTTCTGCATGGACTTCAAGCCATCCCGCCGAAGGGCGGCGAGACAGCATTTCGCCGATATGCTGGGAGCGAAGACCGATGCCCGCGGCGGTTGGCACCGGATTGCTGGGAAATATCTTGGACATCGACTACTCCTCTGGTTGAAAACTCGGAAAGGTCAGGCCTTTGGCTGGTTACTTCCGCCGGTGATCTTGGTGCAGGTGCCGGCCGGCACGTAGATCCAGGAATCCTTGGCATTGTCAGCGGTGGAGGTGCCGGCGCAGGAGTGGCTGGCGGTCTGGCAATCGTTCAGGCCGGCCTTGACGACGCCGAAGCATTTTTCGAACGAGAAATCCGGCTTGGCGGTCGGGCCGGCAAAGGCATTGCCCGCCGCCACAGAGGCGGCGGCCGCGAGGGCTGAACTGATGAGAAGACGAGTGGCATTCATGAGAATCTCCTGGGTTGCGTGAGGTCAAACCACCATCGGCTTGCCTGTCCTCACCTTCCCAGAAGTCAGCCTTCACCTGAAATGCTGTCTCTGCATGATTTCGATACGCTGTCTCTATGCGTCGCGGCTGATCCTCACGACAAAAAACCCCCGCCGGAGGCGGGGGCTCAAGTTGCAGGCGGGAGGCGGGACTTTCTGAGATAGCCGAGGATCAGAGATAGCGTTCGCGGACGTCCACGGTCGATCGTTTGCCGATATCCTGGTAATTCGTTTCCAGCCAGAGGTCAGCGCATCGGCGGCCGCGATCCCTCAAGTCCATGAGCGCTCCCCAGTCGGCGTTCAGCTTGCTCGCGACGCTGAGGTTTTTCATCGCCTCGTCGTCTGAGATACCGTGCACGAAAATGCGCTTGAGATTGGAAGGCGGCGTCGCTGCCGTATCGATCAGCTGTGTAACGAAGGCCACGGCCCGCATTTCCCTCAGCAATGACGAATTGAAACTGATCTCATTGATTCGATTGAGAATCTCTCCAGCCGTGCGCGGCAGTTCCGTTCGTTCAATCGGATTTATGTGAACCACGATCACGTCGGGCGTGTCGCAGCCGTAAATCAGCGGGAAGATCGCGGGATTGCCCATATAGCCACCGTCCCAATAAGCTTCCCCTCCGATTTCCACCGCTTGGAACAAGAATGGCAGACAGGCTGACGCCATGATGGCATCGATCGAGAGTTCGTCGTTCCCGAATACCTTTACCTTGCCGGTGCGAACGTTTGTGGCACAGATGCTGAGCTTGACAGGGCAGCGTGCCATCCGGATTGCCTCCAGATCGATCGACTGTTCCAGCACCTGGCGCAGGGGATTGAAATTGAAGGGGTTGAACTGGTAGGGCGACATCAGCCGTGTCACCAGGTCGAACATGATGAAGGCCGGCGAGAATTCCAACGATTTGGAACCTGTCAGGCGGTCGAGCAGGGTTGGCTGCAAGGGTCCGGATGCGGCTGCATGGCTGACGCGGCGCCAGAAATTTGCCAGCGCGGTCTGTGCTCCGCTGCGCCCGCCCTCGGCGAGGCCATAGGCTGCGACCGCAGCATTCATAGCGCCTGCGCTGGTCGCCACAATGCCTTCAAATGAAAGGCTCGGCTCGTCCAGCAGCCGGTCGAGCACTCCCCACGTAAAGGCGCCGTGGGCGCCGCCGCCCTGCAGCGCGAGATTGATCGTTCGCGGCTCGCGCTTGGTAACCGAAGAATCCGACTGCATCCCGGGTTCTGTTGCCACATGCTTATTCATGATCTCCACCCCTTTTGTCGAATGATGGATTAATGCGCGGTCCAGCCGCCATCGACCGGGATCGCCGTCCCGGTGATCGATCCGGCTAGGTCGCTGCAGAGAAAGACCGCAAGCGCGCCCATTTCCTCGACAGTGGCGAAGCGCCTCGTCGGCTGGTCCTTCAGGAAGACGTCGCGGATCACCGCGTCCCTGGGAATTTTATGCGACTTCGCCTGATCTTCGATCTGGTGTTCGACAAGCGGCGTCCAGACGTAGCCGGGGCAGATCGCATTGGATGTCACCCCGTATTCCGCGCCTTCGAGCGCGATCGTCTTGCTGAAGCCGACAATGCCGTGTTTGGCCGCCACATAGGCGGATTTGAAGGGGGACGCGACCAATCCATGGGCGGAGGCGACGTTCACGATCCGGCCATAGCGGTTTGCGCACATGCTGTCGAACGTCGCTTGGACGAGATGGAAGGCTGAGGAAAGATTGATAGCAAGTATGGCATCCCACTTTTCAGGCGGAAACTTTCCGAGCGGCGAAACATGCTGGATTCCGGCATTGTTGACGACGATGTCCACCTGCCCGAAACGGGCGACCGCCCTCTCGACCATCATGCGGATCGCTTCCGGCTTCGACATGTCGGCGGCGTCGTAGGCAACGTCGACATCGTTATCGGTGGCAATGCCCTCGCGCAGCATCTCGATCTCGGCAGGGTCGCCGAAGCCGTTCAACATCACGGCGGCCCCCGCCCTTGCAAGCGCATGTGCAATGCCAAGGCCGATCCCGCTGGTCGAGCCAGTGACTATGGCGCTACGCCCTTCCAAGGGCCTGCGGCCGACGAGAGTATCAGTTATGGGATCAAAGGCGTTCAGCATATCCGCTCTCCACTACGATCGACTACGCCGTCTGGCGTCTTGCAATCAGAATGGTCCACGGAGCTTCGCTTTAGAAATGCCAGTCTGGTATGGAATTGATAAATCCATTGCATTGGAGGAGAATGCCGCCCGCGGAGAATATTGAGGGCATTGCAAATAGAATTCATGCCGGGGGCGGCGATGGATATTCACCATATAAGGTATTTCCTGGCGGTGTGTGAAACGCGGAACTTCACGCGTGCGGCCGAAAAGTGCAATGTTACTCAGCCAGCTCTCAGTCGCGCCATCCAGCAGTTGGAGGATGAGGTGGGCGGACTGCTGTTCCGCCGGGAGCGCAATCTCACTCACATAACGGATCTCGGCAACCTTCTTCGCCCACGATTCCAGCAGATCCAGGACGAGTTGACGGGTGTGCGTACGGAGGCTTCGCGATTTCTCTGTCTTAGTGAAGCACCGCTCAAGGTGGGCATTATGTGCACGATCGGACCGCGCCGGTTCACCGGCCTCCTCACCGACTTCAACATGCGCCACAAGGGAATTCAGCTGCAACTGATCGAGGGCGTGCCCGCCCGATTGTCCGATCTGCTCGAGACTGGCGAAATTGATGTGGCGCTGATGTCGACGGCAACGAGCTTTCCGGAACGCTTCGACGTGACCTCGCTCTTTCGCGAGAGGTTCA
The DNA here is from genome assembly GCF_017357245.1 of Rhizobium bangladeshense. Classification (NCBI taxonomy): domain Bacteria; kingdom Pseudomonadati; phylum Pseudomonadota; class Alphaproteobacteria; order Hyphomicrobiales; family Rhizobiaceae; genus Rhizobium; species Rhizobium bangladeshense. The sequence goes on along the minus strand of NZ_CP071616.1, from coordinate 111,307 downwards.
TGCTCGCTTTCCCCGCCGGCCACCGCCTCGGCCAATATGACGCCATTCCCATCGCGGCCATCGACGGTGAGATCTATCTGCGTCGTGTGAACTGCGAATACTGGGATTACCTCACGGATCTCTGCGACGCACAAGGCGTAAAGACCCTCGTCTCCTACTCCAGCGAGCGCGAGGACTGGATCCAGAACCTGGTCGCCGGTGGCCTTGGTATCTGTTTCATCCCCGAATACAGCGCCGTCATCCCCGGCTTGCAGGTGCGACCTGTCGCTGAGCCGGAAGTCTCGCGCGAGGTCTGTCTCGTGACGGTGGCGGGCCGACGCTTCTCCCCGGCGGTGTCAGTCTTTGTCGGCGCCGTGAAATCCTACGGCTGGGCGAAAGCGTCGAGCCGTTCGCACTGACGGCCGTGTCGTCACGACCCTTGGGAGCACAGCCTGGCACGCCGCCGGGCATTCGGTGTTTTCGCCGCAGCTGACAATAGCTTGCGGCTATCGAAATCAAAATCATCTGGCATTTCTCTTTCGATCGGCGCTCCGCCAGTCTTCTCACATGCTCGGCACCGTCCTCGCCGGGCTCCAACAAGGAGAAACCGCTGATGAAGCCCGTATTGAAAACCGACCGCATTTCCCTCGCCGCTCTCGCGTTGGCTGCAGTGGCCCTCGGCGCCGGCCTGCCGGCCACGTCCGCCCTCGCGGGCGAATGCCCGGCTGATCAGGTTACTGAAGATGGCATGAAGCCTGGCCCGATGATGCCGAAGGGCGTCACCGACAGCGTCGTCAAGACAATCGATCTCTCGTCCAAGGGCGAGGCATGGAAGGGAAGCATGCTGCGCATGCGCAAGCTCGTCGTGCAGCCAGGCGGCATCGTTCCCTGGCATTCGCACGAGATGCGCCCGGCCAATATCCTGATCATCTCCGGCTCGATCACGGAATACAGCAGCACCTGCAAGGTGCCGATCCTGCACAAGAAGGGCGAGGTGACCGCCGAGTTTGGGCATCTTTCCCATTGGTGGAAGAACAATGGCAAGGCTCCAGCCGTGCTTTATTCCTCCGACATATTGAGCCCGGAAATGCACAACGACGACGCGGCGATGTAACCGTTGCCCTTTCATCTGAGGCAGCCCTATCGCTCGCCGGCGTTTCCCTCGCACCGGCAGGGAAACGCCGTGCATCCCTGGAGGAACAAGCATGACCGATTTCGAACAACCAATCACGGCATCCGTTCAAGAGCGGACCATTCACGCCGACAGTTGGCGCTTTGGGCTGATCGCGCTCATCGCCTTTTTGACCTTGGTCGATCTCTTTGCGGCGCAAGCCGTATTGCCTTCCCTTGTCGAGAGGTTTCAGGTCAGCCGCGCGGCGATGGGTTTTGCCGTCAACGCCAGCACTTTCGGTATGGCACTCGCCGGCCTGCTCGTCGCCTTCTTCGGCAGTGGCCTGGACCGGCGCAACGGCATCTGGGTGAGCCTCGCGATCCTGTCCGTGCCAACGACGCTTCTGGCATTTACCGACAACATCATCATCTTTGCCGCGCTGCGAGTGCTTCAGGGGCTTTGCATGTCGACGGCGTTCACGCTGACGGCCGCTTATCTGTCGGAGCATTTCTCCGCGGGGAAGGCCTCCGCGGCCCTGGCCGCCTATGTCACCGGCAATGTTGCCAGCAACCTCTTCGGCCGCATGCTTTCCGCTGCCGTCGCAGGGATTGGCGGCCTCTCGTTAAATTTTCTGGTGTTTGCCGCCCTCAACCTCCTCGGCGCCGCCCTTGTTTGGTTCACGCTCAAAAGAACGGCCAGCATGATACGGAGCGGTGATCGCGGGAACCTCACCATGCGCATCTGGGGCGGACATCTTGCCGATCCGGAACTCCGCCGCGTCTTTGGTATCGGCTTCCTCATCCTCCTCGTGTTCATCGGCACCTACACCTATGTCAACTTTCGGATTGTCGCGCTCGGGGTAAGACCGATGGCGCTCGGCCTTGTCTATCTCGTCTTCCTCCCGTCGATCTTCACCACGCCCTTCGCCGGCAGGCTCGCAAGCGCTCTGGGGCCGGCAACCGGAATCGTGCTGACGCTTACGATCGCCATCGTCGGACTCGTGGCGCTTCTCAGTGCGTATTTACCGGTCATCCTGATCGGTTTGACACTGGTGGCGGTCGGCACCTTCCTCGCGCAGGCAATGGCAACCGGCGTCGTCGGTCAACGTGCCAGGAGCGACAAGGCTGGCGCGAGCGGCATCTACCTCGCATCCTACTATACCGGAGGCATGGCCGGCAGTGTTGTTCTTGGTCAGGTCTACGATCACGTCGGCTGGAACGCATCCGTCTACGTGCTTATCGCAGCTCTCGGGGCAGCAATGCTGCTCGCGGGTTCGCTAAGCGCCCCGCACCGATAGATCCCAACTTCCGTGGTAGCCGGAATAGGGGTCGCCCCTTCCATGCGGAAGCCGGCGACGACTTTGAATGCAGACACAACCCAAAGGAGGAAATGACATGCAAAAAACGATCAGACTATTTTTCGTGGCCGCGCTTTCAGTGGCAGGAATAATTCTGTCGGCACCGGCCACTATCGTCCAGGCAGGTGCCCGGGACGGTGTCGTTGTTCTAAAGAGTCGCTACTCGGTCGACGAGACGGTCTCAAAGATCAAGGGCAACGTCGCAGAGAAGGGCATCACGCTGTTCGACGACATCGATCAAGCAGCACTCGGTGCTGCCGCCGGCAACAAGGTCCGCCCGTCGCGGCTGATCCTGTTCGGCAATCCGGCGCTCGGAACGACGTTCATCACCGCCAATCCAGTGGCCGGGCTCGATTGGCCCGTCCGAGTTCTCGTCTACGAAACGAAGGATGGAACCGTCCGTGTCGCCTATACGGATTTCGACTGGATCGCGCGGCGCCATGGCATCACCAGCCGCGGCAAGGAGTTCAAGATGGCATCCGAGGTCATCAAAGCGGTGACAGAGCCGGTCCGTCAATGAGCTTGCAGCAATGAAGAAGCAATGGGATCGGGCATAGCGCGACTATGCCCAGGTCGCCTCGGTCAAGAACTGAGGCCACCGCCGAAATACGAAAAAGGCGTGACCCAACCCCGCAAATAGAGAAGCGTCATCCAGTGCCTTCTAGATTTCCTGGTCTCGTATCGGTTTCGAGTGCCCTGGGATTCGAGATGTGCCCAGTGCCGCGGATCGATTACTGGAGGGCTGCGGGCGCAGGCGCGATCAGGGGGAACTGCGCGATTAATATACTGGTGAGTTCCTCCTGGGTGCGATGGCCGCGATTGAAAAGGTCGATTGCCGCGCTGCAGATTATTTCCGATGTCTTGTCGTCCGGTTTGGCCTTGTAGTGCCTAAACCAAGATTGAACGGACAGCGAGAGCACCGCCCATTCTGTTTCTTGGACGCTCGTGATCAACATTCCTCATCTCCCCACAAGTTGGAACGCGGCAGCTTTGCAGGGTTTCATAAGTGAGCCTGCAATCCCAGTTTTTGCCGTGACGTTGAAGAATATCTCCTGCCATTCAGTGCGAGATGATCGCACGACCGCTGGAGGCCAGATGCTCTGTGATGGCGCGCCGGATTTCGATAACCGTGTTGAAGAGCCTGTTGTCCAGGTCGATGACATTGAAGCGGACAGCGATGAATTTGAGGCGGTTTTCGACAGGGACCGCGATCCCGACTTCCTGACCATTGAATACGACAGCTTGCTTTTGCATAACAAACCTCTGGCGCGCCACATGGGAGCACCATCTTAGAATAGTGGAACAAAGGGTTTACGACGCCTCAGCTTGCCGTCGCAGGTCCGTATCGGATCGAGACGAGATCACGCACTCGCTGCGCCATTGCGAAGAAACGAAGTCGGACAAACAACGTCATCATCCTCCTCAAGCGCGATCAAACGACCGCTGAGTATCGTCGGCAAGGGCGGTGTGTTTCGGAACTCCTCTGTAAAAAACGTAGTCGAGAAACTCCGAGTAAGCAACTGATTTTTGTTATAATTTAGCGTTTTAAATCGTATGACAATTACCGCAGGTGCGAAGTAGCAAATGACGTACGTTCGTCGACGCATAGTCGAAAGCCGTCTACGGCTTTACCTGGCGATATTGCAGACCAGACGGCCGGGGCGCTTAGAGGGGCGGCAACCGCCGTTTGACGGATGTGCCCTTGATGACGGCCGTGCTGGTGACCGCGTGTTCCGAGAGGGCTTCAAGAACATCGTCCATCTGCTCGATGGAATGCACGACCAGGCGCGCCAGAAATGGATCGTCGCCCGTAATCTTGTCGCACTCGACAAACTCCGGGCGCTCCTGAATCAGCCGTTCGACCAGGTGCAGCTTGCCGGGTAGCGGCCTGATCCTCACCATGGCCCGTATCTGATAGCCGATCGCACGGGTGTCGACGTCAACGGTGAACCCTCGTATGACGCCGGCGGCTTCCAGCCGACGAACCCTCTCCGATACGCTCGGCGCGGACATGCCGACAAGGCGGGCAAGCTCGCTCATCGACAATCGGGCATCGCAATCGAGCGCAGCGAGGATGCGGGCATCGGTGCCGTCCAGCGTTGAATTTTCAGATTGAAGGTTTTGAGGTGCTTTGGCCTTGGACATAGCGGGCAGAATAGCCGCCGATCCTCTGTATTGCTATATAAAATCGGCAGGTCACATCGCATGATCGCTCCAGAAAGGAGATGATCATGCTGCTGGGGATTATCGCTGGCCTCACCACCTGCGCCTTATGGGGACTGACCTTTGTCGCTCCGCGCACCATTGCGCCTTTCACGGCATGGGATTTGACCATCGCCCGTTATGGCATCTTCGGTTTCGCCTGCCTGCTCTTGATGATTGATCGGCGGTTTCGGCCCGTTGGATTGGCACCGCCCCAGCTCCTGGCCGGCTTGCTTCTCGGTGGAGGCGGCTATGTGGGGTATTTTGTCAGTACCGCTTTCGCCGTGGAACTTGCCGGCGCCGCCATCCCGCCGGTCATCATCGGCACAATGCCGGTGTTCCTGGCGATCATTGCCAACCTTCGGGACCGATCCGCACCGTGGCAAGCTCTTGCCCTACCATTGGCAATGATCATGATCGGGGTGGCGGTCGTCAACGTCGCAACGATCAACGCGGTCAACCTTGCCGCTACGACTTCGATCATACTCGGCATCCTCGCTAGCTCCGTGGCGCTGGTGATCTGGATCGTCTACGCGCTGCTCAACGCGGCCGTCATGCGGTCGCCCAAAGCGCCGAGCGGACTGCAATGGACCGGATTGCAGGGCATCGGTGCGGCGATCGGCAGCTCTCTGCTGTTGCCGCTGGCTTCATTCGATCTGGCCGATACGGTCTCTGGTTCCGACGTCTTGCGCTTCGTCGGCTGGGCGTTGGTGATGGGGCTGGCCGGCTCTTGGCTCGCAACCTTGTTCTGGGTGGTTGCCTCCCGCCATCTGCCGCTAGCTCTCGCTGCCCAGCTTATTGTTGCCGAAACCGTCTTCGGCCTTGCCTATGGCTTCATGTTCGAGGGGCGGTTGCCATCTCCTGCCGAGACGATCGGCGCGGCGCTGCAGCTTGCCGGTGTCTGTGCGGCCATGGCGGCGTTCAACACGCCGCGAGGCTCCACTCAAAGGCTAGCCTCTCCGTGATCCAAGCAGTTCCCCTCGCAGTTTTTCAAATTCCAAGGTATAAAACGTGCGGGCGGTTATACTACAGGCAGGAAACGCAGTGCACGGTGCGTTGGAGCGGGAATATGTGCTGGATACATCGTCGGCATTCCCGCCGGTCGGACTTGCTCTGCGTGATCCAGCGACACGCAGGATCGTACGGACTCTGGGAGATGCAGCGCGCGTCCTGATGAGGGACTGGCCTCGGAATGACGGGGACGAATATATCGCGGCCGTGAAAGCCTGCGTCGACGCACTCGGCGGGAAACTTGCGCCAGAACAATTCCGGGAAGTGTTTTTGCGTGCGGCCGATGAGGCAGGCATAGTCACGATGAACGTCGTCCAGAAGGGTGGACGGGCGCGACGACTGCACCTACCCTCGCCAGTTCGCAGATAAGTCACGAGCGCAACCTCCTTGATCGGCTCCGGCCACTCGCACTCTGGGATCAGCTAGGCGAGCGTCTTGGTCCGTCACCGTCAAGTCCTCATGAATGAGTGGCGGCATGTTTCTGCCCGCGGTCAGGGAGGCTCGCAAACTCCACCCTAAGGCTTGGATGGATTTCCTCACGGGAGCGATCTTGGAGATGCTGGTCCACGACCCGCGCTACTAAGCCCTGATGGTCAGCATCGCAGAAGTTGCATTGGAACGGTCGTAGGACCTAAGTCCCGGCACCGAACTAAATCGTCTTCCCTGCTGTTTCCTTCGCATTGAGAAGGAGGACTGTCATGACATTCGAGCCGGAAAACCTCGCCCACGATCAGCTTGCGAGCGTGCAGGCGGCCATGTCAGCGGAACCGGAACTGGAAAGCTCATCGATCTCTGTGAGCATGGTCGGCAGAAGCGTTCTGCTGGAGGGTTACGTGGCCGACTATGGGGATCGGCAGAAAGCGATGGCTATCGCCGCGTCAATAGCCGGCCCCGAAAACGTGCATGACCGGATGCGAGACGCCGATGAAATGGCAGATACCATGTCAGCCCAGTAAGAATCCTTCTTATCCGTGTCGTGATTTCGCCAGCCGAAGATGCTGCGGCCACTCACGATCCTCATGGATCAATGGCAGTTTGTTTCTGCCCATGGTCAGAGAGACTCCCGAACTCCGCCGTGACTAGCATTAGTCGGCAGCAAATCTACTGACAATTCCTGCGCTTGATCTTCAGGGTATCGATATCAAAGGTCCGGCACAAACATATCTCTCAGCCGAAGCGCCGGCGCCGGCCATTCGCGAGAATCCGGGCTGCCCCGAGAGCCGGCGCGAACTCGTCGCCGCCGCGGCCGGTCGGCGGCCAGAATTCACTGTTGCGCCCAGCAGGCACGACAGATCGGCCGAGAGATCGAAGATCTACTCAGCGACGAGGTGTTCCATGTCGGCTTCCTGCTGGATCCTGCCATTGATCATGAGGCGCCGAGCACCACCTTGCGCGAGCGAGCCGATGTTCCAACCGGCCTTATGCGACGCTTCAGTGCCGGCGGGCCAGCCAAGGCACGGCAATGCAAACTGCTCTATCCATCTAAGGTCCGCGCCGATAAAGCAGTGGTTGCCGATTGAGCAGCATGGAATCGCCGAATTCATGCGCACGGTAGCGGCATGCAGTGAGAGCTGCGGAGGCGCCGGCGAGCAGGGCATCGTCGGCAAAGGCGCGCAACAGCTCGAAATGGCTTTCGCCGGGCTGGTGGACACCAGTGAGAACCGCATCGACGACGCGGAGCGGAATGCCCCGTGCGATGCGCCCTGTTGCAATACCATCGCCAGCACGCACGCTGCCATCGGGATTGGCGGCAGCTTCAAGTGCGCGCACGACGCTGGTGCCGATCGCGATGATGCGGCTGCCGCTGAGCTGCGCCCGCGCTACCTGCGCGACGGTACTTTCAGAAATGTGGTACGGCTCATCGAAGGGAAGACGCGAGTCGAGTGCGGGATCGCCGGTGGAAGAAATGCCCGCGGCATGCGTGAGTGTTGCAAAACCGATCTCGCGCCGACGCCAAACTTGCAGTGTGCGCCAGTCGAGCGCGAAGGAAGCCGATGGCGCCTCGAACGCGACCGGCTGCGAGGCGATTCTCGTCCAAACATTCCATAGTGCCAACGGCTCGGGAACATGCGCATATTGGATCGGCCTGCCGTGCTGCGCCAGTCCTGCAAACATGGCTGCTCGGGTGCCTTGGAAGCTAAGCTCGAAAAAGCGAGGATGGTCGAGAACGCGCTCGACGACGGCTTCAAGTGGGCCGAGCTGGAGGCGATCGCCTGATGACAGCGCAGGGGGCGGCAGCCGATCTTCCGTGCGGGTGCGGTGATCGCCCGAGCCGAAGGCGATCGCAAGGAAGCGGACTGGAGCGGAAGGTGACAGCCAGCCGGCTAAGCGGATCTCGATCGCCTTTCCGCATCGGAGATGCGTGCCGTGCAGGCTGGCAGGCAAGGTTGCGGCATCGTTGGCGACAACCAGATCGCCAGGCTCGAATAACGCCCCGAGGTGAGCCCGCGGCAGGTCACTCATGGTGCCATCCGCCTCAACGACGAGCAGCCTGGCCGGTTGCGGATCGAGGCGTTCAGCGGCGGTCACGCATGGGCTCCTGCGGTAAGCACATCGTGACCCGGCAACGCGTCGAGCATCTTTTCGATGATCTCGGCAGCGGCCAGCTCAGGGTCTTTCAAGGTCGACGGATCGGCGTCCGGTAGCGCCAGCGCGTGCAGCGGGGTGTCCATATCGCCAGGGTCGGGCGCGAGAAACCGTATTCCATCTGATTTCGACTCCTCGTCCCAAATCGCCGTCAGATGGGCAAGCGCTGCCTTGCTCGCGCCGTATGCGCCCCAGCCGGGATAGGCGTTGACAGCCGCGTCGCTGGAGATGTTGATCACCAGCGCGCCGCGGCCCTCGCGCGCGGAAGCGGCAAGCGCACCGAACAGAGCTTTCGTCAGCCGGAAAATGCCGAGAAGGTTGACTACGACCGCCGCTTCCAGCTCCTCGCATTCCGTATCGGCAAGAAGCGCCAGAGGCATGGGACCGAGGCTCGATGCATTGTTGATCAGGACGTCGACCCCGCCAAGATTGGCAGTGATCTGCATCGCGATCGGATAGATGTCTTCCTTCTTGCCGATGTCGGCGACAATGCCATGCGCGCCCGTCTCGGCTGCGACGCGTTCAACATTCGCGGCGGTGCGGGCGACGAAGGCAACGCTCGCACCCTTCCCGGCAAGCTGCCGCACAAGCGCCAGTCCGAGGCCGGAAGTGCCGCCAGTGATCCCTACACGAAGTCCTTGAAGATCGATATTCGCCAGCATTGCGGTGCTCCTTCAATGGGTACGCGTAACTGCTACAAGTTCAAGTGAACTTGAAGTCAAGAGAGCTTCGTGGTTTTATTTATGCATGGATTCGATGCTTACCATCACCGACGTGTCACGACGCAGCGGCGTTGCCTCATCAGCTCTTCGCTTCTATGAGGAGCGTGGGTTGATCGCATCCGAGCGCGCCGGCTCGGGACATCGACGCTACCACCGGTCTGCATTGCGGCGGATCGCTTTCATCGTATTTGCACAGAGTATCGGGCTGACGCTTGAGGAGATCGGCGCCGAACTCGCTAAGATGCCGGTCGATCGCGTACCGTCACGTCGGGATTGGTCGCGGCTGTCGAGCGCGTGGGCAAGACGTATCGACCAGCGCATAGCCGAGTTACAGCGCCTGCGGTCCGGGCTTGGCGAATGCATCGGTTGCGGCTGCCTGTCGATCGACCGATGCAGCTTGGCGAACCCTGCCGATGTGGCAGGGCGCAAGGGACCGGGGGCGAGGTATTGGCTGGGGTGAATGAGCCTCGACGCGACCGTTGATTTGGACGACACAGAGGCCATCCCCTGTGTTGGCGATGTAGGCCGGAGCCTCGCCCAACGGCGATTTACCAGCGACGCGGCACGGCGATGGGTGAGCCAGATTTGCATGTCGACGTCATCTCGGAATCGATCAACAATCGAGCCGCCTGGTGATCGGCTGGGTCGATGATCGATCCAACGAGCTTGCCGCCAGGATCGATCATCCTGGCCTATTGGTTCGGAAGCGCTGTTCCTTATGGCGGCCAAGCGCTTGTCGGAATATGACGAGATCGTCGCGTCACATGGCAAGGGGCTGCTTACGCGCTACCGGACGAGTTTCGCGCGCTATGGACATGTCTCGCTGACCGCGTCCTGCATTGCCTATTCACTGTATTCGATTGCCCATGCCCTTTCGCAACGGCATTGAAGCGCTATGCTGTCAGCACAGAACGAGCAAGAGAATAACATGACACGGTCACGGCAGAGCGAGCTACGCGAACGGATCACGATCATTGGCGACGTAAGATCCGCCTCATTCGTCCCGTGGATTCGCCGTCATGCCGATAAGCTCGGCCTCTCCCAGAGTTTTCTGCATGCCGACGCCGAACGGATCGAACTCGAGGTCGCAGGACCTGTCGAGCTGATCGACATGTTGGAAGTGGGATGTTCACTTGGGCCGATCGACGTCTGGGTCGACGAGATTCAGCGCAGGATTGTAAATGCCACAGACACACCGCCGCCGGCGCAGCACCTAAGCTGATGCCCTTTATTTAATCATTGTTGCCAATGCGAATTTTTTATGCAAGCCTCAGAGACTGAGATTGCAAAGGTTGGGAACCCGCGCTACATCAGCAGTGTCAAGCCACTGGCAAGATTGAGGAAATAACCGTCATGCCTTCCGATACGGCCGGCTCCTGGACGCCTGTCGCGCTTTCTGCCGATCTGCCGCCGGCAACCGTCATCCCGGCCTGGACCCCGTTAGGAGCGATTGCTCTCTGGCGTAGCCAATCCGGACGCGCATCGGCCTCGTCGGACCGTTGTCCGCATCGCGGGATGCGGTTGTCGCACGGCTTCGTGCGAGGCGAAGTGCTCTCCTGTATCTATCACGGCTGGAGCTACTCTTCGGCGGGAGGATGCGTTCGTATCCCGGCCCATCCCGATCTCGTGCCGCCGGACACGATTCGGGTGGCTGTTCAGCGGGTCGAGGAATCTGACGGCATTGTCTGGGTGGCGGTCGACGAACCGGCAATGTCGCCGCCACGCCTAGATCATCTCGTGCCAATACGCTCGCTGACGCTCAACGCCGATATCGCGGCAATCGAAGCGGCAGCCGGAGGGAAAGCCGATGCGGACGGGCTGATTCAAGTCGCCGACTGTCCCTGGGTCCGTCTGCTGCCGGCGGCGCAGATCGGGTGCACTCTGATTCATGTCCTGGTCGAACGGGAGCGCAGCGTCGCAGATCGGGTTACGGCGTCCCGCATTGCCGAAGCCGTCCGACGCCGGGCTGAAACAGGCCAGAAGGATGTCGCATGAAAGGGGCTGGCGCGATGATCGACGAATGGTACCCGGTCGGCCTCTTCAGCGGGCTCACCGAGGCAGGAAGCAGGACCGCTTTGATGGGTGAGCCCATAGAGGTGATACGCACGTCTGACGGCGCGGCGCGGGTCACATCGGGCGATGGACGTGCCCTGCCCGTCCGCGTCCGCTATGGTCATGTATGGTCTTCTCTCGGGACCCCCGCCAAGGAGCTTTTTGCCATTCCCGAAGCGGATCAGCCCGGCCGCCGCTTCGTCGACGTCGGGGTCGTGCGGGTGCGCTGCTCCCCCTTAAGAGCAGTCGAGAACTTCCTCGACATCGCGCATTTTCCCTTCGTCCATACCGATATTCTCGGAGCCGAGCCCCATACGGAAGTTCAAAATTATAAGGTGGAGATCCGCGAGAAGGAGGATGAAGTCTGGGCGACGCAGGTGAAGTTCTACCAGCCGCAGGCTGCAAAGTCGGCAACGGGCGGAATTACCACTGAATATATGTACCGCGTGCCGGCTCCGACCTGCTCGGTGCTTTACAAGACCTGCCCTCCCCGCCCGGGAGAATGGGATGTCATTACCCTGTTCGTCCAGCCGCTTGCGGAGGATCTTTGTGACGTATGGCCGTGGATGGCCCTCTTCGACGACGTGACGCCAATGACAGACCTCATCCATTTTCAGCAGATGATTTTCCTGCAGGATCGGTCGATCCTCGAAAACCAGATCCCGGCACTTCTGCCGCTCGATCCCGGCATGGAAATCCCGACCAGGGCCGACATGACATCGATCGCTTACCGGCGCTGGCTGAAGCGCCACAACTACCTCTATGGCGCGCAGCTGGTCGCACAATGAAGCTTTACGACTACATTCTATCGCCGAGCTGTTACAAGATCCGCCTGATGGCTGCGATCCTCGGTGTCAAGCTGGACATCCGGCCGGTCGATTTCCATCCCGGCTTCGAACACCGCGGTCCTGAGCTTCTGGCCTTAAATCCGGCAGGCTCCATCCCGATCCTGGTGGATGGCGAACTCGTCCTGACCGAATCCTCGGCCATGCTCGCCTTTCTCGCCGCCCAAAGCGGGCCCGACTGGCTGGGTAGAGACGCGCCGCAGGAGACGGCGCGCGTGCAACAATGGCTCTCTTTTTCGCATCGGCTGACGACAAATCTCGGCGGCGCACGGCTGCACCAGATGCTTCTGCGCCCGGGCAATATCGAGTCCCTGCAGGCACAGGGGGTCGCGGCGCTGCGCGAACTCGAAGCCGGGCTTTTTGAGCAGCGGCTCCGCGACATGCGGTTCCTGGCATCCGACCGCGCAACGATCGCCGACATCGCCTGCTTTCCCTATGTGGCGCTCGCGCCGGATGGCGGAATTTCGCTCGATCCCTATCCGAACATCCGGCTTTGGCTGCGCGCCATCCGCAGCCTTGAAGGTTTTATCGAAATGCCCGGCATCCACCGGCTGCACGAATTGAAGCCCGACCCTCATCCCGTCAACGGGGGGAAGTGAGATGGCGGGCTATCTCCTGAAGAATTGCGCGGCCATTATCGTCGACGAAGGCAGCGGACCGGCCGTGCGCCGGAACGCCGATCTGCTGACCAATGGTCCGGCAGTCCAGGCGATCGGCGTGGACCTGGCGCAGGAGGCCCTGCCTGCCGACACGATCATTCAGGATGCATCCGGCTGGTTTGTCTATCCGGGCCTCGTCAACACCCATCACCACTTCTTCCAATGCTTCGTGCGCAATCGGGCCGATCTCGATTGGACGAAACTCTCGGTCATCGAATGGCTCGATCGGATCTACCCGATCTTCTCACGGCTGAACGAGGATTGCTTCTATCATTCGTCGGTCACGGCCATGGCCGAGATGATCAAGCACGGCTGCACCACGGCTTTCGACCATCAATATTGCTTTCCCCGGCACGCCGGGAAGCGTCTGATCGATCGCCAGTTCGAGGCAGCCGAACTTCTCGGCATGCGCTTCCACGCCGGACGCGGCGGCAATACCCTGCCGAAATCCGAGGGCTCGACGATCCCGGACGCCATGCTGGAAACCACGGACGAGTTCATCGCCGATTGCGCCCGGCTGATCGACAGCTACCACGATGCCGGCGCCTTCAGCATGCGGCAGGTGGTCGTTGCCCCCTGTCAGCCGGTCAATTGCTACCGCGAAACCTTCGTCGAGTCGGTCGCCCTCGCCCGTGATCGCGGCGTCCGGCTGCACACGCATGTCGGTGAAGGCGAAAGTCCCGTCATCCAAGCACGGCATGGAATGCGTACGGTCGACTACTGCACCGAACTCGGCTTTGCCGGGCCCGACAGTTTTTATGCTCACTGCTGGGAGCTGACACACGATGAACTGCGCAAGATGGCGGCAACCGGCACGGGTGTCTCCCATTGCCCCGAACCGGTCTATCTGGTCGGCGCCGAAGTCACGGATATTCCTGCAATGTCGGCTTTCGGGCTGCGGATCGGGCTCGGCTGCGATGGCGCTGCTTCAAACGACAATTCCAACCTCATGCACTGCATCCACTCTGCCTATATGCTGCAGTGCCTGGCAGCCTCGACACGCGCCCATCCGGTTCCAGCGCCGGTCGATTTCCTGAACTATGCGACCACGGGCGGCGCAAGCCTGCTTGGCCGCAGCGATATCGGCCGGCTCGCTCCCGGCATGGCCGCCGACCTCTTCGTGATCGATACGAGGCGGATGGATTATGTCGGAACCCGCCATGACCCGTTGAGCCTGATTGCCAAGGTCGGGATCGGCATGCCGACCGATCTGACCATGATCAACGGGCGCATCGTCTGGCAGGCCGGTGAGTTTGTCGGGCTCGATGAGGCACAGCTTTTCGCCGCTGCGGAAGCGGCGCTTTCAACCTTAAGATTTTAGAACCAAAAGAGGGAACTGACATGTCCAACAATCTCACCCGCAGAACACTGATGAAGAGCGCGGCGGCAGCCGGTCTCGCGATGGCCTTTGCCGGCCGCCCGGCGCTTGCCGCCGACGAACCGCTCGGCATCGCGCTCGTCATTCCCTCGCCTATCGGCGACGTCGGCTGGGGCCATGCGCTTGCCGCCGGGATCGACCCGATCAAGGCCGCCTATGGCGACAAGGTGAAGGTCACGGTTATCGAGAACATCGCCGAAGGCCCGGACGCCGACCGCATCATGAACAAGACCGTCGCCGACGGAAACCATTTCCTGATCGCCGGCTCCTTCGGCTACCAGAATGGTGCGCTGCAGATTGCCCGTCGCAATCCCAAGGTGACCGTCCTGCATGCCTCAGGGTTCCAGGTCGCTCCAAACTTCTCCCCCTTCGCAGCCAAATATTTTCAAGGAACCTACCTGCTCGGGATGGCGGCGGCGGCCGTTTCCAAGACCGGCAAACTCGGCTCGGTGTCGGCCTTTGCCATTCCCGAGCTGATCACTTCCATCAACGCCTTCACGCTCGGCGCGCAGGCCGTCAAGCCTGATATCGAGGTGTCCGTCGTCTGGGTCAATTCCTGGTTCGATCCGGCCAAGGAGCAGGAAGCCACCAAGGCGCTGATGTCGCAGGGTTGCGACGTCATCTTTTCCAATGCGCAGGACACGCCTTCGGTGATCTCGGCCTGCGAGGAAGCCGGCGTCTATTCCTTCAACCTCAACTCGTCGATGAAGAAATATGCCGAGAAGACCTATCTGGGCTGCGTCGCAACCGACTGGTCACCTTTCTTCAAGGCCTCGGTCGACGCCCATCTTGCCGGCACCTTCAAGGGCGCCAACACCTTCCTCGGCGTTGCCGACAAGGTGGTCGAAGTCGTCGACTGGAACCCGGCAATCCCAGCCGATACGATGACCAAGATCAAGGAAATCGAGACAAAGATTGCCGATGGCAGCTTCTCGCCGTTCACCGGTCCGATTACCAAGGCTGATGGCAGCGAAGGTGTCGCTTCGGGGACCACGCTGACGGACGCCCAGATCGTCGCGATGGATTGGCACGTCAAGGGTGTTACGACGCCATTGCCGAAGTAAGCCATGCCGAGCCCGCTCCTGTCGCTGCGCGGCATTACCAAGAGCTATGGCCCGGTCGATGCCAATCAGCAGATCGATCTCGACGTCGCTCCACGATCCATCCATGCCATCCTCGGAGAAAACGGGGCTGGCAAGTCGACCCTGATGAAGCTGATTTACGGCGTCGAGCAGCCAGACAGCGGCACCGTCGCCTGGAATGGACAACCCATCAGCCTTGCCTCTCCCGCAGAGGCAAGGCGCGCCGGTATCGGCATGGTTTTCCAGCATTTCTCGCTGTTCGAGAGCCTGACGGTCGTCGAGAACATCCGCCTGATCGTGTCCGGCAAAAAGAGCGAGCTTTCGGAGCGCATTCGCAAGCTCGGGCATGAGTTCAGCCTTGAGGTCGATCCGCGCGCCTACGTCCATTCGCTTTCCGTCGGCGAAAGGCAGCGGGTGGAGATCATTCGATGCCTGATGACCGATCCGAGACTGCTCATCCTTGACGAGCCCACCTCGGTGCTACCGCCGCAGGCGGTGGAAAAGCTGTTCGAAACATTGCGCCGGCTGCGGGACGGTGGCGTGTCCATCCTGTTCATCTCTCACAAGCTGGAAGAGATCCAGTCGCTCTGCGATCGCGCGACGATCCTGCGCGGCGGACGCGTGACCGGTCACGTCGATCCCCGTGAGCATGATGCCCACGAGCTTGCTCGCATGATGATCGGCCGCGACATGCCGGAACCGATGCCGGCGCTGCCTCTGGTCGAAGGTGAAAAGCGCCTGGAACTGGTCGGGCTCGATTACCGGGCGGATCCTTTCGCCGTGCCGCTTTCCAATGTCAGCCTCACCGTGCGCGCCGGCGAAATCCTCGGCATTGCCGGGATTTCGGGAAATGGTCAAAGCGAACTCGCAGCGCTGATTTCTGGTGAAACCCTGTTGCCGCGAGATCAGCGCGACCAGATTTTCATGATGGGCCAGGATGTCGGCACACTCGACTCTGCCGCCCGCCGGCGGCTCGGTTTCGCCTTCGCCCCGGAGGATCGGCTCGGCCGCGGCGCGGTTCCCGAAATGTCGCTTACCCTCAATGGCCTGCTGACCGCCCATCCACTGAAACTCGTCAGGCATGGCCTGCTCGATACCGCAAGGGCGAGAGCCTTCACCGATAACTGCATCCGAGACTTTGACGTGCGCACGCGCGGTCCAGGGGCAGAGGCCGGGTCGCTTTCCGGCGGCAATCTACAGAAATTCATCGTCGGACGCGAAATCATGCTGGCGCCGAAGCTTCTTTTCCTCGCCCAGCCGACCTGGGGCGTCGATATCGGCGCGGCCGCCGCAATCCGCAAGCGGCTCATGAGCCTTCGCAATGAAGGCATGGCGATCCTCGTCATTTCCGAGGAGCTCGAAGAACTGTTCGAACTGAGCGACTTTATACAGGTCCTGCACCATGGCACGCTGAGCCCGCCGCTGGTCACGCGTGACACCAACCCGGAAGAGATCGGCCGATACATGATTGGAGCCCAGCCGCAGCGCCAGAAAGCCACCGCATGAGCAGACCCTTCCTCGCCGCGCTGCCCATTCTGGTCCGCCGGGAGCGGGCATCGCTTGCCGCCACCCTCCTGGCTCCGCCCATAGCCCTCATCGTCACCGTCATTCTCAACCTCGGACTTTACGTCGTCATGGGGCGCGATCCGACTGCGGTCGTCTATGCGATGCTGATCGAGCCCTTCTTCTCGTGGGCGTCGTTTTCGGAAGTGCTGCTGAAGACCGGTCCGCTGCTCCTCATAGCGCAGGGGCTGGCGATCGGCTTCCGTGCCAAGGTCTTCAATATCGGTGCCGAAGGACAATTCGTCCTTGGTGCGATCTTCGCCTCCGCCATTCCGATCTGGTGGCCCGACGCAACCGGCCAATGGATCTGGCCGGCAATGCTGCTGTTCGGTGCGATGGGCGGCGCATTCTGGGCGTCACTCACCGCCTTTTGGCGCGTCAGGCTCAATGCCAACGAAATTCTCGTTTCGCTGATGCTGAGTTTTGTCGCCGTGCAGCTCCTCAATTATCTGCTGCTCGGCCCCTGGAAGGATCCGAACGGCTTCAACTTCCCACAGTCCGTCATGTTCCAATATGACGCGATGGTGCCAATCCTGATCGAGGGAACGCGCGTCAATGTCGCGCTCATCCTCGCCGTTCTCCTCTCGATCGCCGCTTGGGTCTTCATGCAGAAGAGCTTCATCGGCTACAAATTGCAGGTTGGCGGACTGGCGCCGCGCGCGGCAAGCTATGCCGGCTTCCGGGAAAGCTGGGCAATCTGGCTTTCGCTGCTGATCGGTGGAGCTGCAGCCGGTCTTGCCGGTGCAGCCGAAGTCGCCGGCCCTCTCGGCCAGCTGCAACGCTCGATCTCAACCGGATACGGCTATGCGGCGATTATCGTCGCCTATCTCGGCGGTCTGCACCCGATCGGCATCGTAATCTCAGCGGTCGTCATGTCCGCGCTCTACATCGGCGGCGACAACGCCATGGTCTCCGCCAATTTGCCGGTTGCGGCGGTCCGGGTTTTCCAGGGCAGCCTGCTCCTTGCCTATCTGGTGGCCATCGCCTTCGCGCGCTATCGACTTGCCTGGCGGCCTGCAGCGATGAGGAGCCCGACATGAATGCCGTCGAGTTCGTTCTGGCCGGCATGCTGGCGGCTGCGACGCCCTTTCTGCTGGCCGCCCTCGGAGAACTTGTCGCCGAGCGTGCCGGCGTTCTCAACCTCGGCGTCGAGGGGCTGATGGCATTTGGCGCCGTCATCGCCTTCATCATCGTCTTTCATGGCGGCGGCCATTTTCTGGCCTTTCTCGCCGCCGGTCTCGGCGGCGCTCTGTTGTCCCTGGTCTTTGCGGCGGTCGTCCTCGGCTTCAACGCAAACCAGGTCGCAACCGGGCTCGCGATCGGCATTCTCGGACAGGGCCTGTCGGCGCTGTTCGGCAAGACCTATGAGAGCCTGACGGTCAAAGCCCTGCCGAAAATTTCCATTCCCGGTCTCTCCGATATTCCCGTCCTCGGCGGCCTGTTTAGCCAGGATATCGTCGTCTGGCTTTCTCTGCTCGTGACGGTCGCCATCTGGGCGATGTTTGCCTACGGCAAGGTTGGCCTGGTCATCCGCGCCGTCGGCGAAAACCCGAAAGCGGCGCATGCTATCGGCTATCCGGTCATCGCCATCCGCTTCGCCGCGGTCGCGGTCGGTGGCATGATGGCGGGCTTTGCGGGCGCCTATGCAGCGACGATCTACACGCCGCTCTGGGCCGATGGGATGATCGCCGGCCGCGGCTGGATTGCGATTGCTCTGGTGGTCTTCGGAACCTGGCTGACCGGCCGCATCTTTGTGGGCGCATGCCTGTTCGGCGCAGTATCGCTGATGGGGCTTGCCGCCCAGGCAACCGGCCTCGACGTCTCGTCGCAGCTGCTCGCATGCCTGCCCTATCTGGTGACGATCATCGTGCTCGGCATCATTTCGGCGGATCGCCGCCTGCTCAAACTCAACGGCGTCGCCTCGCTCGGCGAGCCGTTCGAGCGATCATGATGACGCCCGTCGGAGCCGATGACAGCTGAGAGCAGCGTCAACTTGCTTTCGGGAAGGCGATCACGAACTGCCGAAGCAGGGCAAGGGATCCCACGTCACTCGAGGTCGGATTTCTTGCGACCCCGCGCTTCAAATTCGACGAGCAGCGACTTGAGTTCGACCTCCCGGACGCGTCGCGCCGCTTCATCCGGGCTGACCCATTCGAGAATACGCTGACCGTGCTCCTTAAAGTCATTGCTGAGTTCGGTCACTTCAATCTGAAACACGTCGACAATGCATGGCGCCACATCGCCGTCGTCAAGTTCTTTCAGATAAGTATAGCGGCCAACAGGTTTCTTCCTCACAGCTCCGCGCACGCCTGCCTCCTCCCAGGCTTCTACCGCCGCCGCTTCGAATGGCTTCTTCCCTTTCATCGGCCACCCCTTCGGTATAACCCAGCGCGCGCGCTCGCGCGACGTGATGACCAGGATTTCGATCTTCGGTCCGCCATTGCAATAGCGAAAACAGAGGGCGCCATACTGTTGGCGGAACGCGCCGGCAAATAACTTCGCAGGAACCGCCGCGAGCTGACGCAGCAATGGCTGAGACTTGTCTGGCCGAGTCTTGCTGCGTCGCTTTATAGGTTTCATGGCGGTCCGGTTTCAATTCATCCCGTGGCCGGGCCTGGTTTCTTGTGGCACTTACTTCTTTCGCTCTCAGCCCGCCGGCGCTTCATTGGCCTGTGGTCCTGGCATTCAGGATTGTCCCGGCAATATCGGCAAAACCAAGTCCCGCGGGCTGGGAGGAGATCCATCTCGGCACATGCTGCAGATGCGGAAGAACAGGAAGGATATTGCCGACGCCGAAAGAGTTTCGGATGAAGCCGAACATCGGCGCATCGTTTCGAGAATCGCCGACGAACGCCGTGACGGATGGCAATTCTACGGGGTCGACCCCGAATAAGCTTGTCAGGACGCGCTCGCTCATGGCGCGTTTGTCATAATCGCCAATCCAGGTGTTGATGTGGATGGAACTGATGGCGACGGTCCCGCCGATTGCCCTGATATCGGATGCCAGATCTTCGACAGCCTGCGCTTCATGACCTTGAATGTCGATTGCCACGTCAGCCAGGCGGAACACCTGGTCGTGAGCGATCTTGAATGTGTCCCCCCTTTCCGAGATCAGTCTTTCGATTGCCTCCAGATGCTGACGTTGACGCTCGCCCTGCGTTGCGCGGCTCTCCCAGAAATCGAAAACAACCTGGCCGCCGCGGCGCGTAACGGCATAAGCACCACTTTCGCCGATGACCGCGGCAACGGGCCAGGCACGGATGATGTGTTCGCACCAGCCGGCTGAACCACCCGTGACCGGCACGACGGCGATGCCGGCCCGGCTGAGTTCCCAAAGGGCGTCATAGGTGCGCGGCAGAAGTTTACCCTCTGTCGTCAGCGTGTCGTCGATATCGGTGAGGAGATAACGCACATGCTGCAATTCATGTGCAGAGGGCGCCAGATTAACGAAGGTCATGTCAAGTCCTCGCCGCAGGTTACCACCTCCATGCTGCTATCGGCGAGCACACTGGCGACGGACGGATCGGCCGGCAGCCGATCCGTGTAAAAGCGGGTTATTTTATTGAAAGGTGCCACGCGCACCGCCGCATGGCGGGTCCACTTGCTGACGTCTGCAGCCAGGAGCCGCGTTTGCGAATTCTCCAGAAGCGCGTTGGTGATCTGCGCCTCGCTATAGCTGAAGTCCATCAGGCCGTTCACCGGGCTCAGCGCACCGGCACCGACGACTGCATAGGTCGCATAGAATTTTTCCACGAATTTGATCACATCGCTGCCCACGACATCGCGATCGTCATGGCGCAGCAGGCCGCCGGTGAGATGGACCTCGACACTCGGTGATTCGCAAAGGGTCAGAGCGACATGGATGTTATTGGTGATAACGGTCAGCCCCTGGTGATCGCGCAACGCCTCTGCCACGAATTGAACCGTGCTGCCGATCCCCAGGAATACCGTCGCATCCGCGCCGATATCGGCGGCGACCCGCTTGGCGATCAGCCGCTTGGCGCGCCGGTTCAGTTGGGCGCGAGCGTTGAGGGAGATATTGCTGCCTTCGACCGGCACACCCACACCGCCGTGAAAGCGGCGGGCGTGCCCGAGATCACACAGGGCGTTGATATCACGGCGGATTGTCTGGGTCGTCAGATCGTACCGGCGCGCCAGATCATCGATATACTGGACACCTTCGGTTTCGATCAGCGCAAGTATTTCGCGTTGTCGGCTCGATATGACCCGCTGGCCCATCGCTATTCCTTACGAGAGATAGACACTTGGGTCGTCTGTTATCACACCGGTCAAGCCGACAGGCCAAAAAGATGCGAGGAGGTTTGGGTCATTGCAGGTCCACGCCCGGACCTTGATCCCCCGCTGCGCCGCCTCCTCGAGGAATCCGACGCTGAGAGACTTGTATCCAAGGTGGACCGTTCCCGCGGGAATGGATTGGAGAACGTCACTCCAGTCATCCGGCAGTTTGCTCCACAGCATCGCAAGCTCGTAACTCGGATCGATTTCGTGCATGCGCCTGAGCGCCGCCGCGTCGAAGCTCGATATCATGATCCTGGTCTGCGGCGCGCGCGCCTTCAGATGTTCGTCAACGGTTTTCACCAGCTGGTCGAGAGAATTGTGATGCGCGTGCTGCTTGATCTCGACATTGGCGTTCAGCCCCAGCTCACCCAATGCGGTCAGGACCTGGGCCAGGGTCGGCAGGGGTTCGCCCTTGAAGCGCGGATCGAACCACGCGCCGGCGTCGATCTTCTGCAGGTCGGATGCGGTGAGATCGCTGAGCTTGCCGGTCGATGACGAACAACGGTCGACCGAGCCGTCGTGGATGACGACCGCGGTTCCATCGCCAAGGAGCGCGACGTCGAGTTCGACCCATTCGGCACCCTGGTCGGCAGCCGCCCGAAAAGCGGCGATCGTGTTTTCGGGCGCGACAGCGGATGCGCCTCGATGTGCTTGAACCTCACTGCGGCCGGGGCCGGATCGCGGTTCTGACTTTAGCATGTCTTTCTCTTTCCTCACTTTTCGACGCTGCAGATGTCGGATCGGGCAATCCGGCCGTTTCAGTCCGTTCGTCGTCCAGTCTTGCTGTTGAAGGGATGTATCTGATCGATCCGCGCGAAGATCTCGATCCCGGCAGTCTCGGCGAAGTCCGGCCGACCCTGAACCGTCAGGACGACCGTCTGCTGGCCCTCCCCCAGTCTGACATGCAGGTGGCTTTCGCCGCCGATCGGCTCGAGCAACTCGACAATGGCGTTCAGACGAACGGAAGGCTCGGCGGGCTTTGATATGAGAAGAGCATCTGGCCTGAGACCGACGATGTCAGTCTCGTCTGGCAATGCCAGGGCATCCCCGGCATCGGCTACACCCAGCACCTCGATCGGCACGAGGTTCATCGGCGGCGAGCCGATGAAACCGGCAACGAACAAACTTGCCGGACGGTCGTATACTTCGACCGGCGTTCCCACTTGTTCGACCAGTCCGCCATTCATGACGACGAGCCTGTCGGCAAGCGTCATCGCCTCGAGCTGGTCATGGGTAACGTAGATGCTGGTGGTCCTCAGCCGGCGCTGCAGCCGGCGTATTTCGACCCGCATCTGGACGCGCAGCTTGGCATCGAGATTGGACAGAGGCTCGTCGAAAAGAAAGGCCGCCGGTTCACGCACGATGGCCCGTCCCATCGCGACGCGCTGGCGCTGTCCGCCCGACAATTCGCGCGGCTTGCGATCCAGCATCGGACCGATTTCGAGGATGTCGGCAGCCTCTTTGACGCGGCGATCGATTTCCGCGCGCGGCGTGCCGCGGTTCTTCAAGCCATATTCAAGGTTTCCGCGCACGGTCATATGCGGATAAAGCGCATAATTCTGGAACACCATGGCGATATCGCGCTCGGCCGGTTCCGCCTTGTTGACGTTGCGGCCGTCGATTTCGACCTGGCCGCCGGTGATCGACTCCAATCCCGCGATCATGCGAAGCAAGGTTGACTTGCCGCAGCCGGAAGGGCCGACGAGCACGATGAATTCGCCGTCTTCGACAGCCAGGCTGATGCCTTTGACGACAGGAACCGAACCATAGTTTTTCTTGACGTCGACGATATTGATCGGGGCCATTTCATTTCTCCGTTTCGACCAGGCCTTTGACGAAAAGGCGTTGCATGGCGACGATGACGAGGACGGGCGGCAACGCGGCCAGGATGACCGCTGCCATGACGAGATTCCAGCGCGGCTCGGCATCGGCGACCGCGGCCATGCGCTGAATGCCCATGACGACGGTGTAGAGACTCTGGTCGGTCGTAACGATGAGCGGCCACAGATACTGGTTCCAGCCGAGCACGAACAGGATGATGAACAAGGCTGCGATGTTGGTCACCGACAGCGGCAACAGGATATCGCGGAAGAATTTCAGCGGCCCTGCGCCATCGACGCGCGCAGCCTCCATCAACTCATCGGGCACGGTGAGGAAGAACTGACGAAACAGGAAGGTCGCGGTTGCGGATGCGATCAGCGGAATGATGAGCCCGCCATAATTGTTCAGCATTCCGAGATCGGCGACCACCTTGTAGGTCGGCACGATGCGCACCTCGACCGGTAACATCAGGGTGATGAAGATCATCCAGAAGGCGAGCGTGCGAAAAGGAAATCGAAAATAGACGATGGCGAAGGCGGAAAGGATGGAAATGGCAATCTTTCCAACGGCCACACCGACGGCCATGATCAACGAATTGAGCAGCATCGGCCCGATAGGCGGGGCGCCGGAACTCGTCATCCCCGATGACAGCATGGTCGAATAGTTCTCGATGATGTGTGGTCCCGGCATCAGCGGCACCACGCCGGACAGAAAGTCATTGGGGCCGTGGCTCGAAGCTATGAAGGCGATGTAGACCGGGAAGATCACGATCGTGACGCCGAGGATGAGGACGAGGTGAGCCAGGAAATTCAGGAACGGACGATTTTCAACCACCTTTGACGCTCCTCAATATTGCACGCGGCGTTCGACGAAGCGGAACTGGACCGCGGTAAGAGCAACAACGATGACCATGAGTATGACCGACTGCGCTGCAGAGGAGCCCAGGTTGAGGCCGATGAAACCGTCGAAGTAAACCTTGTAGACGAGAATTTCGGTAGCGCGCGCCGGTCCGCCTTGCGTCGTCGCATGAACGATGCCGAAGGTATCGAACATTGCGTAAACGATGTTGATGACGACCAGATAGAAAGTTGTCGGCGAGATCAACGGGAATACGATCGTCCAGAAGCGCTTCACCGGCCCGGCTCCGTCGATGGCGCCGGCCTCCTGGAGCGAGCGCGGCACGGATTGCAGCGCGGCCAGGAAAAACAGAAAATTATAGGAAATTTGCTTCCAGGTGGCGGCGATCACGATCAGGACCATCGCATTATCCGGGTTGATCAGATGGTTCCAACTGATCCCCATGCTGCGAAGCGTATAAGCGACGATGCCGATCGACGGGTTGAACATGAACCACCAGAGTATGCCGGCAATCGCAGGCGCCACCGCGTAAGGCCAGATCAGCAAGGTCGAATAGATGCGCGACGTCCGCAGCACACGCATGGCGGCGGCGGCCAGAGTGAGCGCAATCATCGTCGACAGGACCGTCACCGAGACGGCGAAGACCAGCGTGTGGCCGAAGGCATCCATATAGAGCGGGTCGGCGAAGAGCCGGCGATAATTCTGGAACCAGACGAAGTTCGTTTTGAAACCGAACGCGTCCTGGCGAAGGAATGATTGCCAAAAGGCGGTTGCGGCCGGCCAGAGGAAGAAGACGACGGTGATCAGAAGCTGGGGAGCGATAAGCAGATAAGGCAAAACCTTATTGGGAAAGACGGTCCGTTTCGTTTGCATGGGCCCTCACAGAATGACGGAGAAGGCAGGGGCGCCGGTTTTGCCGCCCCTGCCTTGAGCCCTTAATTGGCAGCTTCGAAATCGCGAAGCTGCTGATTGCCGCGTGCGACGACGGAATCAACCGCTTCCTTCGCGGTCTTCTTTCCGCCCAGCAATGCCGCGAATTCGTCATCGATGATGCCGCGGACCTGCACGTAGTTGCCGAACCGGATGCCCTTGGAATTTTCGGTCGGCGTCACGCGTGTCAACTGCTTGATACCGACATCTGCGCCGGGATTCTTTTCGTAATATCCCTGCTCCTGGCTCAGCTTATAGGCAGCCTCGGTGATCGGAAGATACCCTGAGAACTGATGCCAGTCGGCCTGAACTTCCGGCTTCTGCAGATAGGTGTAGAATTTTGCCACACCCTTATATTCTTCCTCCGGGCGCCCCTTCAGCGTCCAGAGTGTGGCGCCGCCGATGATCGAGTTGAGCGGCTGCTTGATGACGTCGTCATAATAGGGAAGCGGCGCAAAACCGACTTTGAAAGCTTTGGCGTTGTTGATGACGCCGGCCCGGCCGGCGGACGAGTTCATGTACATCGCGCATTCCTGAGAGTAGAACATCGGAGGCGCGTTATCGCCGCCGACCGGTCCGCCGAATTTGAAGAGCCCCTCGTCCTGCCATTTCTTAAGATTCCCCCAATGGCGGATCGTCAGGTCATTGTTGAAGGTGAATTCCGCATCCAGACCGCCGAAACCGTTGGCCTTGGTGGAGTAAGGCTTATCGTGCAGGGCATTGAGATTTTCGGTCTGGATCCAGGAGATCCAGCCGCTGGTGAAGCCGCACTTGGCAGCGCCTGACTTGATGATCGTGCGCGAGAAGGCTTCCACCTCAGCCCAGGTCTTTGGCGGCGTCTCGGGATCGAGCCCGGCCTTCTTGAAGACATCCTTATTGTAATACAGGATCGGCGTGGACGAATTGAAGGGCAGAGACAGGACGTTGCCGCTGGTGTCGGAGTAGTAGCCGACGACGGGCGCAATGAACTTGTTCTGGTCCCAGGGCTCGCCTTCGTCCTTCATCAGTTCATAAACGGGATAAATGGCGCCCTGTGCCGCCATCATGGTGCCGGTGCCGACTTCGTAGACCTGGACGATGGCGGGCTGTTGGTTGGCGCGGAACGCAGCAATGGCGCCCGTCAGGGTTTCGTCGTAATTGCCCTTGAAAACCGGAACGATTTCATAATCGGACTGCGATGCGTTGAAGCCCTTGGCAATTTGCTCCAGCTTCGCGCCGTTCTCACCGCCCATCGCATGCCACCACTGGATCTTCGTGGCAGCCATCGCCGGAACGGACAAGGACAGGCAGGTCAATCCTGCGGACAGGAAAAAAGCGATCTTGTTCATGGTCTCTCCCATTTTCTCTCGGTCCGCAGCCTCCCGCTCCAGACGCGGGGATGGTAGCAGCCGAGTTTCACTTTACAACAACCGAATGTTCAAATGAACATATTGAGCGCTCTAAGGCCGGAGGCGAACAGCCCCTCCGGGCTCAAAGCGTGATTGGCAGCACGGATTTCGCCGTCAGCCGCTCGGATGTCCAAATACAATGTTCAAATGAACGTCTTATGTCAGTTGGAGCAGAATTATCGTTCTGTCGAGGCCGCAGAAATCTGCCGCCGCGCCAGGTGCCGCCCACGTCAAGGCAAAATGGCCGCTGTGGCGAAATACACGAGTAGAAATATGCAACGAGCCTGCCAAGCGTTCAGCGCCGCCTCCATAACCGCTTCGCTGCATTGGAATGCGCGTCGCTGACAGCCAGAGACCTTCAAAAAACATGGGCCAAGCGGCTCCGCATCCGTGCAAACGCGCTTAGCCAGCTTCCCCTTTACGACTGCCTCAGACGGCTTGAACATGAGCTTTAACCCGCTGCCTTTTTCTTTGCAGTTTCCGACATACATTAAATGCTATGTACGTTCCGCCGATTGGCACGCGGGGATTGAGGTGTTGGCGATGGCAACCGCCAATCTTCACTTTATTGTTTTTGCTGCTTTCAGCTTGGAGCTTCGGCGCACCGTCGGCGTCTGACCGCACGTCTGTCGTCCTCAAGGTGAACGGCGCCATTGGGCCTGCTATAGCTGACTACGTGGTACGAGGCATTCAGCGTGCTGGCGAACGTGAAGCGGTCTTGATCGTCCTGCAGATGGATACACCAGGTGGCCTTGACACCTCCATGCGGGAAATCATTCGCGCGATCCTTGCCTCGCCGGTGCCTGTCGCGAGCTTCGTCGCGCCAAGCGGGGCACGGGCTGCCAGCGCCGGCACCTATATTCTCTACGCAAGCCACATAGCGGTAATGGCGCCTGGCACCAATCTCGGCGCGGCGACACCAATCGCGCTCGGCGTCAAGCCTTTGGGCGGTGATGAGGAACCCGAAAAGAAGCCGAACGAACCTAGCGGCAAGCAGCCGGCAGCTCCAGGAAATGCCCTCGAAGCAAAAGCCGTCAACGATGCCGTCGCTTACATTCGCGGGCTTGCGGAATTGCGCAATCGCAACGCCGACTGGGCAGAGCGTGCTGTCCGCGAAGCTGCGAGCCTTTCATCCACCGCGGCAGTGCGCGAACATGCGATCGATTTCATGGCAGTCGATGTCACCGATCTCCTTGCAAAGGCACAGGGGCACGTGGTGCGGGTCGGTCAAACGGACGTGCGGCTCGATACCGTCGGATTGGCCGTGCAGGAATTCGAGCCTGACTGGCGCACGCGGCTGCTGTCCGTCATTACCGATCCGAACATCGCAATCATCCTGATGATGGTCGGCATCTATGGCCTGATCTTCGAATTTCTCGCACCCGGGACAATGCTTCCTGGCACGATCGGCGGCATCTGCCTCCTCCTCGGTCTTTATGCCCTGGCATTGCTGCCGGTGAGTTTTGCCGGCCTTGGGCTTATTTTGCTCGGCGTAGGATTGACTGTGGCTGAGGCCCATTCGCCAAGCCTCGGGGCTTTTGGCATTGGCGGCGGGGTAGCCGTGATCCTGGGAGCAACCATATTGTTTGATACCGATATACCCGGCCTGGAGGTGTCGCGCCCCCTACTAGCCGCAATTGCAGTTGCGACTCTTGCCTTCAGCCTTGTCGTTGCTCGCCTGGCATTCACCTCGCGCTTGCGCCAGGTTGCCACTGGCGCAGAGGAGATGATTGGCATTTCCGGTAAAGTTGAGAGTTGGACGGGGCTCAGCGGGTACGTCATTGCGCATGGCGAACGCTGGAAGGCGATTTCCGCCGAACCCCTTGTTGCTGGTGACCCTGTCAGAGTGACCGGCCGCAACGGGCTGGCGCTCGAGGTCGCCAGCCGTCCTAAGGACACTTGACGACACTCAGGAAGCAGGAGGAGAAGTCATGGATATGTTTACAGATCTTGCCTTCTATTTGGTGGCCATTTTCATTTTGGTCGCCGTCCTCGCATCCGCGGTTAAGATCCTGAGGGAATATGAACGCGGCGTCGTGTTCACTCTCGGCCGCTTTACCGGCGTCAAGGGACCCGGCTTGATTCTGCTCGTGCCTTATGTCCAGCAAATGATCCGGGTCGACTTGCGCACGCGCGTACTCGATGTGCCTAGCCAGGACGTCATCTCACATGACAATGTCTCGGTGCGTGTCAGCGCGGTAATCTATTTCAGGGTTATCGACCCAGAGAAGTCGACGATACAGGTCGAGGATTTCATGATGGCAACAAGCCAGCTTGCCCAGACAACGTTGCGCTCGGTGCTCGGCAAGCACGATCTCGATGAAATGCTGGCAGAACGTGACAGGCTCAACTCGGATATTCAGGAAATCCTTGATACTCAGACCGACGCTTGGGGAATTAAAGTGGCCACCGTCGAGATCAAACATGTGGATATCAACGAGTCGATGATACGTGCGATCGCCCGCCAAGCGGAAGCCGAACGCGAACGCCGCGCAAAGGTCATCAATGCCGAGGGCGAACAGCAAGCTGCAGCGAAGCTACTGGAAGCGGCGGAAATTCTGGCCAAACAGCCCGAGGCGATGCAACTTCGTTACCTGAGCACTTTGAACGTCATCGCCAGCGAGAAGGCTTCGACGATTTTATTTCCCTTCCCGATGGAGTTGGGCAATCTGATGGCCATTAAGCCAAAGTGATCGAACGGCACTTGCGTTGATTGATCCAGGCATGGATTTCAACCTCGGAGCAAATGAGGCCACGAGAAAAACAGTCGGCCACGGTTGCAGGATCAGCTCGAAGAACAATTCGGGGGAGAGCGGCACAGCCATCGATGATAAGAAGCTGGCAGGTCTGGCTGAACGCAGCCACTCGTGGTCTTGGCAGCTCGACTCAGATGTGCAAAGCGCTTCCCAAAGCTTTCAGCGCCGCTTCCATGAGCGCTTCGCTGCGGGTAGGATGAGCGTGGATGGTGCCGGCGATGTCCTCCAGGCGCGCACCCATCTCGATCGCCAGGGCAAAAGCCGCCGAGAGCTCGGAGACGCCGGCTCCCACCGCCTGTAGGCCGAGAACAAGATTGGTGTCGGCGCGGGCGACGACGCGCACGAAGCCCTCCTCAGAGACCATCGTCATCGCCCGCCCGTTGGCGCTGAACGGAAATTGGGCGGTGCGGATCTCATATCCTTGCGCGCGCGCCTCCGCCGGCGACAGGCCGACGCTGACGATCTCAGGATCGGTAAAGCAGATGGCGGGAATGCATCTTTTATCCCAGGCCCGCTTCTTCCCCGCAATGATCTCCGCCACCATCTCCCCTTGCGCCATCGCCCGATGCGCCAACATCGGCTCGCCGGTGACATCGCCGATCGCATAGATGCCGCGCATCGAGGTGCGGCAACGATCGTCGATCCTCAGATACGGACCGGCGCGGTCGAGCTCGAGCTCCTCAAGACCGGAACCTGCCGTTCGGGGGCGGCGGCCGACAGTGACAAGGATGCGATCCGCCGGCAGTGTCTCACGCCGGCCGTCTGAGGTTTCAACGATCAATGCCTCGCCATCATAGGCAAGACCTATCGCCTTTGCACCCGTCAGCACTCGGATGCCGCTCTCGGTCAGCTTGCGCATGACGGGACGCACCAACTCTGCATCATAGAGCGGCAGCACCTGCGGCGTCGCCTCGACGACGGTTACCTCCGAGCCCATTTTCGAAAAGGCCATCCCGAGTTCGAGCCCGATATAACCGCCGCCGACCACGACGAGCCTTTTCGGCAGTTCAATCAGCGACAGCGCCTCGGTCGAGGAAATGACGCGGCCGCCGAAAGGCAGATTTGTCAACTCCACCGGATCGGAACCGGTGGCGATCACCACGGTCTCGGCGCGGATGACCTGCTGGCCGGTTTCGGTCTCCACCTCCACCGTCTTGCCGTCACGGAAGTGGGCGCGGCCATGGACGATCTTCACCCGCGCCTTCTGTAACAAACCCGAAACGCCGCCTGTGAGCCGGCCGACAATGCCGTCCTTCCAGGCGATCGTCCTTGCGAGATCGATCGAGGCGCCTTCGACGCGGATGCCCATCGGGTTCTTGCCAGCCAGCATTTTCCGCGTGGCGTCGAATTCTTCGGCCGCATGGATCAGCGCCTTGGAGGGAATGCAGCCGACCGTCAGGCAGGTGCCGCCCGGCTTGCCCGCTTCGACGATGACGGTATCGATGCCGAGCTGTCCGGCGCGGATGGCACAGACGTAGCCGCCCGGACCGGCGCCGATGACGAGGAGCTTGCAGACAATCTCTTTCATGGTCAGCCTTCGATGAAAATGAGCGCCGGCGTTTCGATGAGCGTGCGGATGCGCTGGACGAAGGTCGCCGCGTCCCAGCCATCAATGATGCGGTGGTCGAAGCTGGAGGAGAGGTTCATCATCTTGCGCGGCACGAACTGCGTGCCGTCCCAGACCGGCCGTGTGGCGATCTTGTTGACGCCGATGATCGCCACCTCGGGATGATTGATGACGGGCGTCGAAACGATGCCGCCGAGCGCGCCGAGCGAGCTGATGGTGATGGTGGAGCCGGAAAGCTCGTCGCGCGTCGCGGTGCCCGAACGCGCCGCATCCGCCAGCCGGGCCATCTCGGCGGCGCAATCCCAGATGCCGCGCGCTTCCGCATGCCGCACGACAGGCACGGTCAGACCGGCCTGCGTCTGCGTGGCGATGCCGATATGCACGGCGCTATAGCGCGTGATGATGCCGGCATCGTCGTCGAAAGTGGCGTTGACCTCAGGCTGCTCGGCAATGGCTTTCACCAGCGCCCGCATCAGGAAGGGCAGTACCGTCAGCTTCGGATGGCCTTCCCGGCGGTCGCCGTTCATGGTGGCGCGCAGCTCCTCCAGCGCGCTCATATCAATCTCCTCCACATAGGTGATGTGGGGAATGCGCGAGGTGGAAAGCACCATCTTTTCCGCGATGCGCCGCCGCAGTCCGGTGAGCTTGATCTCCTCGGTCGCTGTCTTCTTGACGGATCCGCCCTTGACGAGTGCAGGAGCGGCCCCTTGCACCAGGAATTGCTCGACATCTTCGCGCAGGATGCGTCCGGCCGGCCCGCTCCCCTGCACCTGCCTGAGATCGACGCCGCTTTCTCTGGCAAAGAGCCGAACGGAAGGGGCAGCAAGCGGTTTTTCGACGGGCGGGGCGGCGGCAGCCGGGGCAGCGGAGACCGGCGCTGCCGGGACGGGCCTCGCGATTTCCGGTTTGACCACTTCGGCGGTCGGCGCCTGCGATATCCGCACCGGTTGGGCTTCGCCGGCACCTTCCGCCGTTTCGATCCGCACCAGCGGCGCCTTGACCGCGATGCGGTCTCCGATACTGCCCGCGAGCCAGATGACAGTGCCATCGACGGGAGAGGGAATTTCGACTGTGGCTTTGTCGGTCATGACCGCGGCGATCACCATGTCCTCGCGGACGGGATCTCCCGGCCTCACATGCAATTCCACCAGTTCGGCCTCGGCGACCCCTTCCCCGACATCGGGCATCTTGATAATGAATTCGCCCATGGCTCAGGCCTCCATGACTTCGGCAAGCGCCCGCCCGACCCGGCCTGGACCAGGGAAATAGTCCCATTCCTGCGCATGCGGATAAGGCGTGTCCCAGCCTGCGACGCGCACGACCGGCGCTTCGAGATGGTAGAAGCAATGTTCCTGCACCAGGGATACGACTTCGGCGCCGAAGCCCGACGTCAAGGTCGCCTCATGGACGACGACGCAGCGCCCGGTTTTGGTGACCGATTTGACGATCGTATCGAGATCGAGCGGCAGCAGGCTTCTCAAATCGATCACCTCGGCATCGATGCCGGCATCCTCGGCCGCCGCCAGCGCCACATGCACCATCGTGCCATAGGCAATGACAGTCACTGCCGATCCCTCCCGCCGCACCTCGGCCTTGCCGATCGGGATCGTGTAATGGCCGTCGGGCACCTCGCCGAGATCGTGTTTCGACCAAGGCGTCACCGGCCGCTCGTGGTGGCCGTCGAAGGGGCCGTTATAGAGCCGCTTCGGCTCCAGGTACATGACAGGATCGGGGTCTTCGATCGCCGCGATCAACAGGCCTTTGGCGTCATAGGGATTGGAAGGCACGATCACCTTCAATCCGCAGACATGGGTGAAGAGCGCTTCCGGGCTCTGGCTGTGGGTCTGGCCGCCGAAGATGCCGCCGCCCGTTGGCATACGCACGACGATCGGGCAGGTGAAATCGCCGTTGGAACGGTAGCGGATGCGGGCCGCTTCCTGCGTCAACTGGTCATAGGCGGGATACATGTAATCGGCGAACTGGATCTCGACACAGGGCTTCAGTCCGTAGGCGGCCATGCCGATTGCCGTGCCGACGATGCCGGATTCGCTGATCGGCGTATCGAAGCAACGCGTCCTGCCATATTTTGCCTGCAGTCCCTGGGTGCAGCGGAAGACCCCGCCGAAATAGCCGACGTCCTCGCCGAAGACCACGACATTGTCGTCCTTCGCCATCGAGACGTCCATAGCGCTGCGCACGGCCTCGATCATCGTCATCCTGGCCATGTCAGTACCCCGCCTTCTGTCGCTGGCGGCGAATATGCGCCGGCATCTCGGCATAAACGCCCTCAAAAATGTCGCGCACCGAAGGCCTGCCGCCGGCATGCAGCGTGCCATGCGCCTCGGCCTGGCGCTGCGCCTCGATCACCTCGTCCATGATTTCGGCTTCGGCCTGCACATGCCGCTCCTCCGACCATACGCCCTTGACGATCAGATGTTTCTTCAGCCGCAGCACGGGATCGCCGAGCGGCCAAGCTTCCGATTCAGTCTTCGGCCGATAGGCGCTCGGATCGTCGGAGGTCGAATGTGCGCCGACGCGGTAGGTGACATGTTCGATCAGCGTCGGCCCGAGATTGCGCCGGGCGCGTTCGGCCGCCCAGCGGGCGACGGCATGGACGGCGAGATAATCGTTGCCGTCGACCCTGAGCGCCGGAATGCCGAAGCCGAGGCCGCGGGCGGCAAAGGTGCCGGAGCCGCCGCGGGCAATTCCCTGGAAGGTGGAGATCGCCCACTGATTGTTGACGATGTTGAGGATCACCGGCGCCTTGTAGGTCGAGGCGAAGACGAGCGCCGAATGGAAGTCCGATTCCGCCGTCGAGCCGTCGCCGATCCAGGCCGCGGCAATGCGGCTGTCGTTCTTGATGGCCGAGGCCATCGCCCAGCCGACGGCCTGCACATATTGGGTGGCGAGATTGCCCGAAATGGTGAAGAAGCCATGCTCCTTGGAAGAATACATGATCGGCAGCTGCCGGCCGTGCAGCGGATCGCTCTCGTTCGAGTAGATCTGGTTCATCATCTCGACCATCGGATAGTCGTCGGCGATCAAGAGACCCGCCTGGCGATAGGTCGGGAAATTCATATCGCCCTTGTTGAGCGCCTTGCGAAAGGCGCAGCTGACGGCTTCCTCGCCGAGATGCTGCATGTAGAAGGACGTCTTGCCTTGGCGCTGCGCCATCAGCATACGGGCATCGAAGGCGCGCAGCTTCATCATGTTGCGAAGCCCGGTCAGCAGCTCCTCATCGGAGAGCGATCCCGCCCAGGGGCCGACGGCCTCGCCGTCACGGTTCAAGACGCGAATGATCGAATAGGCGAGATCGCGGATATCCTCGGATGCGACATCGACCTCCGGCCGCGGAACGGATCCGGCCTTGGCGATCTTGACATTGGAAAAATCGGGCTGGCCGCCGGGGCGGACGGCGGGTTCGGGGACGTGCAGGCTCAGATGAGCGGAATCCACCATGTTTTTGCTTTCCTCCCTTAGCCGGCCCTGCCTCCCTCCCCGGAAGCGGCCGGATGTCATTCCTACAGATTGCGGGCAATCACCATGCGCTGCACATCGCTCGTTCCCTCATAGATCTGGCAGATGCGCACATCGCGATAGATGCGTTCGACCGGGTAATCGGCCATGTAGCCGTAGCCGCCGTGGATCTGGATCGCATGGGAGCAGACCCGTTCGGCCATCTCCGAGGCAAAGAGCTTCGCCATCGACGCTTCCGACAGGCAGGGCAGTCCCGTTTCCCGAAGAGACGCGGCGTGAAAGACAAGCTGTCGCGCCGCCTCGATCTGAACCGCCATGTCCGCGAGGCGGAAGGCCACAGCCTGATGCTCAAAAATCGGTCGGCCGAAAGTCGTGCGCTCCTTGGCGTAATCACGCGCCGCCTCGAAGGCCGCCCGCGCCATGCCGACCGCCTGCGCCGCGATGCCGATCCGCCCGCCCTCGAGATTGGCGAGCGCGATGCGATAGCCTTCACCCTCCGCGCCCAGCCTCAAATCCTCAGAAATGCGCATTGCGTTGAACGCGATCTGGCAGGTATCGGTGGAATGCAGGCCGAGTTTTTCCTCGACGCGGATTACCTCGTAACCCGGCGTCTCCGTCGGTACGATGAAGGCGGTGATGCCTTTCTTGCCGGCGTCGGGATCGGTGACGGCAAAGACGATGATGACATCGCCGTTCTTGCCCGAAGTGATGAACTGCTTGGCGCCGTCGAGCACGTAGTCGTTGCCGTCACGCCGCGCCCGGGTCTTCAGGTTCGAGGCATCGGAACCGGCCTGTGGCTCGGTGAGCGCAAAGCCGCCGATCCATTCGCCGGTCGCAAGCTTCGGCAGGAAGCGCTGCCGCTGCTCCTCGGTGCCGAATTTCAGGATCGGCACGCAACCGACGGAACTGTGCACGCTCATGATCGTCGAACAGGGTCCGTCGCCCGCGGCAATCTCCTCAAGTGCCGCGGCATAGGCGAGGACACCCGTATCCGAGCCGCCATAGGCTTCCGGTACCAGCATGCCGAGCAGCCCGAGTTCGCCCATCTCCCTCAGTTCCTCTCGCGGAAAGAGGTGCTCCCGGTCGCGTTTGGCCGCCCCCGGCGCCAGCCGGTCGCGGGCGAAATCGCGGGCGAGATCCGAAATCTGCTGCTGGAGTTCGGAAAGGATCATATGGCTTCTCCCTTCCCGCTAATGCCGTTCGATGGCGACGGCCGTCGCCTCGCCGCCGCCGATGCAAAGTGCCGCCATGCCACGCTTCAGGTCGTAGCGCTCCATTGCTGCAAGCAGCGTCACCAGAATCCGGGCTCCCGATGCGCCGATCGGATGGCCGAGCGCGCAGGCGCCGCCATGCACATTGACCTTTTCATGCGGCAGGTCGAGGTCGCGCATCGCCGCCATGGCGACGACGGCGAAAGCCTCGTTGATTTCGAAGAGGTCGACGTCCGGAAGCGCCAGGCCGGTCCGATCCGAGAGCTTCTGCAACGCGCCGATCGGCGCGGTAGCGAAAAGATTAGGCGCCTGTGAATGTGTGGCATGGCCGAGGATCGTAGCAACGGGTTCGAGTCCGCGATGCTCCGCCTCGGAGCGGCGCATCAGCACGAGCGCTGCCGCGCCGTCGGAGATCGAGCTGGAATTTGCCGCGGTCACCGTGCCGTCGTCTCGGAAGGCGGGCTTCAGGGTCGGGATCTTGTCGAGCTTCGCCCTGCCCGGCTGTTCGTCGCGGCTCGCCACCTGCACGGCTTTCCCCGACCTGACCGTGACCGGCACGATCTCGCTTTCAAAACTGCCCTGCGCGATCGCCTTCTGCGCCCGCGTCAAAGAAGCGATAGCGTAACTATCCTGCGCCTCGCGCGTGAACTGATAGGCCTCGGCGCAATCCTCCGCGAAGCTGCCCATCAAGCGCCCCTTGTCATAAGCATCCTCCAGCCCGTCGAGGAACATGTGATCCACGACACGCCCATGGCCGAGCCTGTAGCCACCACGGGCCTTGTCAAGGAGATAGGGCGCGTTTGTCATGCTTTCCATGCCGCCTGCGACCGCGATCGAAGCGCTGCCGGCGGCGATCAGGTCGTGTGCAATCATGACCGCCTTCATGCCCGAACCGCACATCTTGTTGACGGTGCTCGCCCCTGTCGCGAAGGGCAGGCCGGCGCCGATCGCCGCCTGGCGCGCCGGCGCCTGGCCAAGGCCTGCCGGCAGGACGCAGCCGAAGACGACCTCCTCGATCGCCTCGGCCGCAACGCGGCTGCGCTCAAGTGCGGCGCGGATCGCCGTTGCTCCAAGCTCCGGCGCTGTCGCCTCCTTCAGCTCTCCCTGGAAGCTGCCGATCGGCGTGCGCGCCGCACCGACGATGACGATAGGGTCCTGCAATGCCATCTTTCCTCCTTGGGCCAGACGCTCAACGCGCGCCCATCCGCAATGCGCCGTCGAGGCGGATGACCTCGCCGTTCAGCATGTTGTTTTCAAAGATATGGCGCACCAGCGCAGCAAATTCCGCCGGCCGGCCGAGCCGCGGCGGAAAGGGCACGCTCTGGCTGAGTGCTGCCTGAACCTCCGCCGGCATGCCCGCCATCATCGGCGTCTCGAAGATGCCGGGCGCAATCGACACGACGCGGATGCCGTGACGGGCGAGCTCGCGGGCAATCGGCAAGGTCATCGCCGCCACCCCACCCTTGGAGGCGGCATAGGCCGCCTGGCCGATCTGGCCGTCGAAGGCGGCAACCGAGGCCGTATTGACGATCACGCCGCGTTCGCCTTCGCCATCCGGCTCCGCAGTTTGGATCGCGGCGGCGGCAAGCCGGATCATGTTGAAGGTGCCGATAAGATTGATGCCGACGGTGCGCGCGAAACTCTCCACGCGGTGTGGCCCATCACGGCCGATCACCTTTTCGGCCGGCGCCACCCCGGCGCAATTGATCAGACCGCGCAGGCTGCCGAAAGCTTCGACAGCCCCCGCGACCACGGCTGCTCCCGCCTCGCCATCGCTCACATCGGCCTTGACGAAGCGGGCATCGCTGCCGAACTGCCGAGCGATACCCTCGCCCGCCTCAATATTGAGATCGGCGATCGTCACGCGCCCGCCGGCCTCGACGAGCATGCGTGCCGTCGCCGCACCCAAGCCGGAGCCGCCTCCCGTCACGATGAAACTTGCGCCGCGGATCAGCATGGATCTCTTCTCCTCGCCGCCGGCCATCCTCCAGAAATTGCCGGCAGGCAGGATTCTATTCGCTCTACCTATTGCAAGCGATGACAGAACTGCTCCATTATTTCGGCCAGTTTTGCCATAGCGGAGTTAGGATGGCCGAGATCGAGCGACGCATGATCGCACCGGGCTTCGTCGAGGAGGCGCTCGACAGCCTGCGGAGGCTCGGCAAGCCGACGGCGCCA
This sequence comes from Rhizobium bangladeshense, assembly GCF_017357245.1. NCBI lineage: Bacteria > Pseudomonadati > Pseudomonadota > Alphaproteobacteria > Hyphomicrobiales > Rhizobiaceae > Rhizobium > Rhizobium bangladeshense. The sequence goes on along the minus strand of NZ_CP071616.1, from coordinate 74,275 downwards.
ATCCTTGCGCGGGTCGGCCTGCCGGCGGTCGTCGATCAGCCGGTGTCTGCCGAGACCTATGGCGGGCTCTGGCTGACGATCGCCGCCGAGCTCGACGACGAATTCTTCGGCATGGGCGGCCGACCGATGCGCAGCGGTAGCTTCACGCTGCTCTGCCACTGCGTGCTGCACGCGCCGACGCTGGGCCATGCACTACGCCGGGCGCTGCGCTTTCTCGATGTCGTGCTCGACGATCCCAGAGGGAGGCTCGTCATCCGCGAGGGCCTGGCGGAGGTCGAGCTCAGGGACACCGGCAGCCCGCGCTCGGCCTTCGCTTACCGCACCTACTGGATCATCCTCCACGGCATCACCTGCTGGCTGGTCGGCCGCCGTATCCCGATCCGGCTCGTCGATTTCCGCTGCGCCGAGCCGAAGCAAGGCGCTGACTACCGGCTTTTCTTCGGCGCACCGGTGCGCTTCTCGCAACCGATCAGCCGGCTCGGTTTCGACAGCGCCATGCTTGACCTGCCGATCTCACGCAGCGAACAGGCGCTAAAGCAGTTCCTGCGTGGCGCGCCCGCGAATATTCTGGTTCGATACCGCTACGATGCCGGCGTCGCCGCCGCCGTCCGCCGGCGCTTAGGCCAGGCGACGCCAGTCATGTGGCGCAGCTTCGCCGAACTCGCCGCCGATATGCGCACGCGGCCTTCGACGTTGCGCCACCGCCTGCACGACGAGGGACAAAGCTATGCCGCGATCAAGGACGACATCCGCCGGGACCTCGCTGTCGAGCTACTGCTGAATACCTCGAAAACGATCGGCGAGATCGCCGTGCAGCTCGGCTATTCCGAACCCAGCGCCTTCTTTCGGGCCTTCCGGAAATGGATGGGCAAAAGCCCCGAGGCTTTCCGACGAGAGGAAGCGGAGAATTCAACCTAGATCAGTCGAAACGCTTAACCCCACCCGACTGACTTCGCGCCTTCGAGAACATGGCGGCAATCTTCATCATAAAGGATTTGCTGAAGCGACCGAGGACCTGTTGATGAGGCTCGATGTACCAGGAGTGCTCGACGATGTCGTAATTGTATTCGTCAACGACGATCCAGCTCTGCTTGAGATCTCCAAGACCGCCCCGTCGGCGCTCGATATCGGGAATTTCCAGGGCAACCCTCCCCGGCTGCGGTGGCTGTGTGGTAATTGCCAGCAGGACGAGGTGCGTATTTCCATCACTGGCACTGCTGATTGCAATCACGACACAGACCGGCCGCTGTTTTCGTCCCTCAGTCTCGCCACGTTGCTGCTGCCATACCCAGAGATAGGGATAGATTATCAGCTCGCCAGGACGAAACTCATGGCTCATCGTCGTAGCCTTCGCCCTTTGCCAGCCGCTCAATCGCATCACCAAACAACTCGGCATGCGCGCCCGGCATCTCCGAGGCGGCATGGGCGCGGCGCGGATCTGTGCCACTGCGCAGGCGCTCATAATGCTCATAACTCATCAGCACAAAACGTGGCTTATTGTGGCGGGTAAGAACGACCGGTTCGCGGCTCGCTGCATCGGTGACGTCACCGACCTGTTTGTTGAGATCACCCGTCGTGAACTGTCGCATCGAATAGTATCTCCTACTTGATATCCATATATTCCATGTTTTCCATCTTTTCCAGAAAAGTTCTCATACGCTTCATTCGCAGGCACTTTGAACCTGTCGCAACCCGCGCTACATATTTCAGCGGGAGGAGTGCTATGTTTGATTTTTCGCTCGGCGAAACCGCGGACGCGATCCGCGAAACGACGGCGCGATTTGCCGCCGATCATATTGCTCCGCTGGCTGCGGAGATCGACGAAAGCAATACGTTTCCGCGTCAACTCTGGCCGCAGATGGGCGCACTCGGCCTGCACGGCATCACCGTCGAGGAAGAGTTCGGCGGCGCCGGTCTCGGCTATCTCGACCATGTCGTCGCGATGGAGGAGGTCTCGCGCGCCTCGGCTTCCGTCGGCTTGAGCTACGGCGCCCACTCCAATCTCTGCGTCAACCAGATCCGCCGCTGGGCCTCATCTGAGCAGAAACGCCGTCATCTGCCGAAGCTGATCTCCGGTGAACATGTCGGCTCGCTCGCCATGTCGGAAGTGGGCTCCGGTTCCGATGTCGTCTCGATGCGGCTGCGTGCCGAGAAAAAGGGCGACCGCTATATTCTGAACGGCACGAAGTTCTGGATTACCAATGCTCCGCATGCCGACGTGCTCGTCGTCTATGCCAAAACCGATCCGGCGGCCGGCCCGAAAGGCATTTCCGCCTTCGTCATCGAAAAGGGCCTGACCGGCTTCAGCGTTTCCAAGAAGCTTTCCAAGCTCGGCATGCGCGGCAGCGATACGGCCGAACTGGTCTTTCAGGATTGCGAGGTGCCGGCCGAGGCGCTGATGGGCCGGGAGGGAGAAGGCGTGAAAATCCTGATGTCCGGCCTCGATTACGAACGCGCCGTGCTTGCCGGCGGCCCGCTCGGCATCATGCAGGCCTGCCTCGATGTCGTGCTGCCCTATGTGCGGGAGCGCAAGCAGTTCGGCAAGGCAATCGGCGATTTCCAGCTGATGCAGGGCAAGATCGCCGACATGTATGTCGCGCTGAATTCGGCGCGCGCCTATGTCTATTCCGTCGCCCGCGCCTGCGATGCCGGCCGCGCGACGCGCACCGATGCGGCCGCCGCGATCCTCTTTGCAAGCGAGAACGCGGTGAAGGTGTCGCTGGAGGCGATCCAGGCGCTTGGCGGCGCCGGCTATACCAAGGAATGGCCGGTCGAGCGCTTCCTGCGCGACGCCAAGCTCTACGATATCGGCGCAGGCACCAACGAGATTCGCCGCTATCTGATCGGGCGGGAGCTCATCGCATCATGACGGTGATTTCGACTGCGATCGATCGCGACAGCGAAAGCTTCAAAGCCAATACCGCCAAGAACAAAGCCCTCATCGACGAACTCTACGCGCGTTCGGCGAAAGCGCGCGAGGGCGGATCGCAGACGGCGCGCGAGCGCCATACCGGCAAGGGCAAGCTCCTGCCGCGCGACCGCATTCAGCTCCTGCTCGATGTCGGCAGCCCTTTCCTGGAGATCGGCACGCTGGCGGCCAACGGCATGTATGGCGACGAGGCGCCTGGCGCCGGCATCATATCAGGCGTCGGCCGCGTTTCCGGCCGTGAGGTGATGATCGTCGCCAATGACGCGACGGTGAAGGGCGGGGCCTATTTCCCGATGACGGTGAAGAAACATCTCAGGGCGCAGGAGATCGCCCTGCAGAACCGGCTGCCCTGCCTCTATCTGGTCGATAGCGGCGGCGCCAATCTTCCGCATCAGGCCGAGGTCTTCCCCGACCGCGACCATTTCGGCGCGATCTTCTACAATCAGGCGCAGATGTCGGCCGAAGGCATTCCGCAGATCGCCTGCGTGATGGGAAGCTGCACGGCCGGCGGCGCCTATGTGCCGGCCATGTCTGATGAAACCGTCATCGTGCGCAATCAGGGCACGATCTTCCTCGCAGGGCCCCCTCTGGTCAAAGCCGCAACCGGCGAGATCATCTCGGCCGAAGAGCTCGGCGGCGCCGAGACCCATGGCCGCCGCTCCGGCGTTGTCGATCATGTCGCCGAAAATGATGAGCACGCGCTGCTTCTCGTGCGCGATATCGTCGCCAGCCTCAACAGCGTCAAATCGGTCGATATCGACATCCAGCCTCCGCGGCCGCCGAAGCTCGATGCCGACGATCTCCTCGGCCTCATTCCCGATGACGTGCGTTCGCCCTATGACGTGCGCGAGGTGATCGGCCGGATCATCGACGGCTCGGAACTGCACGAGTTCAAACCACTCTACGGCACGACGCTCATCTGCGGCTTCGCCCGCATCTGGGGCATGCCGGTCGCCGTCATCGCCAATAACGGCGTGCTCTTTTCCGAAAGCGCGCTGAAGGGCGCGCATTTCATCGAGCTCGCCTGCCAGCGCCGGGTGCCGCTGCTGTTCCTGCAGAATATTTCCGGTTTCATGGTCGGCGGCCGCTATGAGGCCGGCGGCATCGCCAAGGACGGGGCAAAGCTGGTGACGGCGGTTGCGACAGCGACCGTGCCGAAGGTCACCGTCATCATCGGCGGCAGTTTCGGCGCGGGCAATTACGGCATGTGCGGCCGCGCCTATCGCCCGCGTTTCCTCTTCACCTGGCCGAACAGCCGCATCAGCGTCATGGGCGGTGAACAGGCCGCCTCCGTGCTCGCCACCATCCGCCGCGACGCGCTGGAGGCGCGCGGAGAGAATTGGTCTGTCGAAGAAGAGGAGGCTTTCAAGGCGCCGATCCGCGCCGGCTACGAGGCCGAGGGCAATCCCTATTATGCCACGGCCCGCCTCTGGGACGACGGCATCATCGATCCCAAACAGACGCGCGAAGTACTCGGCCTTGCATTTTCCGCCTGCCTGAATGCGCCGATCCCAAAAGGGCCGCGCTTTGGGCTGTTTCGGATGTGAGGCGGCTATGATGGAAAGCCTTCTCATAGCCAACAGAGGCGAAATCGCCCGCCGCATCATCCGCACGGCAAAGACTGCCGGCATCCGCACCATCGCCGTCTATTCCGAGGCCGATGCCGGCCTGCCCTTCGTCAGAGAAGCCGACGAGGCGATCGCCATCGGGCCGCCGCCGGCCCGCGAAAGCTATCTGTCTGAGGCACGCATCCTCGAAGCAGCCCGCAAAACCGGCGCGGCCGCGATCCATCCGGGCTACGGTTTCCTGTCGGAAAATGCCGAATTTGCCGAAGCGGTCGAGAAGGCAGGCATCGTCTGGGTCGGCGCGCCGCCGGCCGCAATCCGGGCGATGGGCCTGAAGGACGCGGCCAAGGCACTGTTGCAGGCAGCCGGCGTGCCGGTCACGCCCGGTTATCTGGGGCCGGACCAGAGCGAAGCAAGGCTTGCGGCCGAGGCCAATGCCATCGGCTACCCCGTCCTCATCAAGGCTGTCGCCGGCGGCGGCGGCAAGGGCATGCGCCGCGTCGACCGGCGTGAGGATTTCAGCGAGCTCCTCGCCTCCTGCCGCCGCGAAGCCGCCGCCTCGTTTGGCGACGATCGGGTTCTCATCGAACGCTATATCGTCAACCCGCGTCATATCGAGGTGCAAATCTTCGGCGACCAGCACGGCAACTGCGTCCATCTTTTCGAACGCGACTGTTCGCTGCAGCGCCGGCACCAGAAAGTCATCGAGGAAGCCCCAGCCCCAGGGCTTGATGCCGCCACGCGCGCGGCGATCTGCGATGCGGCGGTGAAGGCCGCAAGAGCAGTGAGCTATGTCGGCGCCGGCACTGTCGAATTCATCGCCGATGCCTCGCAAGGCCTGCGACCGGATCGCATCTGGTTCATGGAGATGAATACGCGCCTGCAGGTGGAACATCCGGTGACCGAAGCGATATCTGGCGAGGATCTGGTGCTCTGGCAGCTGAAGGTCGCGAGCGGCGAGCCGCTGCCGAAAAGCCAGGACGAGATCGCCATGAAAGGCTGGGCCTTCGAAGCCCGGCTCTATGCCGAAAATCCCGCCGCCGGCTACCTGCCCTCGACCGGAAGGCTCGAACATCTGAAACTTCCGGAGGCGGTCCGCGTCGATAGCGGCGTCGAACAGGGCGATGAGATCACCGCCTTCTACGATCCGATGATCGCCAAGATCATCGCGCATGGGCCGAACCGCGAGGCCGCACTGTCGAAGCTCGCCGCTGCCTGCGCCGAGATCGAGGTCTGGCCGGTCAGATCCAATGCCGGTCTTCTCGCCCGCATTGCCATCGACCCGGATTTTCGCGCCGCACGGATCGACACCGGCTTTCTCGACCGCCACGGCGAAAGCCTTGCCGCGAAGCAGCCGGATGAAACGGCGATCGACAGCGCCGCCACGGTGCTTTCAAAGCGCACGACCGACGATCCTTGGTCAGCCCTCACCGGTTTTCGCATCGCCGGGCCAGGCGACGGCCGCGTTCGAGTGCGCATTGACGGTCACCTCTACTGGGGGCGTGTGCGCCCCGACCTTGAGGCGAATGCCGTCGAGGTCGACCAAAAAACGGTGCTTTTCGACGCCGGCAATGCCTGGCCGATCGGCCTGCCCCATGCGGGCGAGGTCGAGGCAAGCCAGGGTGCGGTCGACGGCGCGATCCTTTCGCCCATGCCCGGCCTTGTCATATCGGTCGACGTCGCCGAAGGCGGTCGTGTCGCCAAGGGGGATCGTCTGCTGACGGTCGAAGCGATGAAGATGGAACATACGCTACGCGCGCCCTTCGATGGCATCGTTGGGAAATTGCAGGTTTCCACGGGCGTCCGGGTTTCGGAAAACCAGCTTGTTGTCACTGTGATGAAGGAGCAGGCGTGATGGCCGGCCGCTATTTCGACGAATGGGCGGTCGGCGATCGCATCGCCCACGCGATCCGTCGCACGGTCACCGAGACCGACAACCTGCTGTTCACCACGCTTTCCCACAATCCGCAGCCGCTGCATCTCGATGCCGATTATGCCGCCGGCACCGAGTTCGGCCGGATCGTCGTCAACGGCACTTTCACCTTTGCGCTCACCATCGGCCTTTCGGTCGGCGACACTACGCTCGGCACGCTCGTCGCCAATCTCGGCTATGACAAGGTGACGATGCCGAAGCCGGTCTTCATCGGCGATACGCTGCGGGTGGAAACCGAGGTGACGGAGCTGCGGCGCTCGAACTCCCGCCCCGATGCCGGCATCGTCACTTTCCGGCATGTCACGTTGAACCAGCGTGACGAGATCGTTTGCCAGTGCCTGCGCACGGCGATGCTGAAGGGTAAACCGTCATGAGGCTGCGCTCGCTGCTCTTCGTGCCCGGCGACCGGCCGGAGCGTTTCGAAAAAGCGCTCACCTCGGGCGCCGATGCCGTCATCCTCGACTGGGAAGATTCGGTCACGCCGGCAAACAAGCCGCGAGCCCGCGAGGCCGTGCACGAATTCGTCCTGCGCCATGCCGGCGAAACACATCTGCTGATCCGCATCAATCCCCTGACTTCGCCCGAATTCGAAGGCGATCTTGTCGCGCTTAGCGGCCTTGATCCTTTCGCGATCATGTTGCCGAAGGCCGAGGGGGCCGGGTCCGTGCGCAAACTCGCAGCCTTGCTGACACCGGCTCTTCCCATTTTGCCGATCGCGACGGAAACGCCGTCGGCAATCTTCGAGATCGGCAGCTACCGGGAGGTCTCGGCGCGCCTTTGCGGCCTGACCTGGGGCGCCGAGGATCTGCCGGCCGCGATCGGAGCTTCGACCGCGCGACGGACAGACGGCCGTTATACGCCACCTTACGAGCTTGCCCGCTCGCTCACGTTATTTGCAGCCCATGCAGCTGCCGTTCCCGCAATCGAAACCATCTATCCCGATTTCCGCGATCTCAACGGTCTCAGAGCCTATCTCGGCCGCGCCCGGCGCGACGGCTTCTCCGGTATGATGGCCATTCATCCGAGCCAGGTGGAAGGGATCAATCACGCCTTCACACCTGACGTCTCCGAGGTCGCCTGGGCCGAGAAAGTCGCCGCCGCCTTTGCTGACAAGCCCGACGCCGGCGTCATCCAGCTTGACGGGCGTATGCTTGACTTGCCGCACCTCAAGCTTGCGCTGCGCATTCTGGAAAGCGCCCGACGATAGGCCGAATCTACGGCGAATTAGCCCGACTTTGCCGTTTGCCTGGAGGCGGCCTGCTCCGGCTCGAGGTAACCGGCGCCGATGGCGACATAGAGATCCACATAATCCTTCGCGACCTGCTGCACGGTGGCAGCGAGGCTTTCCTGGGCATCTGAGACCGACCGCTGCGCGTCCAGAACGTCGAGCAGTGAAGAGGCGCCATCCTTGTAGCTCGTGGTCGAAAGCGCCAGCGATTCCTGCGCCGTCTGCACCTGCCTGCGCAACGGTCCCAGCGTCTGCGTGTCGTGGCGGACGGCCGCAAGCGCATTCTCGACCTCCTCGACCCCGTTCAGCACCGCCGCTTTCCACGCCAGATATTGGGTTCTGGCGTCGGATTTCTCGATATCGACATTGGCCCGCAACTTGCCGCCATCGAAAATCGGCAGGTTGAGAGTCGGTCCGAACGACCAGCTGGTCAGGCTTGCGCCGCTGGTGCCCGATGATTTGATCCAGCTCGGCGAAATCGACCCGGAGAGCGAGATCGACGGGTAGAGCTGGGCTTCGGCTGCACCGATATCGGCCACGGCCGCCGCTAGCTCGCGTTCGGCCTTCCTTATATCGGGACGGTTGCGGATGAGATCTGCCGGGATACCGGCGCGAATGTCGCCGCGGAACACCGGCTGGCCTGTATTCTTGCGCAGCTCGTCCGTCAGCGAAGCCGCCGGCATTCCGAGCAGAGTGGCAATGTGATGGACCGACTCGGTGAAACTCTGTTCGAGGCGGGGAATTTCCGACTTTGTCGACTGTACCAGGCCCTCGGCCTGAACCGCGTCGAGGCGGGAGGCCGCACCAGCTTTCAGCTGCAGCTGCGTGAGTTCGTAAGTCTGCTGGCGGGATTTCAAATTCGCCTGTGAAAGCGCAATCCGCTCCTGATAGTAGCGAGCGTCGATATAACTCTCGATCAGGTCTTTTAGGAAGGTGAGCTTTGCATTGTCGGCCGTGGCATAGGCGGCCCCAAGAGAGGCGATGGCACTCTCCTTCGAGCGACGATACTGGCCGAACAAGTCCAGCAGCCAGGACAGGCTGACATCGCCTCCCGTGGTGTTCGTGGTGCCGACCGTCGTGCGCAGCCGCCCCTTTTCGCCGGACACGGTGTGCGATGCGTCCACGCTCAGGCTCGGCAGACCGCCTGCACCGGCGACAGTGACGTTGGCGAAAGCCGAATTGATACTCTCCAGCGCCTGCAGCACATCAAGATTCTCGCTCACTCCGTGGGCGACCAGCCCATCGAGCTTCTTGTCGCGATAGCCCGTCCACCACTCTGCCGTCACGACATCGCCGTTGCTCTTGCTACCTCCCCGCTCGAATTTCGCGGGAAGCGGCATCTCAGGGAGAACGTGATCCGGGCCGCTGACGCAACCTGCGAGCAGCAGTGTGAACGCGGATGCGGCGTAGCGGAGGGACGTTAATCTTGTGTGAAGCGACTTACTCACTGGCGAGCCTTCTGAACCGGGATGGTGGGTTCAGGCTTAGCGACGCCAGCGTTAATGACGGTTAAGAAACTGTAAAGTTAGGTAAAACCCGGCAGAAAGGATCAACGCTTTCTGGGGAGCTCCAGTGTGATCGCCAGCCCCCCCGCCTCCGGCAACGACGCATGCACACGTCCGCCATGGCGTTCGATAGCCTGCCTGGTGATGGCGAGTCCGAGGCCGTATCCGCCTCTCGGCACCGCCTCTTTCCCGCGTGAGAATGGCTGGAAGATTCGTTCGAGTTCGTCCCGTTTGACGCCTGGCCCCTGATCCGTGACGCAGATCTTGATGCGGTCGGCTGCCGTCTCGCAAGACACGGATATGAACGAATGCTCGGCCGTGTATTTGACCGCGTTGCGGACGACGTTTTCCAGCGCCCGGTAGATCAGCTCGCCTTCGACCTCGGCTCGGAAGATACCCTCGACGCTCGTCGTAATCGAGACCTCCCTTGCCTGGGCTTCGAAGGCCGCATCGCCGAGGATTTCGTTCAACAACTCGATGACATCGACGGTCTGCGTCTTCAGCGGCAGGCCGGATCCCGCCGTCAGCCTGGCAAGCGTCAGAACCTCTCCCACCAGCACGTCGAGCCGTTCGACCTCCCGGTCCATGCGATCCAGCATGGCGCCAAGTTTGGCCGGACTCTGCCGGAGCACCCCGACGGCGGCCTGCAGCCGGGACAAAGGCGAACGCAGTTCATGAGAAACGTCGTGAAACAATCTCTGCTGCGCGTCCTGAAGTTCCTGAAGCCGTGCGGCGCTCGAATCGAAGTCATGGGCAAGCGCCGTCACCTCGTCCTTCCGGCCGGCCATCTTGTCGCCGATGCGGAAGTCGAAGCGGCCATGCGCAAGCGCGCTCAGGCCATCGCGCAAGTGCACCACGGGGCGGATGAGGTATCGTGCCAGTGCCCAGGCGGATATCGTGCTGGAGATCAGGATCGTGAGCCACGGCAGAAACGGGCCAAAATTCTCGAAGGTGAAAGTGGGAGGGGCTGGCAGGAATATCCGATAGCAGATCCCCTCCTTCAGAACGGATCGCGTATCAGCCGCCTTCGGATCCGAACAGGCATCGGGTTTCGCGGCTCTGGAGATGGTCAGACCGTGCGGCAGCGTCTCTTCACTTGAACGCACGAAATATGCTGCCGCTTCCTCGCCGTTCCTCGCAAGCACATTTGCAGTTAGGTCCAACGCGATCGACCGTCGCTCCTGTTCCAGTTCCCGCGCAAAAGGCACGCCTTGGAGAAGGTTGACGAGCAGGATGATGACGCCGACGGTCGTGGTCAGCGTCAGCCAGATGATCGCGAAGAACTTCCAGAAAAGCCGGGGCATGGTCAGTCCACGAGAAGTTGGTAACCCTGGCCGCGGACGGACTGAATCCATGATTGTCCGTCCTCCCGCAGCCCGAGCTTCTGGCGAACGCTGCTGATGTGGACGTCGATACGGCGATCGAACGGCGTCAGCGGCTTGCCGAAGGCGCGTTTCGAAATTTCCTGCTTCGACACCAGCTGGCCGGCGCTGCGGGCGAGGACCTCGAGCAGGCTGAACTCCGTGCCGGTCAGGTCAAGGGTTTCTCCGCGCCACTCGGCAAGCCTACTGCCCGGATGGATCACCAGCCGCCCCGCTCTCACCGTGTCGGTCGATACGCCGGCCGCCGGCTGACCCGCCCGGCGCAGGATGGCCCGCAGCCTCGCCGCAAGTTCGCCCGGAGAGCACGGCTTCGGCACATAGTCGTCGGCGCCGAGATTGAGACCGGATATCCTGTCCACGTCGTCGCCTCTGGCCGTCAGCATCAGAACGGGGACCTGGCTGAGCTTCCGGATCCTTTGGAGAACTTCGATCCCATTCATGCGGGGCATCATGATGTCGAGCACAATGATGTCGACCGTATTGCCGGCCGCCGCAGCAATGGCGGCGCGACCATCCGTGTCCGTTACGACATCATATCCTTCTTCGACCAGATATTCCTGCAGAAGTGTCGTCAGCTCCGCATCGTCGTCGATCAGGAGAACCTTGTTCATTCGCGTTATCCGTTATCAATCCGGGCAAGCCATACAGCACAATCGCACTCATGCGGGTAAGTTTTACTCAACTTAACACTAGCTTGACCGCACTTAACGTTCGCCCCGTTACTTATCCTGCCATGACATCGTCGCGCGCTGAGAGCCCGGTTGCCGTGCATGAGCGGCAATCCTTCGGTCGATTGCGCCGATCGGGAAAGGCACGATGCCTTGACCATAAGGAGTGCATCGTTGAGAAAACCGTCCAGACTATTCGCGGCCGCCGTCGTTGCGGCCGCACTCGTCTCCCCCCTTCGCAATGCCATGGCGGACAAGGCTGCCGCAACCGCTCTCACCGTCTCTCTGACGGCGCCGGCCCAGCGAGACTGGCCTGAGACCGTTCCGGCGAGCGGATGGCTGAAACCATGGCAGGAAGCCGTCATCGCCTCCGAGACGAGCGGGTTGCGCATAACCGATGTTCTGGTCGATGTCGGTTCCGTGGTCACGAAAGGCCAGACGCTTGTCCGGCTTTCCCAGGAAAGCGTGCTCGCCGATCTTCGCAAGCAGGAGGCCGCCGTCGCGACCGCCAAGGCAAGCCTTTCGAAGGCCAAAGCCAATGCCGACCGGGCGCGGCAGCTCCAGCCTTCAGGGGCGCTCTCCGATGAGAAGATCGTCGATTATCTCGCCGACGAACAGACGGCAACGGCAAGTCTTGCGTCAGAAGAGGCCGCGCTCGACAGCGAAAAGATCAAGCTTGCGCAGACGACCATTACGGCCATCGACGACGGCCTCATCACCTCGCGTTCCGCCGATCTCGGTGCTGTCGTCTCCGCCGGCACCGAATTGTTTCGCATGGTTCGCCAGCAGCGGGTCGAATGGCAGGCCGAGGTTTCCTCGCGTTACCTCCCGCGCATTTCGCAAGGCCTGAGCGTCAAGGTCAACGGGCCTGAAGGCCACGCCATCGAAGGCAAGGTGAGACTTGTCGGGCCATCGGTCAGCACCGATACCAGCCGGGCAATCGTCTATGTCACGCTGCCGGTCGACGCCCGTCCGCGCACGGGCCTTTATATCACGGGCGACATCGAGCTCGAGACTTCGCCGGCGCTGACCGTGCCCGAGACCGCAATCGTGTTCCGGGACGGGATCAGTTACGTATTCACCGCAGGCGATGATCACCGGGTGCAAAGGGTCCGGGTGGAAACCGGCCGTCGCAACAATGGCGAGGTGGAAATCGTCTCCGGCATGGACCGGACGTCGAAGGTGGTGACCTCGGGCGGCGCATTCCTCTCGGACAATGACCTCGTGAAGATCGCGGAGAAAAGCTGATGAACTTCTCGGCATGGTCGATCCACAACCCCGTCCCGGCAATATTGCTGTTCGTGATGCTGACGGTTGGGGGACTCTTGGCCTTCAAGACCCTGGCGGTCCAGAACTTCCCCGATATGGACCTTCCGACGATCAGCGTCACGGCGACGCTCGACGGAGCGGCGCCGGCACAGCTCGAAACCGAGGTCGCCCGCACTATCGAAGACAGTTTGGCTTCGCTCAGCTATCTCGACCACATCACCACGACCATCACCGACGGCACCGTCTCTATCAAGGTTTCCTTCAAGCTGGATAAAGACAGCGAAGCGGCGCTCAACGAAGTCCGCAACGCCGTCGACAGCGTCAAGGGCGATCTTCCGGCGCAGATGGAGACACCAAGCGTCACCAAGGTCACGGTTCAAAGCTCCGCGCTGGTCACCTATGCCGTCCGCTCGACTGCTCTCAACGAAACCGAGCTTTCCTGGTTTGTCGACAATGATCTGACCAAGGCGCTGCTCTCGGTGTCCGGCGTCGGAGAAGTCAACCGCATCGGCGGTATCGACCGCGAGGTTCACGTCGATCTCGATCCCGCGACGATGGCGTCGCTCGGGGTCACGGCAGCGACCGTGTCGTCGCAGCTGAAGGCCGTGCAGGCGGACACGTCAGGCGGTCTCGGCGAAATCGGTGGCACTCGGCAAACCTTGCGTACGCTCGGCGCCGTAGCTTCGGTCGATGAGCTGAAGGGGCTCAGAATTCCCTTGACCAACGGCCAGCAGGTTCGTCTCGACGACGTCGCATCCGTCACGGACAGCTTCGCGGAGCGGTCTTCGATGGCCTATCTCGACGGAAAACCGGTGATCGCCGTCGAGATCAAGCGCTCGAACGGTTTTTCCGACAGCGGTGTCGCCGGCGATGTCGACACGGCGATGAAACAGTTTGCCGCAAAACATTCCAATGTCCAGATCGACGAAGCCTACAGCACGATCGGGCCGATCATCGACAACTACGATGGTTCGATGCACATGCTGTACGAGGGGGCGATCCTGGCGATCATCGTCGTCTGGCTCTTCCTTCGCGACTGGCGCGCGACGATCCTGTCGGCCGTGGCGCTGCCCTTGTCTGTCATCCCCACCTTCCTCATCATGTACTTTGCCGACTTCAGCCTGAATGTCATCACGCTGCTGGCGCTGTCGCTGGTGGTCGGCATCCTCGTCGACGACGCCATCGTCGAGATCGAAAATATCGCCCGCCACCTGCAGATGGGCAAGCGGCCGATCGATGCCGCCCTCGAAGCCGCCAACGAGATCGGGCTTGCCGTCATCGCAACTACCTTCACACTGGTCGCCGTCTTTCTGCCGACGGCCTTCATGAGCGGTATTCCGGGACTTCTGTTCCGCCAGTTCGGGGTCACGGCCGCTGTCGCCGTTCTCGCCTCGCTGGTCGTCGCCCGCCTGCTGACGCCGATGATGGCCGCCTATTTCATGAAGGCCGCCCCTCCGACGGAGGAAACGGATGGCCGCATCATGCGCGCTTATCTGGCAATCGTGAAAGCTGCCATGAACCGGCGAAAGACCACCGTGGCCGTAACCGCCATTGTCGTCGCGCTATCTCTCTCCACTATTCCGCTGCTGAAATCCGGGTTCCTGCCGGCTTCGGACGACGCGCGCACCCAGATCACGCTGACCATGCAGCCGGGCGCCACGATCGAGCAAACGGATGCCATGACGAGGAAAGCCGCCGATCTCGTCCGCAAGCTCGCGGATGTCACGCATGTCTTTTCCTCGGTCGGCTCCGCATCTTCGGGTGGCGGCGCCGAGGTCAGCACCACGAGCAGCGTCAATTCCGCCACGATCGTCGCTGTGCTGACGCCGATCGGCGAGCGTGACCGCAAGCAGTCGGAAATCGAAAACGACATCCGGCAGGCTCTTTCGGTTCTATCAGGCGTGCGGGTCGCAGTCGGCAATGGCGCCAACGGCACCAAGCTGGAGATCACCCTTGCCAGCGACGACGCTAACGCCCTCGACAGCGCCAGCACGGCGCTCGAGGAGCAGCTCCGTACGCTCAAAGGCATCGGAGCTGTGACATCGACCGCGGCAAGGCAGGCGCCGGAGATCCAGATCACCCCGGACTTCGCGCGCGCCGCTTCGCTCGGAGTAACGTCGAGCGCCATCGCCGAGGCCGCGCGCGTGGCGACGAACGGCGAATATTCCGCCAGTCTGCCAAAGCTCAATCTGCCGCAGCGCCAGGTTCCTATCGTTGTCCGCTTCAGCACGGAGTCGCGCACCAGCCTTGACGATATCAAGAACATGCGGGTGGCGGGCACGAACGGCAGTGTCGATCTCGGATCGATCGCCGATATCCGGATCGGCGGCAGTCCCTCCGAAATCGACCGCATCGACCGGATGCGCAACGTCACCCTATCGGTTGAACTCAACGGCCGCATCCTCGGCGACGTCAACCGCGAGGCACAGGCGCTGCCGGCGCTACAGCATCTGCCCTCGGGCGTTACACTTGTCGAGCAGGGCGAACTTCAGCGCAGCTCGGAACTGTTCCAGAGCTTCGGGCTGGCAATGGCGATCGGCGTGTTCTGCATCTACGCGGTCCTCGTCCTGCTCTTCCACGACTTCCTGCAGCCGCTCACCCTGCTGATGGCTCTGCCACTCTCGCTCGGTGGCGCGCTCGTGCCGCTGGTGGTGACCGGGACCAGCTTCTCGCTGGCCGCCGTCATCGGGCTTCTCATGCTGATGGGCGTGGTGACGAAGAACTCGATCCTGCTGATCGAATACGCGATCATGTCACGCCGCCAGGGCATGTCCAGGTTCGATGCCCTCGTGGATGCCTGCCATAAGCGCGCCCGGCCGATCGTCATGACCACCATCGCCATGGCTTGCGGCATGCTTCCGGTCGCTCTCAGCCTGACCGGCGGCGATTCGAGCTTCCGGCAGCCGATGGCGATCGTGGTAATCGGCGGCGTAATGATGTCGACGCTGCTCAGCCTCGTCGTCATCCCTGTCATCTTCACCTTCGTCGATGACCTGGACGAGGCGCTCAGACGGTTGCTGCGCCGGATCGGCCTGGCCCAGGAGATCGCCGATGATAAACCGCAGGCCTCCAACGATCACGCGGCCATCGCCTTCCAGCCCGAGCAATCAAGGCGGGGGCACGCTCAGAGATGATCTCCGCTCCCCCAATCGCTTGGGCAGAGGGTCCCGCTCCAGACAACGGTCGGTGACGGCAGCCTCTTCGGTGTAGTTCCTCCCCAGGAACAAAGCCGCGGGACGTGTTCCCCCGCAGGCGGCCACAAGCCGCCTGCGCGTCCTGCTATGCGTTAGACAACTGCTCCATCGCTTCGAAATCGGGCAAGGTGCCGCTGGTGGCCGACGCCCCCGAGCGAAGTGATAACAATCCGGCCGTCGTCGATCGAATAGTAGCGGCCGCGCCCCGTGCTCGCGAAAATACATGCAGGCCTGCTCGCGTGGTGGCGCTTTTTCACTGCCTGCCTGGCGGCCTGCGTCCCCGTACAATTCGATAATTCGAAGTGGCTAATATATAGAACAACTTCATCGTGATATTCAGTCCTTTTCGGCTGCGGGCGGCCGTAACACGGAGGGTAAAATGTTTCGATTTAGCGTTCGGTTCGCATTTTTAGCCGCTTGTGCGTTGGAGCTACCGTTGAGCATGGCAGCAGCGGCCGATGATCCGCAGATTGCGCGCGGCGAATATCTCGTCACGGTCGGCGGGTGCAACGACTGCCACACACCGGGATATTTCTTCGGAAAGCCGGACACCGAGCGATTTCTCGGTGGATCGGATGTTGGTTTTGAGATCCCGGGCCAGGGGGTTTTTGTCGGCCGCAACATTACGCCTGACAAGGAGACCGGCATCGGCAGCTGGACCAGGGAACAGATTGTGACTGCCCTTCAGACCGGGCAGAGGCCGGACGGTCGCGTCCTGGCGCCAATTATGCCATGGCATGCATTCGCGCAGCTCACTGACGAAGACGTGACATCAATTGCAGCGTTCCTTCAAAGCTTGAAACCGGTAACTAATCAGGTCCCAGGACCTTTCAAGCCGGGGGAGAAGGTTTCAACCTTTTTGTTCCGGATCATGCCGCCGGGTGAAACCGCAGCCAGCGCGCCAAACTAGAAAGTGACGAATGCTGCGATGAGGTGATGGAAGCAGGTAACCTGCCGAGACTGCCCGTCGCAGATACGCCGGTGTCTTGACGGTTTTCAACGACATGCCGACCTGCCTCCAATATTGACATAGCTTGAAGTGTCCGGAGGCCAGCAAGATACGGGCTCCC
Organism: Rhizobium bangladeshense; assembly: GCF_017357245.1. Taxonomy (NCBI): domain Bacteria; kingdom Pseudomonadati; phylum Pseudomonadota; class Alphaproteobacteria; order Hyphomicrobiales; family Rhizobiaceae; genus Rhizobium; species Rhizobium bangladeshense. The sequence goes on along the minus strand of NZ_CP071616.1, from coordinate 57,532 downwards.
GTCTGAACGTCCATGGAAGTCAAGAGAGCCGCTCCGTCGCTTTGAAATCAGGCAAGGCGCCGCTGGCGTAGCCGATCGAAGCGGTGGCGATCCGGCCGCTGCGGATCAACAGGGTCTCCGCTCTGAGAAGTGAAGCGGCGTCCGTCGCTCATGTTTTCCAGGAGACCTGGCACCGCGCGAACTGGCGCACGGACTGATGGCATTCGCCCGCTCAGGAGAACGGCTCGATGGGTGCGGCCGCCGGATCGGTGAACCAGCGAGGTCCGTCTGCGGTCATATAGATATGGTCCTCCAGCCGGATTCCGAATTTATCGGGGAAGACGATCATCGGTTCGTTGGAAAAACACATGCCGGCGGCAAGGGACGTGTCGTTGCCGCGAACGATGTAAGGCTCTTCATGGATCGCGAGTCCCAGGCCATGACCGGCGCGATGCGGCAATCCTGGCAGACTATAGTCGGGGCCGAGAGAATGTTTGGCGAGCACCTTGCGGGCCGCATCGTCGAGGCTCGAGCAGGCGGCGCCGATCCGGGCGGCATCGAAGACGGCCTGCTGCGCCTCCCGTTCGATCCACCAGGCACGCTCAAAGTCGCCGTCGCCGCCGCCGAGCATATAGGTCCTGGTGATATCGGAATGGTAGCCGTCGACCCGGCAGCCGGTATCGACAAGAATGACGTCGTCATCGCCAAGGATCTGCTCGCCGTCGGCGCCATGCGGAAGCGAGGTCGCCGCGCCGAAGGAGACGATTGCGAATGTCGAGCCGTCATCGGCGCCCGCCTGGCGATGCTGCCGGTCGATGAAATCGACCACTTCGGATGAGGTGATGCCCGGCTTCAACAGCCCATGCACCTGCCTGTGCACGTCGAGCGTCAGGTTCATCGCATATTGGATCAGCGAAATCTCCGCGACGGATTTGATGCGGCGCAGGCCGCGGATCAGTCGTCCGCCATCGGCGAGCCTTTCGGCGCCCATCGCCGCGGCCAAGGCGTGATAGAAAAACAGCGGCAGACCATCGTCGAGTGCAAGCCTGCCGCCTCGGCTGGCAAGGCGGGAAATGAGTGCAGCACTGCTTTCCTCCTCTTCCCAGACCAGAATTTCCCCCGGCAGATGCGGCAGGGTTTCGACGCGGCTGCGCTCGAAACCGGGAACGATATAGGAAAGGGCCGTGGGGGTGATGAGCGCGCCGAGGAACCTTTCGCTCGGGTGCCAGACGAGGCCGGTGAAATAACGCAGGCTTTCGGTCGGGCCGAGAAGCATGCCTGCCAGTCCTTCGGCGTCAATCGCTTCTCGCAGCCTGGTGAGGCGGTTCTGCCGCTCATCCTCGGTGATGCGGGGTATGGGATGCTGCCACGACATGTCGTTTTCCTGTTCTTACCGTTATGCCTAGTCCCGCGCAGCGCTTCAGGACAGACCGATCGCCACCGGCCGATCGAGGTTGCGGGCGAGATAGTCCTGGATCTGGCGGACGATCTGGCCGGCGTGGGCAATCGCCAGCCGATCGGCGCGTTCGGCGTCACCGGCCTCGATCGCGGCGATGATTTCCTCGTGTTCATCGACATATTGGCGCGGCAGCCGGTCTTCGAACGTCGAATAATAAAGGCGAAGGATCCGCCGGCCTTCGTCGAGCAGCCTGGCAAAGAAGGCCGTGTAATAGGAGTTGCCGGCAAGCTCGGCGATCGCCACGTGGAATTCGCGGTTCGCCTCGATCATCGCATAGGCGTCGCGCGCGGCAACGGCGCCGGCGAAGTCCTTCTGGTGGCGGCGGATGGTCTCCATGATCGCGTCGTTCCGCCGCCCCGCCGCTCCGCGAGTCGTCACCCGGTACATCAGCGTCAGCGCTTCGAAATAGGTGGGCAGGTTGGCAAAATCGATCGGTGCGACGATCGTGTTCCGGTTCGGCAGGGTCGTGACCAGCCCATCGGCGGCAAGCCGCAACAGCGCCTCGCGTATGGGTGTTCTCGACATGCCGAACCGCTCCGACAGCCGCACCTCATCGAGGGGGCTGCCTGGCTCAAGCCCCATCGACAGGATTTGCCGGCGCAGCGTGACATAGACGCTCTGCGTGCCGGAACCTCGCACCCGCACATTTTCCGCCTCGTTTTGCATCCGTCCCTCCCGTTCATGAGAGCCTTGTATTGCGTTTTGGCCGATTTCCGCAACGGCGACAAATTTTTAAAATCAGGACGATTGAGTACTGTCGACAGTTTGTATATAAGGAACACACCTTAACGGAGTTTCGATCGATGACAACAGGATGGAAGGGCGTATTTCCCGCCGTAACGACGCAGTTCAACGAAGACCTTTCCGTGGACCTTTCCGCAACCCAGCGCGTTCAGGACGCGCTCGTCAACGACGGCGTCAACGGGCTGATCGTCATGGGCACATGCGGTGAAAACAACTCGCTCGATCCCGATGAGAAGCGCACCATCCTGAAAGCCGCCGTCGAGGTCGTCAATGGCCGCGTTCCCGTCGTCACCGGCGTCTCCGAATTCGATACTCGCCGCGCCGTCGCCTATGCCCGCGATGCCGAAAAGCTCGGCGCCGACGGCCTGATGCTGCTGCCGGCCATGGTCTACGTGCCGAAGCCGGAAGAGCTGATCGCGCATTTCCGGACCGTCGCCGAGGCGACGTCGCTGCCGATCATGCTCTACAACAATCCGCCCGCCTACCGCGTCAACATCGGCGTCGACGTGCTGAAGGTGCTTGCCGACGTTCCAAACATCAAGGCGGTCAAGGAAAGCGCGCCTGATCCGCGCCGCTTCACCGATCTCATCAACGCCTTCGGCGACCGCTTCGATATCTTCGCCGGCCTCGATGACGTTGCGCTAGAAGGCCTGATGCTCGGCGCCAAGGGCTGGGTCTCCGGCCTGACCAGCGCCTTCCCGGAGGAATCCGTGCAGCTCGTTGCTGCGGCCGAACGCGGCGACTGGGAAGAGGCCCGCAGGATCTACCGCTGGTTCATGCCGCTTCTGCATCTCGACGCCGAGCATGACCTCGTGCAGTCGATCAAGCTCGCCGAGCAGATCATGGGCCGCGGCTCCGAACGGGTCCGCATGCCGCGCCTGCCGCTTTCGGGGGCACGGCGCACCGAAGTCACCGCCATGGTCGAGAAGGCTGCCGCGACGCGGCCCACGAAACTCGGCAAGGCCGCCTGAGACTGCGAGGCCGGCAGCCCGCAACGGCAGCCGGCCTCGCCATTTCTGGGGCTATGTGCCTGGAGCGTTGACGGAGCGAGTGAGGCTGTTGCGGCTGACCAGCGACGGTATCTGGAAAATATGCTCGGCGCCTGTGCGGCCCTCTATCCTCGAAATCAGCGTCCGGGTGGCGACCTGGCCGAGCTCCCTGCCCGACTGATCGATGCTTGCGAGATTGACGAGACCGAGGGCAGCGGTCGAAGAATTGTCATAGCCGACGACAGCAAGATCTTCCGGCACACGCACGCCCATCTCCATCGCCAGGCTGAGCAGCGTGATGGCATCAAGATCGCTCCAACAGAAGACGGCGCGCGGCCTATTTTTCCGTGACAGGAATTTCCGCATCGTTTCTTCCCGCTTTGGCGGAGCGATCGGGATCTTGGTGATCGTCGCAGACGAGCCGAGCCCGCCGCGCTGCATTGCCCGGCGGAAGCCGATCTCACGCTGGCGGACGACGGAAACCTGATGCCCCTCGCGCTCGCCGAGGCTCAGCATTTCGATGTCGCGATAGCCGCAGGCAAGCAGAGCTTCCACCGCAATCTCCGCCCCGCGCTGGTCGTCGGCATTGACGGTGTCGAAGGCCGTGGCGCCGGCATCGTGGTAACCAACCGCGACAATCGGTATCTCCACCGCGAATTTTGCGATGATCTCAGAGGGCAGGCGCGGTGCAACGAGAATCAGGCCGTCCATCTTGTAGTCGATCATCGACTCGATCAGGGACGTCTCGAGCTGCACGCGCGCATCGCTGACGCCGATCATCGCCTGATAGTGCGAAGGGGCCAGCACGCCGTTGACGCCGGCGATCACCTCGGGAAGGAAGGGATTGCGGATATCGATCAGCAGCACGCCGATGGTGAAACTGCGGCCCCGCAGCCCCCGCGCCGCCCGTGAAGGCCGGTATCCGAGCGCCTCGATGGCCTCCGTCACCTTTGCGCGCAGCGCTTCGCTGACGCCATAGGCGTTTCGCATCACCTTGGACACGGCGGCCACCGATACGCCCGCATGCGTTGCCACTGTCCGGATCGTCACGCGATCATTGCGTTGCAGTCTTTGTTTGTCTTCGATCGACATGAAATCTCTGGGCTTACTCTGCGGGCCGTCAACGATCGCCCGTAACCACCATGGCAGAGTGGCGACGAAATTTCTATTGCGCTTCCGAAAAAAATGTAGAACGTTATATGGAGAACGTTCTACAAATGACCGGGAGGACTTGATGAACTTTCAGCCGACAGCCATCGACGGCAATCTCGTTTCGCGCGCCTGGTCGGGAGAGATGATCGCGCCGCTGTCGGACGGCGGCCAGGGAACGCCCGCGAGCTTCGTCTCCAAGACCTTCGATCACGATGGCACCGGGCTTCCGGTCGAACTCTTCATCTCCGCCCTTGGCCTCTACCGCTGCTTCATCAACGGCGCCCGCGTCGGCGCCGACCTGCTGACGCCGGGCTGGACGAACTACGACGATCGCATCGCCTATCAGCGATATGCTGTCTCGAACCTGCTCAAGCCGGGCTTCAACCGCATCGAAATCTGGCTTGCCGACGGATGGTACCGCTCACCTTTGATGTGGGGCGCCAAGGCGATCCCGAACTGCTGGGGCGACAGGATCGGCGCCATCGCCGATCTGGTCGGCCCTGGCGGCGTCATTCTTTCCACCGACACCACCTGGCGTAGCGGCCTCCTGCCGATCCGGAAATCGGGGATCTATTTCGGCGAGATCTATGATGCCCGCCAGGAAAATCTCAACGAGTCCCATGGCACGGAAAGTCTGCCGTTCGACAGAACGCTGCTCGTCGCGCATGAAACCGCGGCGGTGCAGGAGCTGCGGCCGCTTGCCCCGATCGAAAGCTGGACCGACGATGACGGCAGGTCCGTCTATGATTTTGGCCAGAATGCTGGCGGCTATGTCAGATACACGGTCCGGGGTGTTGCCGGCGCCGAAGTGCAGGTGGAGCATTCGGAAGTGCTCGGCCCCGACCGTCATTTCGACAATCGCAATTATCGCACGGCGGCGGCGCACACCCTCTACACGCTACGCGGCGACGGCGACGAGACCTATGCGCCGCATTTCACCTTTCACGGCTTCCGGTATGCCCGAGTGACGGTCAAGGGCGATGCGAAAATCCTCGCCATCGCATCCGTCCCGATCTCCTCGGTGCCTGAGCCCGCGGGCGGCTTCACCTCGGGCAATGCGCTCGTCAATCGTCTCGTCGAGAACACCATCTGGTCGCAGCGCGCCAATTTCATCGAAGTGCCCACGGATTGCCCGCAGCGCGACGAACGCCTGGGCTGGACGGGCGACGCCCAGGTCTTTGCCGCAACCGCATGCTGGCTGAGCGACAGCCGGTCCTTCCTCAGGAAATACCTGCGGGATGTGATGGCCGACCAGCGCGAGGACGGCGCCGTCTCGCATTTCTCGCCGGACCCGACGCGTCTGCACCCCGGTAATTTCCCGGGCTATGCCGGCTCGACCGGCTGGGGGGACGCGATCGTCGTGATCCCGTGGGTGCTCTACACCCATTACGGTGACCGGGCCGTTCTTTCGGAGTGCCTGGATTCGATGGTGCGCTGGGTCGATTTCGTCTGGTCCATCTCGAACGGCCCGATCGTCCGTCCGCCCTCGCACTGGGGCGCCCGCGGCTTTACCTTCGGCGACTGGCTGCAGCCGGTCGGCGACAACAGAAAGCCGCGCCCGACAATTGCCGACGACTGCGCGGCCACCCTCTACCACTTCATCTCAACGGATCTTCTGGCGAAGATCGCCGGCATTCTCGGCGAGCATGGGCTCGAAGAGCAGATGGAAAGCCGCGCCGATCAGATCCGGCTGGCCTTTGCCAACGAGTTCATCACGCCGGCGGGGCGGCTCGCCCATAATGACCAGACATCCTATGCACTGGCTTTCCTCTATGATCTGATACCGGCGGAGCATCAGCAAGCTGCCCGGCTACATTTCCGGAAGGTGATCATTGACGCCGACTACAAGATCGGCACCGGTTTCATCGGCACGCCTGCCCTTTTGCCGGCCCTGACGAAGCTCGGAATGGACGACCTCGCCGAAAAGGTCTTCCTGCAGGAGGACGTGCCGGGCTGGCTCTACCAGGTGTCCAAGGGGGCGACGACGATCTGGGAGCGCTGGGATTCCATGGCGCCCGACGGCACCATCTACGAACCCGATATGAACAGCTACAATCATTATGCCTATGGCGCCGTCTGCCAATGGCTGTTCGAATGTGTCGCCGGCATTTCGCCGAGCCCGGAGGCGCCCGGATTTGCCGAGGTGATCGTCGATCCCGCGCCGATCGCGTCGCTTTCTCCGGTTTCAGCCTATCACGATATCAGCCAGGGGCGCATAGACGTCGGCTGGGCCTGCGCCGGCAGCGAGGTCACCTATGTGCTGACGCTTCCGGAGGGCTGCGTCGGCCGCTTCCGGCCCGGCGGCCGGCACCGGAACCCGTCGCTCAATGGGGAGCCCGTCATCGAGGAGGCGATTCTTCCCCCGGGCACGCACCGGCTGGTCTTTTCCCTACCCGATTACTGAGGAGCATATAGGTCACACCGTTCAGAGGAGGAACGTCATGACACATCGGATAAGGCTCATTCTCGCGGGCGCGTCCACGCTTGTTGCGCTGGCAGCGGCTAACCCGTCGCATGCGGAAACCACGCTGTCATTCCTGATCGACAACAGTCCCGATACTGTCGCGGCCGCCGAGGCACTGGTTGCTGCTTACCAGGCCAAGGCGCCCGACGTGACCATCGAAATCGAACAGCGGCCGGGCGGCGGCGAAGGCGACAATATCGTCAAGACGCGTCTGGCGACGGGTGAGATGCCAGACGTGTTCCTCTATAATTCCGGCTCGCTGCTGCAGGCGCTGAAGCCTGCTCAGACGCTCGTGGACCTCAGCAGCCTTTCGTCTCAGGCAAAGGTGAATGAAGGTTTCAAATCCGTCGTCCGCGCCGAAGATAAGCTTTACGGCGTTCCCTTCGGCACGGCGATGGCGGGCGGGATCCTCTATAACAGAAAGATCTACCAGGACCTCGGCCTCTCCGTCCCGAAAACATGGGCGGAGTTCATGGCGAACAATGAAAAGGTCAAGGCTGCGGGCAAAGTCGCCGTCGCACAAACCTATCGCGACACCTGGACCTCGCAACTCTTCGTGCTGGCCGACTATTATAATCTGCATGCCGCAGTGCCGAACTTCGCCTCCGACTATACCGCCAACAAGGCGAAATATGCCGAGACGCCGGCGGCCATGAAAGGTTTCGAGCGGTTGAAGGATGTTCACGATGCCGGCCTGATGAACGAGGACTTCGGCGCGGCAAGTTATGACGACGGGTTGAGAATGGTCGCGACCGGCGAGGCGGCGCACTATCCGATGCTGACCTTCGCAGTCGGCGTGTTGAAACAGAATTATCCCGAAAACCTCGGCGATGTCGGTTTCTTTGCCCAGCCGAGCGACGATGCCGCGGTCAATGGCCTGACGGTGTGGATGCCGCCCGCGCTCTACATTCCCGCTGCCAGCCAGCATATCGAAGAAGCGAAGAAGTTCGTGGATTTCGCCGGAGGCGTCGAGGGCTGCAAGATCATGGTCGACACCAACACCGTTCAGGGGCCTTCGCTTGTCGATGGCTGCGATCTGCCCGCCGATGTGCCTCCTGTCGTCAAGGACATGCTCCCTTACTTCGAGACCGAGGGCAAGACGACGCCGGCGCTGGAATTCGTATCGCCAGTCAAGGGGCCGTCACTCGAACAGATCACCGTCGAAGTCGGCTCGGGCATCCGCCAGCCCGCCGACGCGGCGAAACTCTATGATGACGATGTGCGCAAACAGGCCAAGCAGCTCGGCCTGCCCAATTGGTAGCGGCCCTGCGGGCCACCCGACCTCGCTCCTGATGGAGCGAGGTTCCTCCCGCTCGAAGAGGTAGTCATGATCGAGACACGCCCCCGCTCGCGCAAATCGCCCTACCCGCTGTGGTTTTTCATTCCGGCTGCCATCGTATACGGCGTGCTGTTTCTGGTTCCTACGGTCTCTTCTCTCTGGTTCAGCCTGACGCGCTGGGATCTTTCGACGGCGCAATTCATTGGGCTCGAAAACTTTCAGCAGTTCTTCTCCGAGCCGTTCCTGATAAAGGGACTAATCAATACTCTGATCTATGCCGTGACGACGTCCGGGCTCAAGACGGTCTGCGGGCTGCTGCTGGCCGTGCTCCTGACCGGGAATATCTTCGCCCGCGGCTTCTTAAGAACGCTGGTCTTCTTCCCGGTCCTGGTCTCGACGATCGGCATCGGCATTACCTTCGCGGTGATGATGCATCCGACGAAGGGCATCATCAATGTCACGCTCGAAACGCTCGGCATCCCGGGGCCGGGATGGCTGACCAACCCGGCGCTCGCGCTTTTCTCCGTCGCCTTGGTCGACGTCTGGAAGGGTGTCGGCCTTGCCACCCTGATCTTCATTGCCGGTCTGGCTGCGATCAGTCCCGACTATTACGAGGCCGCCAGGATCGATGGCGCCACGCGGCTCCAGCAATTCTTCCGGATCACCCTGCCGCTCGTGCGCCCGGCCACCGTCATCGTCGTGACATTGTCGCTGATCGGCGGGCTGCGTTCCTTCGATCTCATATGGGCTATGACGCGCGGTGGGCCTGGCTTCTCCTCCGATGTGATCGCCTCGGTCATCTATAAGCAGTACCAGGCTGGTTTTTATGGCCTGTCGACGGCCGGAAACGTCATTCTGTTCGGGCTGATTGCCGTAATCATTCTGCCATTCACCCTATGGTTCAACCGGCGCGAGGTCGAGGAATGAGAAGCGTCCGACCCTATGTAACGGGCGCGATAGCCCTTGCCGTCGCGGCAGTCATCTTCGTCATGCCTTTCGTCTTCGTCGCTCTCCAGGCGGTCAAATCCAAATCGGAAGCCTCCCGCCTCGACTTCGAACTCCCGGAGCACTGGCTGTTCTGGGATAATCTCGTCGCCGTTTTCAAGGCGCGCGACTATCAGCTCGTGCTCGCCTATTTCAATTCGACGCTGATCACGGTCGTTTCCGTCACGATCCTGATCCTCCTGTCGGCAATGGTCGGATATGTCATGCAGCGCCGCAATACGGCCTGGAACCGTGTGGCCTTCGTTGCACTGTTCATGGGGCTGATGATGCCGCCGGCCGTTGTTCCCACTATCGGCCTCCTGCAGGACATCGGCCTCTTCAAGACCATGACCGGGATGATCCTGATCCAGGTCGCCTATAATCTTTCCTTTTCGATCCTGCTCTACCGCTCGTTCATCTCGACCATCCCGCGCGATCTCGACGAGGCGGCGCTGATCGACGGCGCCAAGCCGCGTCAGATCTTCTTCCGGGTGGTGCTGCCGCTTCTGAAGCCGGTGACCGTGACCAATATCGTCGTCCAGTCGATCGCGATCTTCAACGACTTCACCAATCCGCTCTACTACCTTCCCGGCAAGGAGAACGTCACGGTGCAGCTGACGCTCTATAATTTCCAGAGCATGTATTCGAGCCAGTACAATCTGCTCTTCATGAACATCCTCCTCGTGACGATCCCGCCGCTGATCGTCTTCATTTTCTTCAACCGCCAGATCGTCGCGGGCATGACGGCGGGCGGAGTAAAAGGGTAGCAGAATGGCTGAGCTCACTCTCAAACAGGTTCGCAAGAGCTTCGGCGCGCTCGAGGTCATCAGAGGGGTCGATCTTGAAGTTGCCTCCGGCGAATTCGTCGTATTCGTCGGCCCTTCGGGATGCGGAAAGTCGACGCTGCTGCGCATCATCGCCGGCCTCGAAGAGACGACTTCGGGTAGGCTGACCATCAGCGGCAAGGACGTGACCTATGCCGAACCTTCCGAGCGGGGCATCGCCATGGTGTTCCAGAGCTACGCGCTCTACCCGCATATGACGGTTGCCGAGAATATCGGCTTCGGGCTTTCGCTCGCCGGCCGCCCGAAGGCCGAGATCGCCGCCAAAGTGGCGGCGACTGCCGAAACGCTGCAGCTCAGCCACCTCCTGCAGCGCAAGCCGAAAGCGCTCTCCGGCGGCCAGCGGCAGCGCGTCGCCATCGGCCGGGCGATCGTGCGCGATCCCAAGGTCTTCCTGTTCGACGAGCCGCTCTCCAACCTGGACGCTTCGCTCAGAGCCCAGATGCGCCTTGAGATTTCGGAGCTCCACGCCCGGCTGAAATCGACGATGATCTATGTCACCCACGACCAGGTCGAAGCCATGACGATGGCCGACAAGATCGTCGTTTTGAACGGCGGCACCGTCGAGCAGGTCGGCAGCCCGATGGAGCTCTACCGCAATCCCGCCACGCCCTTCGTCGCCGGCTTCATCGGCAGCCCGAGGATGAACCTCTATGGCGGCGAGACGGCACGGCGAATGAACTGCACGACCTACGGGATCCGGCCGGAACATATCAGGCTTTCGCAAGGCACCGGCCGGTGGCAGGGCAGGATTCGGCATGTGGAGCGGCTCGGCGCCGATGCGATCCTCTATCTCGACGTTACCGAACTCGGCGAGATGGTCGTGCGCGCCGAAGGCGAGACGCCGTTTGCGCCCGGCATGACGGTCTGGGCAAATCCGGTCGAGGGAGCGGAGCACCGGTTTTGAGGAGTGCGCATGCCGCGATATCGAACCGATTGCGCGGGACCAAAATCTTGTGCTTCTTTCCGCCCGCTCGTGCCAGCCGATGTCAGGCGAGAAGACGGGCGGGCTGGCCTTGGCGGATTACCAGTTCGACCGCCTGTTTGTCGAAAGACACGAAACTTTCGCCGCCAAGCCATGCTCCCTCATGGGCAATCACGCCGTCGGCGAAATCGCCGCCCGCTTCCAGCACCGCCAGTCCTGCTTCAACCGCGGGGCGGTTCATTGCCACATTGCCGGCATTGAGCAGATCTTGAATTGTCTGTGCAACATCTTCCTTCGATAGCTTGGCTCCTCGACGCAGTATCCAGACTAGCTCGCAGAGGCTCGTTAGAGAAACCGCGACCAGCGATGCCTGTCTGAGAAGCTTTGCCGCAGCCTCCCCCTGCTCCGCATCATCCTGCAGGACTGCCCGCGCAAGAATATTGGTATCGACCGAGACCTTCATTCCTCGCCGGCCCAGCCTGAGGCGGCGATTTCGTTCATCTCTTCAATCGTCAACGGCTTTTTCGTCCTGCCGGCATGCCGGCCGATGAAATTATCGATCGTCCCCGCCGGACGAGCAGCCTTTACCCTCAGCTCACCGCCCGGAAGCTTGTCGAATTCAATTCGATCCCCGGGCTTGACACCAAGATGCGTCAGTAAATCCCGTCTCAGCGTGATTTGCCCTTTCATTGTCACCGCAAGGGAAGGCATGGAAAATCTCCTATCTCAAATCAAGATAAAAGTAATGGATTTTTTCCTTACAATCAAGTTTCGAGCACTGTCTTGTTGGCCCCGTGACTCACTCAGAACCGGCCGGGACGCAGCGGCGTCAGGTCGATGATGGGGCGTTGTCCCGCCACAAGCTGCGAAACGAGGTAGCCTGTCAACGCAGACAGCGTCAGACCGAGATGGCCGTGGCCGAAGGCATAGGTAATGCGGGGCAGGCGGCGGGAAGCGCCGATAACGGGAAGCGAATCCGGCATGGAGGGACGAAAACCGAGCCATTCGTCGTCGCCGTCTCCAGCCCTCGGCAGCAGTTTTTTCACGCCTTCGCGTATCATTGCAGTCCGCTTCGTGTTCAGCGGAGCGGCAAGGCCGCCAAGCTCGACCCCGCGGCAGCTTTGAGCACGATCCTGCTGGTTGCGGTGCTGATCCTCTACGCCGTCTATAATCGCATCATCGGCATCGACAGGCTGAGGATCGGCTGATGACCAACTTCCTTTCTTTCCCGCGCCTATTTTCGATCCTCCTGTGGCTGGCCGGCGGCCTGGTGATCCTGTTCCTGATCGCGCCGATCGTCGCAATCGTGCCGCTCTCCTTCAACGCCGAGCCATTCTTCACCTACCCCATGCCCGGCCTGTCGCTCAGATGGTACCGCGAATTCTTCGATTCCAATGTCTGGCAGCTGGCGCTGAAGAACAGCATCATCGTCGCCGTCTTTGCCACTCTCCTGTCGACCCTCCTCGGCGCACTAAGCCGCGATCGGCCTCAGCCGACCCTCATGCCCGGCACGCGCAACGCTGACCGCCATTCTGATTTTGCCGATGATCGTGCCGGTTATCGTTTCGGCAGTCGGCATCTACTATGCCGTCGCCGAATGGCTGCAGCGACGCGCCGAACGCCAGAAGATTGCCCATCGAGATTAGTCGGGGAGTTTGAGCATGCAGATCGAGCGCTACGAAATCGGAAAGCGGATGAGCCAGACCGTGATCTACGGCGGCTTTGTCTTCCTCGCGGGTCAGGTCGCCATCGACGCGCCGGGTTCGTCCGTCCGCGAACAGACGACTAACATCCTGGCGCGGATCACCCGGCTTCTGGAAAGCGCCGGCAGCGATCCGACACGAATCCTGAGCGCGACCATCTGGCTTGCGCATATGTCCGGCTTCGAAGAGATGAACGCCGTCTGGGACGCCTGGGTGCCATCGGGCCATGCGCCGGCTCGCGCCACGGTCGAAGCAAGACTTGCGGCACCGGAATTCGCGGTGGAAATCGGCATTATCGCAGCGGCCGGCAACTGACCGGCGAAGCTTCCCGGAGCGACGGGCGCGGGAGGCAAGGAGCAACCTCCGACCTCGTCACGAGAATTTCGCCCGCCTGGTTGACGAAGACCGGCAGTTGCAAAGCCGTGACACCCGCCAACAACCGTCCGAAGGGATGCCGGGCAACTTGCCTTTGTATAATTTAGCCTTTAAGGACGCCCCAATTCCAAAGGCGCAGGGGCTGAACCAGCATGTCACAGACCACTACTTCGGAGCTTGGCGTGACGGCCAGCGATCTCGATCGCTATTTCACATTTCTACGCCATGTTCTTGTGAATGCAGCGGCGTCGCGGCAGGGTAGCAAAGACCTGGATTATGCAACTGCTATGAGTGAGGCCATGCAACTGGCCCGTGCGACCCATGAGGCCGGCCGGAAGATCATCTTCATCGGTAACGGCGGCAGCGCGGCCATTGCCAGCCATATGGCCACGGACTACTCCAAGAATGGCGGACTCCGCGCCATGGCGATGAACGACGGGGCGACACTGACCTGCCTCTCTAATGACCTCGGTTATGAAAACGTCTTCGCAAAGCAGATCGAAATGCATGCGAATGAAGGCGATCTGCTGGTTGCGATCAGCAGTTCAGGCAAATCGGAAAGCATCACCAAGGCCGTCCGCACCGCCCGCGAAAAAGGCGGTGCCGTTATCACCTTGAGCGGCTTCGCTCCTGGCAACCCGTTGCGCTCGCTCGGCGATCTGAATTTCTACGTCGCTTCCGATCAATATGGCTATGTGGAAATTGCCCATCTGGCGATTTGCCACGCCATATTGGATTTTTCCTGCGGCCTCGTCCCGCCCAGCCTTTCCTGAGAGCCTTATCACGCGCATGAGTTTCCCCCACATCCACGATCCGGAACTGTCGCTCCTTACCCCCGACGACGACGTCGCCGACCCAGAGGTAACCATCCTCGTCCCTTCACTCAACGAGGAGTTGACCATTGGAACTTTCGTCGATTGGTGCCGTCAAGGCATCGCTGCAAGTGGTGCAGCGGTCGAAATCCTTATTGTCGACAGTTCGACCGATCGCACCCCCGAAATCGCGCGTGAGAGGGGCGCGCGCGTGTTGCGGACGCCGAAGCGCGGCTTGGGCAGAGCCTATATCGACGCCATTCCCTTCGTCCGGGGCAAATTCATCATCATGGGCGATGCGGACTGCACCTATGATTTTCGCCAGATAGCACCCTTCATCGAGGCCTTCCGGAAGGGATCTGAATTCGTCATGGGCTCGCGGTTCAAGGGCTCGATCGAGGATAATGCGATGCCGCCGCTGCATCGCTATTTCGGCACGCCGCTGACGACGTGGATTCTCAATCGCATGTTCGGCAGCCGCTTTTCCGATATCCATTGTGGCATGCGCGGCATCAGCGTCGATGCGCTGCTGCGCATGGATCTCCGCTCGCAAGGCTGGGAATACGCGTCTGAAATGGTGCTGAAGTCAGTCCATATGGAGCTTGCGACGACCGAGGTGCCGATTCATTTCCTGAAGGATCCGGAAGGCCGGCTCAGCCATATGAAGCGCCGAGGCTGGATGGAACCCTGGCGCGCGGGCTGGCGCAATCTGCAGGCGATGTTTGTCTACGGGTTCGATTTCTTTTTGATTTGGCCGGGCCTTCTGCTTCTCACCCTCGGCTTGATCATGATGTTGCCGCTGCTCGCCGGACCTATGTCCGTAGCAGGCGTACGATTCTCGTCGAATGCCATGCTGTTCGCGATGGCTCTGGCCGTCCTGGGTCAATCAATGCTAGTTTCAGCAGCCATCGGTCGCGTCATTTTTGACTATTCGGGACATGTACAGCCTCGCCTCGAGGGGCTCCTTCCCTACAATGCAACAATATGGGGATCTGTTGTCGCCGTTCTGGCAGGCGTCTTGCTGGCGGTTCCGCTCTTCGATTCCTATGTCGGGAACGGATACGTGCTGCCTGAGATCGGCATCGAGACCAACTGGGCCGTCTTCGGGTTGTGGCTCATCATCACGGCGTTCCAGATATTTATATCCGGGCTCATGATACGTGCGCTCGGGGTCATGCTGCCCGTCAAAAAGCCTGCGCCGCCTCTCGCGGGATAACAGCGACGAAAGGGCTATCATGATCGTAGGCTGGTTCGCGGTTGTTTCCATAATATTATGGGGCCTCGTGATCGACAAAGGCATCGTGGCCTGGCTCAACCGACGTTGCGATCAGCCTTTCCGAGACGGCACCGATTTTCTGTTCAGCGGTATTTTGCCGGCCCTGGCGATCGCCGGCGGCGCGGCCACTATTCTTGGCGCGTTTCATGGATTGAGATGGGAAATCGTTCTTCCCATAGTGGCTGTCTCGATGATCTGGCGGCGGCGCGATCTCGTCGCCGTTCTTCGCGACCTGGCCTCGCTGCTTGGCAAAATCGCCGCAGAGGTGAAAAACGGAAATCCGCTTCCAGCGCTTGCAGCCCTCACATGCCTCATACTTGGTTATGTGTGGAGTGTGCTGGCACAATTCCCGTCAGCTATTGCCGACGTGTGGGTTTTCCATATCCCTCTGGCGAACAGCATCATCGATCACGCCGGCTTTGTGTCACCGCAGATCGACCATCCCTTCTACGGCAATATTCCGCTCTTCTTCAATCTGCTGTTTGCTCTCGTCATGATGGTCAGCGGTCACTGGACCGGCGCGGCGGTCATGAATATTGCGATTTTCTTCGGATTTCTGTTCCTGCTTTCAAGCTGCGCCAGTCGTTGGCGCGCATGCGGCTTTTTTCTGGTGGCCGCTCTGATCCTCAGCATCCCCTTCTTCAGGGGCAGTGTCGGCGAACCGATGACGGATCTGGCCCGGTCGTGTTTCTCCGTCGCAGCCGTGCTTTTCCTGTGGCGTTATTTCGAAACTCGGCGGCCGGCGGAGCTCTTTCATTGCGCGCTCGTGTTAGGAGGAGCGGTCGGAGGGAAATATACCGAACTGCAAATGGTCGTCCTCATAGGGCTGATATTGATACCGATGCTTCTCAAGGGGAGGCTATCCCTGCCGCTCCTTCTGCCATGCCTTTGCGCATTTCTCGTAATCGCCGGCTATTGGTATGCGAAAAACCTGGTCGTACTCGGCAATCCGATCTATCCCTTCATGTTCGGTCACCCAGGCCTCAGCGATGCTTGGATGGCCGATTACATGCTCGAACTGGGCAGGGCCTTCGATCCCGCCAACCGACACTTTGTGACAAATCTTGCCACTCTGCAGGGTTGGCAGGACTTTCTCTATATTCTTTACGACTGGTTTCTCGAGAACAAGCCGAATGCTTTCGCCGCTCTCGCTTTAATATTGGCCGGTCTGACGGTGGCTTTCCGGCGCATCGCATTTCTCGCCGCCATCGTCTTTGCGATGTTCGTGATATGGTACACTGTCATGTTCAATCACATCAGGTGGGCAACGCCAGCCTATTTGCTTTTCTTTTCGACTGGTTTTATCGGAGCCTCTCTGGTTCGCGAAAGGCTGGATAAATGGCTTGACCGACAGGTCCTGCCGCGGATGGCTCCACTTGCGAAAATGGCTTCCTCGCCGGCATGCAGGGTCGCCAGCCCGGTGATAATAGTCTTGCTGGCCGGGGGCTCTGGATTTTCCACTGGCATCGAATGGGCGGTAGCGACATCGACCCGGCCAGGACGAAAGACCTCCACGTCGTGCTTGGGATGATCAGCGTCGATAAATATATGGAGAGCCATCGCGAAGCATATTTGATGTACCGCTATATCGCAGATCACGACCTGCGAACCGTCTTTCAACCTTTCGATACGGCCAATACATTATTGTCCACGGCTTATAACGACGGCCGCGACGGCGGCTGGCAATTACCGCGCTACGTGCTGCCTGCGCCGGGTTCGGATATCGATGCTTTCATCAAGGACAATCATATAGCCTACTTCATCGTTCCCCCCGATGCCGATAGCGCGTTCCTCGCCGAACGCATTGGAGAGGACAAAATAGTGATGGCCAACAGCGTCATAGCCCGCATGATGCCTCGCTCCTCTTTGATATTGACGGATCGGTTCGGCTGGAAGCTCTACCGCTTTGACGCGGATCGGGCATCGTGACTGCCCCGTCCCTCCGCGCCTTGCTTCGAATCGCTATACCGGTCCTCAAAGTGGCCGTCGCGCTTGGCCTCGTTATCTGGATCGCACTTGGCGTCGATTTCGCAGAAGGGTGGGCTGCGGTCCGGACTCTGTCGGCGACGACCATCTGGCTCAGCGTCTTCCTGCTTCTGTTGCAGGCCCTGCTTTCGGCGTGGCGGTGGTGCCTTCTGTCGGAAATGATAGGGCAAAGACTGAAACTGAGAGGCGCCATGAAACTCTTCATGCAGAGCCTCTTTTACAATCAAGCTCTTCCAAGTCCCATTCCAGGCGATGCCGCCCGGATATTCGGCGCCATCAAATATGGCCTGACGATAACGGAAGCGACGCTAGGCGTCGTTCTGGACCGGATCCTCACGCTTTTCGGACTGGCGGTGGTTGCGCTGATCGGACTAATCATCATGCGCGGCTTTTACGGGCATGACTTCCCGATCCCCTATCTCGTCGAACTCACGGCTCTCGGCGTCGCGGGAGCGATCGCATCGGCCCTGGTCTTCAGCTGGCGCCGGCAATTTTTCGTGCGGTTTGTGCCGGCAAAGCTGCACGCGCTGAACGAGGCGCTGGCAGCTTTTCTCACCCACCGAAGAATGCTCGGGGTATTCCTGTTGACCCTCGTCATTCACGGGTTAAGTGTCGTCTCGCTTGAGATCCTCGTTCTCGGTCTTGGCCTCCCGCTCGATTGGGGTCAGGCCGCAGCCGCTTTCCCGCCGGTGCTTTTGATCGCCATGCTTCCGATTTCCGTGGGAGGATGGGGTCTGCGCGAAGGCGGCATGATCCTTTCACTTGCTGTGTTCGGCATCGGCACGACGGACGCTGCGACGCTGTCGGTGGTTTTCGGCCTGTTGCAGCTTGTGATCGGCTTGGCCGGTGGTGTATTCGTCCTATCGCGTCCTCATTCGGGAAAGATCAAAGCGCTCTGAAGAGCCTTAACAGATCATATGGAGCTGCCGTCATGCATGCCTTGGTAACGGGAGGGGCCGGATTTATCGGCAGCCATCTCTGCGATCGCCTTTTGGAATTGGGCTATCGGGTAACCGCGATCGACAATCTTCATCTTGGCCGGATGCGGAACATCGACCATCTGATGATTCGCCCGGATTTTCGCTTCCATCAGCTGGATATGCTCGATCGGGAAGGCATGGATCGACTCATTGGGACGGACCGACCCGACGCCGTTTTCCATCTGGCCGCCAATTCCGATATTGCCGCAGGCAATGCCAATGCGGAGCTTGACCTGCAGCTGAACCAGCTGACGACGACGACGCTGCTCGCCATCATGCGCAAGCATGACATCGGCAAGCTTTTTTTCGCCAGCACCTCCGCCGTATTCGGTGAAGCCGAAGGAAACATTCACGAAAGTCACGGCCCCATGCGGCCGATTTCGCTGTATGGCGCCAGCAAGCTTGCCGCCGAAGCCTATTTGTCCGTCTATGCGCTGTCATTTGGCATCAAGACGCTCGTGCTGCGCTTTCCCAATGTCGTCGGGGAACGCTCCACGCACGGGGCCATCTATGACTTCATCAACAGGCTGAAGGCTGATCCGACACGGCTCCAGGTGCTCGGCAACGGCATGCAGACAAAGCCCTATCTTTATGTGGGCGATCTGGTGGACGCGATTCTTCTCGCCTGGGACAAGGCGCCCGGTGCCTATGAGGTTTTTCATGCCAGCGGCATCGGCGAAACATCTGTCCGGGATATCGCCGAGATCGTGGTCTCCAAGGTCGCATCCGGAGCCGCTATCGAATATGGAAGCGAAGACCGCGGCTGGCTGGGCGATGTGCCGCGCTTCAGCTACGACATAAGCCGACTTGTCGCTCTGGGCTGGACGCCGAAGCGAAAGTCGACCGAGGCTGTTGAACTCGCCGTCGAGCGGATCCTCGCGAATGGGTTCTGAAAACGCCATCCGCGAGGCAATCATCATTGCCGGCGGCCTCGGAACACGCGCGCACAGCATGACGGGCGATGTCATTCCGAAGGCCCTTCTGCCGCTCGAGGGCGTGCCAATCATCGTCAGGCAGATTCGTGTACTCGCCCGCGAAGGCATTCAGCATGTGCGTGTGCTTGGCGGCCATCTGGGCAGCCAGCTCGAGCCTGCCCTCGGCCCGGAAGCTGAAAAACTTGGCGTTACAATCGAAGTGTTCGTTGAGAAGTCTCCGCTCGGTACGGCCGGTTGCTTGACGACTTTGGAGACGATCGCCGATGACGTCCTTATCGTCTACGGCGACATGCTTTTTGATATCGATCTGTCGGCGCTTGCCAGCCATCGTCGGCAATTTCCCGCTGCGCTTACGATCATCGCTCATCCCAACGATCATCCCCGCACATCAGACATCGTTGTTCAGAAGAACGGCTATCTCCAGCGCCTGTTGCCCCGCAAGGCGCCGCGTGAGGCGGATTGGCGCAATCTCGTGCCGGCCGGTTTGTACGTGGCTTGCGGCCAGTTTTTCGAGACTCTCCTGCCGGGGCAGCCGGCCGACATGATTCATGATGTGATCCCCGGTCTCCTCGAGCGGTCCATACCGGTCGCGATTTATGATACACCGGAATATATGAAGGACACCGGATCTCCGAGCCGACATGCCGCCGCGGCCGAGGATATTCGGCATGAACGGGTTCATGCCGTCCATCTGTCGGTTCGAAGACCTGCTGTTTTTTTCGATTGCGACGGCGTGCTCAACGAAGACGTCGGCGGCCATGGGGTCACACATCCCGACCAAGTGAAGCTGGTGAGCCGAGCCGGCCAAGCGGTGCGGCTCGCCCGCGAGGCCGGCTTCCTTACGGTGGCTGTAACAAACAGACCGCAAGTCGCCAAAGGCATGCTGGATGAAACAGGACTGGATCATGTGCTTGGCCGCCTGGAGGCCGAGCTCGCCGAAGAGGGCGGCGTCCTGGACCGTATCTATTTTTGTCCCCACCACCCCGACAGGGGATTTCCGAACGAAGTCGCAGCGCTCAAGATCGACTGCGCCTGCCGGAAACCTGGAGATCTGATGATCCGTCAAGCCATGGCGGAACTGCCTATTGAAGGGGCGAAATCCGTCATCATCGGCGACAGCCTGCGCGACATAGGCGCGGGCCGCAAGGCGGGCATCTGGGCCTATGGCGTCCGGACCGGTTATGGCCTACGGGACGAAAAGAGCTATCCCGCTGCCGAAACAGCTATTCCGCACGCCGATCTCATCTTCGACACGGTCTATGACGCCGTTCGCTTTCAATGCCAATATCAGGACATCGGGAAAGCTCTATCAGGAGTGATCGAGGAACGGCTTTCACAAACAGCAGGTCCGCTGCTCGTAAGCATATGCGGCCGTTCCCGCTCCGGGAAAAGTACGTTTGCGCATGCCGTCCAACGCATACTTTCGGAAACAAGGCGCCGGGTGCTGAGGCTGGAACTCGACCGCTGGATACTGCCGCTCGAACATCGCAGCCCGGATATGAGCGCGGAAGAGCGCAGCAGGGTCGAGCTCTATCCCGAAATCGTCAGCATGCTGCGCCGATCCGGTCAGGTCGAAGCGCCCGGTTATAACGCGGCAAGCCGTGGCCAGTTCAGGGTTACTACCACCTATGACGCGCGAGATGCCGAGGTCATCCTGCTGGACGGCATCTTTGCCGGGCACGCGTCGATCCGCGAGGAGGTCGATATGGCCGTTTTCGTCGAAGCGTCACAGCAGACCCTGCTGAACCGCTTTCACACCTTCTACGCCTGGAAAGGCCTCACGCCGGTTGCCGCCGAAGGACTCTGGCAGTCACGAATTCAGGATGAGTGGCCGAGGATCGATCTGCAGCGCCGGTCGGCCGATATTATCATCAATCTCGAGGGGGCAATCCTTTGATCGTTTCATCCGCACCTTTTCGGGTCAGTTTTGCCGGCGGCGGCTCTGATATAGCGTCCTATTACCGTCGTCAGGCTGGGGCGGTACTGTCCTGCGCGATAGCCAAGTACAGCTTCGTTATCGTGCACAACTACTTCAATGAAAACAAATACCATCTTAAATATACACGCACCGAGCTTGCCGACACACTTGAAGAAATCGCGCATCCGCTGCTGCGCGAGGCCTTGCGCATGCACAGGGTCGAGCCTGGCATCGAAGTCGCCTCCGTTGCTGACATTCCCTCCGGGACCGGTCTTGGATCATCCAGCTCCTTTTCCGTGGCGCTGATCAACGCGCTCTACGCCCACAGCTCACGCTTTGCCTCAAAGGACCAGTTGGCGGAAGAAGCCTGCAAACTCGAGATTGACATCCTGAAGGAGCCGATCGGCAAACAGGACCAGTACGCTGCCGCCCATGGTGGCCTGAATTTCATCGAATTCAATTCCAACGGCAGCGTGAACGTACAACCCGTCGTCCTCAGCTCCGAAAAGATGGCTGAGCTCGAGAGCAACATCCTTCTGTTTTTCACCGGCAACCAGCGCGATACGCGTTCGGTGCTGTCGACACAGGTGCAAGCGATGGAGACGGACGAGGAAAAGTTCCGGACCGTCGAGCGCATGGTGCAGTTGAGCTACGAGATGCGCGACATCCTGATGGCCGGGGACCTTAGCGCCTTCGGCGAAGCGCTGCATCGCGGATGGATGATGAAAAGATCGCTGACCTCGAAAATCACCAACAGCGCGATCGACGAGTTTTACGAGGCGGCACGCGCTGCCGGCGCGATCGGCGGCAAGCTCGCGGGTGCCGGCGGAGGCGGCTTCCTCGTTCTCTATTGCCCAAAAGACCGCCACGCCAAAGTCCGGCAGGCCCTGTCGCAGCTCAAGGAAATCGAGTTTCGTTTTGACTGGAGCGGCGCGCGTATCGCTTTTGCACAATAGGGGGCGTGAATGGCACCGCGTCTCATCATCACCGGATCGACCGGCTATATCGGCGCAAGACTTGCAGCGTTAGCGCGTGAGCGCGGCTTCGACGTGGTTGAGTTCGGCCGACGCTCCGAAGCAAAGTGGCGCATCGGCGACGAGCCCGCCGCCTCCGATCTGGAAGGGGCTGCCGCAGTCGTTCATCTCGCGCATTCCTGGGCCACCGAGCCGGAGGCGGCCGAGGAAAGCAATATCAATATCTCGGGCACGGTGAAATTGGCGGAAGCGGCAAAGGCAGCCGGAGTATCACGCTTCGTCTTTGCCTCCTCCACGTCATCCAGACCGGAAGCGCTGAACGTCTACGGCCGCACCAAATTCAGGATCGAACAGCATCTGGCGGCCAGCGCCGCGGCACCGATCGTTCGGATCGCGCGAATAGGGCTTGTGTACGGCGGGCCGCGCACAGCAATGTACGGTCTGATGGCGAAATTATCCGCCCTAAGTCCGCTGCTGCCGATGATAGGGCTTAGCCGAAAGGTTCAGCCCATTCATCTCGACGAAGTGGCCGCAGGCCTGTTGACGCTTGCGACGGACGAAAGCCAGCCGCCGCGGGCATTCGTGCTCGCCCAGGAGAGACCGATAAGCTTTGCCGCCTGGCTGCGCATTCTTCGCCGCAGCCAGGGCAAAGGGAACCTGCATTTCATACCGATCCCCCTCACTGCCGCCTTGCTCGCCTGCCGGATGACGAAGCTTCTGCCGCTGATCCCGACGGTCGATCCGGAGCGCGTCCTGGGGCTCGCGGGAGCCACCCCTATGGAAAGTGGTGAGAGCCTCAGGCTGCTGAAGTTGCACCTGGCTGACCCACTGGTGATGCTATCGGCGGAGCTCGGCCAGAAAAGTGGCGAGCCGTCGCAAAGTGAGGCCAAGGCTCTGCTGCAATATCTCGGCTCCGCGCCCACCGAAATGCAATTGCAACGCCTCTCCGAAGGGCTCCGCCGTGAAGGACTGGCGCCGCTCGGTCTCTCACCGGCGCTGATCAAGCATCCGCGTCTGCTGGCGCTGTTTGAACCACCGGCCAATCGAACGCAGCATCGCCTCGCAAGAGCCCTCTACCTCGCCGATCTCGCGATTGAACCGGAAAGGCAGCGAGACAAGAAGGCCGGGCTTTTCAACGCAATCCTGACGATATCAGGCGACGTCTTGCTCCTTCCTCTCCGCGCCCTCCTCGCCGGGAGATATCGATGAATGGGCCGGATGCCGACTTCATCATCATCGGCAGCGGGCCTGCAGGTGTTTCCGCCGCGTTCCCCCTCATAGCGGCCGGCCGCCGCGTCCTGATGCTGGATGCAGGCAATGATGTCGGGTCGCGGGATGAAAGCCGCAGCGTGCGTGTCCTGGGAGGCGACCTAGAATCGCTGCGGGCAGACGATGGCAGCTCGCCAAAACTGCAGACGCCGGTGTCGCGTGGAATTCTCGAACGGTTCCAGGGCGAGTCCGGCATAGGTGGCGTTGGATTCATGCCAATTGGCAGCCTCGCTCGTGGCGGCCTCTCCAATATTTGGGGTGCGCAGATTAGCTACCTCGACGCTGACGACATTGCGAATTGGCCCATAGACATCGCTTCTCTTCAAAAATCCTACGAGCGCATATCCGAACGCATCGGGATCAGCAGGAATGCCGATTTTAAGAGGAGTGCGGAGGGCGAGTCCGTCCTGCCGCTTGGGGCGACGGCTGCCTATGTTCTTCATAGGCACAGGGTCGCAAAGCCAGCAAACGGATCGTTTCGGCTTTTTCCCGCCGTGAATGCCATACTTTCGGAATCGAGGCCGGGACGAGCGGCATGCGACCTCGGCAGTGACTGTCTCTATGGTTGCCCGAACGGGGCAATATATAACAGCAGACAGGACCTGCTTTCGTTGCGGAAATCCCCGCATTTTCGTCTGCTCGACAACATGCGGGCCGTTTCGCTGACACATAATCCGGGCTGGACAGTGAGAACGGCAGATGGATCGTCATTTTTCGCTCCAAGGATCATTCTTGCCGCAGGGGTACTCGGAACGGCCGCCCTGCTGGCGGACCACCTGCCGATTGAGGAACAGGGACTCCGTCTCTTGAATAGTCCCACGCTGGCCATTCCCCTGCTTTCCCCGCAAAGGTTGTTGCGTTCGTCAACACCGACGCACAGCCTGGCGCAGCTCGGATTATCCTTGCGCTACGGTGACGGCATATCCGATTATGTGACGGGAGCGATTTATGAAGTGGGCTCCTTGCCCGCACAAAACTTCATCAACAGGATGCCGCTCGGCCGTAATGCGGGGCGCGCCGCGTTCGAGAGGATCGCCGGAAGTCTCCTTGTCGCCACCATTTATTATCCTGGCGATCAAAGCCGCAGCTACATCCACCGAGATGCTGCGGCGGAAAAGAGTTTGACCATTCATGGCGGCTTCGCGGAAGGCTTTGATATTCTTGCCGAAGCTTTGAAAAGAGCGCTTCGGCGTGAATGGAAACGGTTGGGACTCATTCCGCTTCCGGGCTCTTCGCTGGCGGAGCCGGGTGTCGACGCGCATTTCGCCGGCACCTTACCGATGGGCGCCTCCGGCCCGTTCGGCACCTCTGCGGACGGCGAGTTGAATTTCCATCGCGGTCTCCACATCGTCGACGGCTCGATTATCCCGGATCTGTCATCGAAATATATCACGATGACGATCATGGCCAATGCCGATCGCATCGCCCATCGCCTTGCCGAAACAGAAGCAAAGCCGGCATCCTGAATCCATTCGGCTCTTCAAGCTCTCAGCTGCGGCAACGCATCTCCGGCCAATGACAGGGAGCGGTTCGTGATCGACTTCCGAAACGGCCGAAGTATCAACGAGGCCCAAGGGTCCTGCCGGTCTTCTTTTGCGGCAAAGCGCAAGCGCCGACCAAGCTCAGGCAATGCCGCCCAGGCAGACATATTTAAGTTCGGTATATTCGTCCAACCCGTGCCTCGACCCTTCGCGGCCCAAGCCCGACATCTTGACGCCGCCGAACGGCGCTTCCGCCGTCGAGACGAGGCCGGTATTGACGCCGACCATCCCATATTCGAGCGCTTCGGCGACGCGGAAGACCCGCGACAGGTCGCGCGCGTAAAAATAGGAGGCAAGGCCGAACTCGGTGTCGTTTGCCTGTTCGATAACGTCCTCTTCGTCGCGGAAACGGAAAAGCGGGGCAAGCGGCCCGAAGGTCTCCTCGCGCGCGACCTGCATGCCGGCATCGACATCGCGCAGGATCGTCGGTTCGAAGAAGTGACCGCCAAGCGCATGGCGCTTGCCGCCCGAAATGACGCCCGCGCCCTTTGCAACGGCGTCCTGAATATGGCTCTCGACCTTGGCGACGGCGTTGTCGTCGATGAGGGGCCAAGCACGACGTCACGCTCCAGGCCATTGCCGACTTTCAATGCCGAAACGGCCGCGGCGAGCTTGTCGGCAAATGCCTCGTAGACGCCGTCCTGGACATAGAGCCGGTTGGCGCAGACGCAGGTCTGGCCGTTGTTGCGGAACTTGGCGATGATCGCGCCTTCGACCGCCGCATCGAGATCGGCGTCGTCGAACACGATGAACGGCGCGTTGCCGCCGAGCTCGAGGCCGAGTTTCTTGATCGTCGGCGCGCATTGGCGGTAAAGCAGCTCGCCCGTCCGGGTGGAGCCGGTGAATGTCAGAACCCGGACGTCTCTGCTTGCGGTCATCGCCCCGCCGATTGCGGCCGCGTCACCCGTGATAATATTGAGAAGCCCCGCCGGCAGGCCGGCACGTTCTGCAAGAACGGCGATGGCGACCGCGGAGAATGGCGTCTGCAGCGCCGGTTTGAGAACGACGGCGCAGCCAGCGGCAAGCGCCGGGCCGATCTTGCGGGTGATCATCGCGTTCGGAAAGTTCCAGGGCGTGATCGCTGCGACGACGCCGGCCGGCTGGCGCAGGACGAGGATGCGCTTGTCCGGCTGATGACCCGGTATGGTCTCACCGTTGATGCGTCTTGCCTCTTCGGCAAACCATTCGATGAAGCTCGCACCATAGGTGATTTCACCTTTGGCTTCGGCGAGCGGCTTTCCCTGCTCCAGCGTCAGGATCATCGCCAGATCGTCGCGGTTTTCGATCATCAGGCGATGCCAGGTCTTGAGAACGGCGGCGCGCTCGCCGGCGGTCTTCTTCGCCCAAAGCTTCTGCGCGACCACGGCGGCCCGGATAGCGTCTTCCGTTTCCGCCGCACCGAGGTCAGGGACCGCACCCAGCACCTCACCTGTCGCCGGATTGCGGACCGTGGCCGCCCGTCGACCTTCCGCTTCGACCCAGCGATCGCCGATGGGGCAGGCTTGACGGAACAGTGAGGGATCATTCAGCTTCATGGGACAACTTTCAGCAGAATACGTGAGCGGCACCTGGATCAAAATCCAGATGGACTATATCTCCGCGATTGAGCCCGGCAATAGCCTCATGACCGAAAGGCAAGCGAACCGAAAGCGCCTCGCCTGTCGCCGTCTCTGTGGAGACATGGATGTTGTTGCCGAGAAAGGTAATATCGCTGACCGTCGCGGCAAGACCCGCGCCGGCAGCTCTCGCCCGCGACAACCGTATGCGCTCCGGCCGCAGCATCAGCGCCGCCCTTGCGCCGGAGATCCCTTTTCCATGCACCGGAATTTGGTTGAAGATGGTTCCGCCTCCGAGCGCGATCGTTGCTTGTCCATCGCAGGAAGACACCAGGTCGCATGAAATGAAGTCGCTGTCGCCGATGAACTCGGCTACGAAGCGGGTCTTGGGATTGGCATAAAGTTCGGGTCCGGTTCCGATCTGGTCGATGACGCCCTTCGAAAAGACCGCAATGCGGTCGGACAGCCGCAGCGCCTCCTCCTGGTCGTGCGTGACATAAAGGATCGTCACTTCCGTCTGCTGGTGGATGCGGCGGATCTCATGCTGGATTTCCTCCCGCAGCTTCTTGTCGAGCGCCGAGAGCGGCTCGTCCATCAGCAGCACCGGCGGATCATAAGCAAGCGCCCTAGCAAGGGCGACACGCTGCTGCTGGCCGCCGGACATTTGCGCGGGCTTGCGATCCTCGAAACCTTCGAGCCTCACGAGGCGCAGCATCTCCTTCACCTTCAAGTCGATCTCGGCCCTGGACTTGCGCCGGACCTTCAGCGGAAAAGCGATGTTTTCGCCCACGGTCAGATGCGGAAACAGCGTATAGCGCTGGAACACCATGCCGATATTGCGCTTGTGCGACGGGGTGGCGAGCAGGGTTCTGCCCTCCAGCGTAATGTCGCCTTTCGTCGGGTTCTCAAAGCCGGCGAGAATGTAGAGCGTCGTGCTCTTGCCGGAGCCGGACGGCCCGAGAAAGGTCAGGAACTCGCCACGCCGGACATCGAGATTGACGTCGTGCACGGCGACGACAGGGCCGTATTCCTTGCGTATACCGCGGATCTGAAGGAATGGTTGGTTCATTGTTTCAGTACCTTACGCACGACGGCAACCAGCGCCATCAGGATGATCGTCAAGAGGATGAGAAGAGTCGAGGCTGCTGCGACGACGGGTGTCAGATCCTGCCGCAGCGTCGCCCATACTTTCACGGGCAGCGTCTGCAGGGTCGGACTTGACATGAAGATCGCCACCACGACCTCGTCCCAGGATGTCAGAAAAGAGAAGACGGCAGCCGAAAAGAGCCCATGGCTGATCGCGGGAAGCGTAACCCTGATTTTTGCTTCCAGGGGCGAAGCGCCGCAGAGCACCGCCGCGTCCTCGATGGATTTGTCGAAACCTTCAAGCGCACTCGATATGGACAGGATCGAGAAGGGCAGCGCCAGCACGAGGTGCGAAATGACAAAACCCGCCAAAGTCCCGCCAAGGCCGATTTTCAAGAAAAAGGCGTAAAGAGCGACCGCGAGAACGACGACCGGAAGGATCATCGGTGTGAGGAACAACGCCTTCAGCGCATCGCGGAACAGGAACGAACCGCGCACCAGCCCGAAGGACGTCACGAGCCCAAGCAGCACCGACAGGATCGTCACGATGACCGCAATCTTCAAGCTCGTCCAGGCCGATCCCAACCAGCGCGGATCGGCAAAGAGTTCGCTGTACCATTGGAACGTCCACCCGGGCGGCGGAAAGATCAGCCACTGCGAGGAGCCGAAGGAGAGCGCTGCGATGAACACGATCGGCAGCAACAGAAAGGCGGCGGTCAGAAGCGTGATCGCCAGGAGCACGTATTTCCACCAACCGAGACGGTCGAGATTGAGCAGCATCTCAACGTCCTCCCGGATTCTGGCTGCCGAAGAAGCGCAACTGCACAGCATAAAGCGACAAGGTCACCACCAGCAGAACCAGGGCCGCGGCACCGCCCATCCCCCAGTTGACCAGGGACTGTACGAACTGCGCGATCAGCTCCGCGAGCATCATATTGGCAGTGCCGCCGAGAAGCGACGGCGTGACGAAATAGCCGAGCGACATGACGAAGACCATGAGGGCGCCGGCGGCCATGCCGGGCATTGCCAGGGGCAGGAGAACACGCGTCAGGCACTGCCAGCGATTGGCGCCGCAAAGGGCGGCCGCCTGCAGGATCGACGGATCGATCTTCTTGATCACGCCGCAGAGCGGCAGGATGATGAAGGGCAGCATGATATAGGTCATGCCGATCGTCACGCCCGTGAGATTGTTGACAAGTGCGAGCGGCTGGTCAATCAGGCCCATTGCCATCAGCATCTTGTTGATCAGCCCGGTCCGCTGCAGCAGGACCATCCAGGCATAGGTGCGGGCCAGCAGATTGGTCCACATCGACAGGAGCAGGATCGCAAAGATCACCGAGGTCACCCGACCGGGCATGATCGCCAGCGCCCAGGCGACGGGAAATCCGATCAGCAGCGATATGACCGTGACGAAACCCGAGACGATGAAGGTATTGACGAAAATCTTGAAATAGGTCGCCGACCCGATCAGCTGCGCATAGTTTCCAAGCCCGGGAACAGGTTCCAATACGCTTCGCAGCAGCAAGACCACAACCGGCACGACGAAAAAGATCGCCACGAAGGCCAGAGCCGGAACCACCCCGCCAAAACCTGTTGCCCTGCGCGCCTTTTGCAGAGGCATGATTGCGCCAGAGGCATCGCTATATGTCGACATGACAGTCCTTCCCACCCGTCAGTTCCACAGACGTCGTCCGAAAGGGAGTACCGCTGCGTGAGGTACGGCGAAAATTTCGCCGTACCTGTTCAATGGAGTCTCAGCCTATTTTGCCTGCCAGGCGTACCACTTCTCGCCGATGGCATCGCGGTTGTCGGCCCAATAGTTCATATCGGCATTCACCTGGCTTGCTGTCTGCTGGTCCGGCAGGGTCTTGGCCGTTTCAGGGTCCATCAGCTTGGCCGAGTCAATATTGATCGGCGCATAGCCGGTGGCTTTTGCCAGAGCGGCCTGCGGTTCGGCCGAGGTTGCCAGCGCAATGAACTTCATCGCAGCCTCGGCATTCGGCGCGCCCTTCGGCACAACGAGCGCATCCGCAGCGGTGATGTTCTGCTCCCAGGACGTCTCCACCTTGATGCCGGTCGCCGCAAGCGCCGTCATACGGCCGTTCCAGACACTGCCGAAGGGCGCCTCGGCGGAGGCCAGGAGCTGCTGCGACTGGGCGCCGCCCGACCACCAGATGATGTCGGACTTGATCGTATCGAGCTTCTTGAAGGCGCGGTCGAGATCGAGCGGATAGAGCTTGTCGGCCGAAACGCCGTCGGCAAGCAGCGCCGCTTCGATCACGCCGGGAGCCGACCACTTGTAGAAGGTGCGTTTTCCCGGAAACTTCGCCGTGTCGAACAGGTCGGCCCATGTCTTCGGGCAGGCGCTGACGGCATCGGCATTGCAGCCGATGACGAAGGAATAATAGAAGCTGCCGACCGAATAATCGGTGACGAAGCGCGGATCGAGCTTGGATTTGTCGATGATGGAGAAATCGAGCTTCTCTAGCTGGCCGTTCTTGCCGGCCTGGGCGGCATAATCGCCTTCGACGTCGACGACGTCCCAGTTGACTTCGCCGGCCTCGACCATGGCCTTGAGCTTGCCGTAATCGGTCGGCCCGTCCTGCACGACGGTGATGCCGGTCTTCTCGGTGAAGGGGCTCGCCCATGCAGCCTTCTGCGCGTCCTGGGTCGTTCCTCCCCAGCTCGAGAAGACGAGGTTGTCAGCCTTGACCGGTGCGGACACCGCCACGAAGGCGGCGACGGCCGCGAAAGCAAATGTTGTTTTCATGTTCCCTTATCCTTGTTCTGGTTTGTCCTGCGGGTATGCCTTATGCCGTCAGTGCGCCTCGCTCCGGGGAGAAAAGCTTGCTGGCTTCATAATCTTGTTTTCTGCGACCTCGATCAGGTCGCGGATCTTGGGCAGGAAGGCCTGCCATCGGGGATCGGCCAGCAGCCGCTGGCGTCTCGCCTCCCGGTCGTCGAGGCTCGCAAAGGCCCAGATGTGGACGATCTCGTTGATCGTCCCGATTTCCGAAAAGAAGTAGCCGACGAGCGTGCCAAGATGGCTCTTCTGGATCTCGATGCCCTCTTCCTCGACGACCTTGAGATATTGCGGGACCGCGCCGTTCTTCAGCCGATAGGTGCGGATTTCGTAGAACATCGGCGCTACCTCATCACGAAGGGATCGGGGATCGGATCGTCGGATGTCCGGAGCCAGATCGTCTTGGTGCGGGTATAGTCGAGCGCCGCCGCCATGCCGCCTTCCCTGCCGTGGCCGGAGAGGCCGAAACCACCGAACGGCGCGATTGGCGATACGGCGCGATAGGTATTGACCCAGACGATGCCGGCGCGGATGCCCTTCATCAGCCGATGCGCCCGGGTCAGGTTCTGGGTGAAGACGCCCGACGCCAGGCCATAGCGGGTATCGTTAGCAAGCTTCAGCGCCTCGGCTTCCGTTTCAAACGAGACAACGGAGAGGACCGGCCCGAAAAATTCCTCGACCAGCGAGGGGGAAGCGACATGATCGCAATCCAGAATCGTCGGCGCGAAGTAAAAGCCTTCGCCATCGATCTTGCGTCCGCCGGTGACGAGGCGGGCGCCGCTTTTGATCGACTTTGCGACGAGCGCGCCGATATTGTCCTGTTGACGCTTGGTGGCGAGCGGGCCGACCTCGGTCGCCATGTCGAGCGGCGGGCCGATGCGGATCGCCTCGGCCTTCTCCCGCAGCAGGGCGACAAATTTGTCCTTCACGCTGCGTTCGACGATGAGGCGCGATCCGGCAACGCAGCTCTGGCCTGTCGCCGCGAAGATGCCGGCGACCTGAGCGTTGGCCGCACTTTCGAGGTCGGCATCGGCAAAGACGATGAAGGGTGACTTGCCGCCGAGTTCGAGCGAGGTCGAGGCGAGGTTTTCGGCCGAGTTGCGAACGACGTGCCGGGCGGTTTCTGGACCGCCGGTGAAAGCGACATGCGCTACCTTCGGGTGACGGCCGAGCGCTGCGCCGCAGGAGGCGCCGAACCCGGTGATGATGTTAACGACGCCGGCGGGAAAGCCTGCCTCGTGGACGAGACGCGCAAATTCGAGAAGCGGCGCCGGCCCGTCTTCCGACGCCTTGACCACCATGGTGCAGCCGGCCGCGAGCGCCGGGCCGATCTTGACTGCAGACAGGAAGAGCTGACTGTTCCACGGCACGACCATGGCGACGACGCCGATCGGCTCACGGCGGATCCAGACATCCATATCAGGCTTGTCGATCGGCAGGTAGGAGCCTTCGATCTTGTCTGATATGCCGGCATAGTAACGGTAGTATTCGGCGACATAGGCGATCTGCGCCGATGTTTCGCGGATGATTTTGCCGGTGTCGCGCGTCTCCAACTCGGCGAGTATCTTAGCGTTGGCGGCAACGAGGTCAGCGAGCTTGTAGAGCAGCTTGCCACGTTGCGTTGCCGTCAATTTCCCCCAGGGACCTTCATAGAGCGCCCTCTCGGCAGCGTTCACAGCCCGGTCGACATCACCCTCGCGCGCTTCGGGCATATTAGCCCAGGCTGCGCCGGTGGCCGGATCGATGCTCGGATAGGAAGCTTCGCCATCAGAGAATTCGCCGTCGATGTAATGCTGGAAACGCCGCATGGTCCTACTCCTAAAATGCCGGCATGACCTCGGCGATGAAGCGCTCGAGTGACGCCTTCTTGCGCTCGAAACTCATGCCGGTGTCGATCCAGAAAGAATACTCGTCATAGCCGAGCGCTTCATAGGCCTTCAGCCTGCCGATGACGGTCTCGGCGTTACCAACGACATTGTTGGTGCGCATGACCTGATCCGAAAGCATCGCGTTCGCTCGGATCTGCTCGTCCGGAATTCGCTCGATCAGGCCTTGAGTGACCGGCTTCTCATTCTTGAACCAGGCGAAGAAGTAGTTGTAATATACGCTGAGTTCATGGGCGGCCTGGGCGACGTCTTCTTCCGATGAGCCGACATAGGTGTGGCGCAGCAGCATGATCTTCGGCCGCTCGACATCGGGATTCTTGGCGCAGGCATCGTTGAAGCGGTCCATCAATGACTGGACCTCGTCGTCGCCCTGCCAGAGCGGGGTAACCTGAACGTTGCAACCGTTTGCGACGGCAAATTCGTGCGAGTTCGGATCGCGCGCCGCAACCCAGATCGGCGGGTTCGGCTGCTGCAGCGGCTTCGGCGCCGAGGTAGTCGCGGGGAACTTGAAGAACTCTCCGTCATGGGCATAGTCGCCCTTCCATATGCCCTTGACCGCTGGGATGAGCTCACGCATGCGCTGGCCGGCACCCCAGGCATCGAGACCCGGCAGCAGGCGTTCATATTCGAAGGAATAGGCGCCGCGCGCGATGCCGATATCGAGCCTGCCGTCGCAGATGATATCGGTCATGGCAGCTTCGCCGGCAAGCTTGATCGGATGCCAGAAGGGAGCAATCACCGTCCCCGTTCCAAGCCGCGCCCGTGATGTGCGGCGCGCGAGATCGGCGATGGTAACGAACGGATTGGGGGCGATGGTGAAATCCATACCATGGTGTTCTCCTGTCCAGATCGCATGCATGCCGCCCTTGTCGGCGATCTCGCAGAGCGCGACGAACTCCTCGTAGAGGCTCTTGTGGCTCTGGCTGGCGTCGAGCCGTTCCATATGGACGAAGAGGGAGAACTTCATGCTTTTGCACCCTTGGCCGGAATGGGGTGGACGGTGCCGCCGGTCTCGTCACCGAAATAGACGCCGAAATTGCCGATAGAACTTTCCATCGCGAAACGGTTGACGATATCGGCGGTCGAGCTGGTCTTGAATTGAGCGCCCGACAAAGCGTCGGGTTTCACAAACCGGCCGCTGGCGGGCTCCCCATCGCCTGCGACAGCGAGGTAGACGATGTGCTGCTTGCCGTCGCTCTTGCCCTCGTAAACCGAGTAGAGAAAGCCGATGCTGATCTTCAGCCCGGTCAGCGACTCCAGGTATTTTCCCAGCGCCTCGGTCGGGTTGCCGTCATGAGCGTCAATGCTCGGCAGAGCGAGCACGTCCACGCCGAGGAGCAGAACCTCTCCGCGGCGTTCGACGACGGCCGCAAGTTCGATATTGCCTTCGGCTGCAGCGGAAACCGCTTTGCTTGCGAGCGTCGGCGTGAAATAGCCGCCACGAGCATAGCCGAGACCATTGCGGCCGCTATTGTCGAAAGCTTCGATGCGTCCCAACAGAATGACGTGGTCGCCGGCCTCGATGACCTCTTCCATCGCGCATTCGAACCAGGCCGCCACGTCCGAAAAGATCGGGCAGCCAGCTGATCCCTTGCTCCACTCGACCGCCGCAAACCTGTCTTCGACCGGCCGCGCGAAGGTGTTCGAGACGTCCTTCTGCGTTTCCGACAGCACGTTGATCGCAAAATGCTGCGCGCCGGTCATGATGGCGAAATTGCGCGACGTCTTGGCGAGGCAGACAAGCAGCAATGGCGGATTGAGGGAAACCGAGGTGAAGGAGTTAGCCGTGAAGCCGATCGGATTTCCGTCGCCATCGCAGGCGGTGACGACGGTCACGCCTGTGGGAAAAGCGCCGAATGCATCACGCAAGGCCCTTGGGTCGACAGTCTGGATTGTCATCGTTCATCCTCCCCGAACGACAGCCACTCGGCGAGCAGCGAATTGACGATTTCAGGCGCGGTCAGGTTCACCATGTGACGATGGCCTTCGACGATACGGGCGTAGCCTCGGCCCGCAAGCGCCGCCATCTGCGTTGCCATCAGGGGCGTCGAGTTCGGATCGTCGGATCCCGTCAGAAACAGCGCCGGACCAGCCACGTCCTTCCAGCCGTCTGCATAGGTCTCGTCCCCTCCCGCAAAGGCGGCGTAGGCGACGGCATAGCCTTGGGGATCAACGAGGTTCAGCCATTCTCGTGTCAATTCACGCGCAACGGTGCTGTCCGCGTCATCGCCGAACCAGCGGGCCAAGGGACCTTCCTTGTCGACACCCGTGACCGGAATGGCCGCAGCCCGCGCGAGGACGGCGGCCTTGGCTTCCGGGTCACGGCGATAGACACCGTTCAGGTAAGCGACACGGCTGATACGCTTGCCAAAGGTCGCCGCCGCCCCTCCCGAGACCAACGCGCCCATCGAGTGCCCCGCGACATTTGCGGTTTCGATTTCCATCTCGTCGAGAAAGCGGCCGAACCAGGCGACGAATTCCTCGAGCCGGCTGCCCGCCGGCAGCTTTGCGCTCTCGCCGTGTCCCGGCATGTCGACGGCGATGACGCGGTGACCCGCCGACAGAAATGCAATCTGCGGAGTCCAGGCTTCGAGCCGCATGCCGACACCGTGAATGAGAACCAGCGGCTCACCGCTACCAGCCTCGTGATAGGCCGTTCCGCCTGCCGTCTTCTTTCGCGACAAGGCACCGGCGGCCTTCGTTGCTGCAGCGGTGCGTGTGGTCGATCCGGCTGTCAGCATCTGAGCGCCGCTCCCTCAAACGCCCGCAGGATTGGCAACGTCCTGCCCCAGGTCCTTGAGATCCTGGTAGCGATCGCCGATACGATGATGAGGACGCCCGCCGACCGAAGCGCCAAGAGCCACGACGATCTCATCGGCAGCAGGCGCGTCGGGGATCGAGGTCTGAATGGTCAGGTAGTGCGAGCGGCGGCCTTCATCGTTCTTGTCCATCAGAGGGATCATGATCGGCGCATTGGCAGGGCCGCGCGTATTGCAGAAGGCGAGATACGACTTGGCGCCGACGGCCTGGCGATAGAAGTTGCCGAAGCGCAGTGTGTGGATGAGCGCGGATGCGTGCTCGATCTCGCCGTCCAGACCAACGACGGCGGACTTTCCGTAAGCTTCGACGGCATCGCCGGATCCGACGGCGTCAATGATCATCTTGGTGAGCAACTCACCGAGAACGGGAGCGCCCGCATGGATTTCCGGCTTGAGGTCTTCGACGAAACCGCGCCCTGCCCAGGGGTTGTTTACGACAGCATAGGCGGAAAAGAGCTTCAACGGTACGGCCGCGGCCTTGCCGCCCTCGATCAATGTCGTTTCGATCTGCAGTCCGGTCTTGCGAATTTGAATGCCCATCTGAATACCTCGATCGATTGTTAGTATTATGGTATACCATATTATCGCAGAGTCAAGTTCGTCACGCGATCGAGGGCGATCTTATAAATTCCATTATAAAACAACACGTTATTGATTCCGCCGGCACCACATTGATCGCCGAGTAACCCACGTCCCCATTTCCAAGCTGCCCACGGAACACCTTCAGCCAGCCGGAATAGTCTCTTCATTTCCGTCAACTGTTGTCAGCTGACAAAGCCTGCAAATGCCCCGCCCGCGGGCGCAACGAACCCGAGGCAGGACGATCCAGGCTCTGACAAATGTCCCCTTTGATATTATTTATTATGGCATACCATCACATCGCACAAACTCGTATGTCAAGCCGGGGCAGTGCCGACTTACCGGAATCGTGATTGGCATGATGATGGGTGATTGATGGCACCAATGGAAGCGGCGGCGACTACTTGGCCTTATTCGGCAGGCTTCTTCGCCGACAACACTGCTTCAGCAATCGCACTGGCGGCGGCGACATGATCCATCGCCGCCCGATAGGCGCCCTCGCCGTCGCCGCGGCGGATGGCGTCGACGATCTTCGACATCTGCGCCGGTCCCTCGACGCCGCGCCCTTCCGTCTTGATCGTCATCGACCGCAAGTGGTTTATGCGCACGGTTAGGAGGTTGACGACACCCCAGGCGACGTGCCTGTCGACCATTGTGAACAGCGTCTGATAGAAGGAAGACGTGTTCGCCAGCACAGCCGCCATATCATTGTCGCGGTAGCTGTTGCGGATGCCCGCCAGCGATTCTTCCAGTGCGGCGACGATTTC
This sequence comes from Rhizobium bangladeshense, assembly GCF_017357245.1. Lineage (NCBI taxonomy): Bacteria > Pseudomonadati > Pseudomonadota > Alphaproteobacteria > Hyphomicrobiales > Rhizobiaceae > Rhizobium > Rhizobium bangladeshense. The sequence continues at coordinate 21,450 of NZ_CP071616.1, read as the reverse complement.
GGGGCTGCTGCGTTCCGCGCATAGCCGCGCCGCCATGCCCTCGAGCGCACCGCGGATCTCATAGATCTGCTTGGCTTCCTCGATGTCGAGCTGTGCAACGATCGGCCCCTTGTTCGGCAAATTGGCGACCAGCCCTTCCGATTCTAGATGCCTCAGAACCTCGCGCACAACGGTCCGGCTGACACCGAGCTGAGCGCAGAGGTCGCGCTCGACGAGACGATCTCCGGGACGGAAATACCCGTTAACGATGGCTTCGCGGACTTTGTCGAGTGCCAGTTCCCGCAATGTCTTTGCGGGACGCTCGACCCTGATTGCTGCGTCCTTCAAAGCACCGCTCATTCTGCACCTCAGTGTTGGACCGACTTCGCATGCTCAAGGCTCGCCGCGGCAGTCGAATTCAAGAATCGTATTATGGCGTACCAGACACTGTAGCTGGCGGCGGCCGGCAATTCAACAAGCACCGAACCGGCCCTGGGGATCGACAAGTCTATGCCTCGGGCGCCGGCCGCTGCGCAACGATTGCTTCGACTACGGCCTTGGCCTGCACCCGAATGTCGGGGACGGCGGTAATTTCCCAGAACTGCCCCGCCGTCAAGGCGCCGACGGCAAACAGCCGGGCAGGCGAGATCCGGGAGGGGGCTATCACCTCGGAAGCGGCATCCACCTGGATTCCGAGACCGAGAGGATCGGCGGCGATCAGCTGAAATCGGCGCATTTCCTTCAAAAGCGGTGAATGGCTGATCCCTGCGCGCTCCATTCCCGTACAGTTGACCAGCCAATCCGGCCTGATCTCAGCGATCTCAGGTGTCGCCCTGACCCTGTATCCGGCAACGAGCCTGCCCTCCTCGGCCCCGAGCGATTGCAGGAAGCCTGCATGGAAGCGCACGGTTCCTTCAGAGACAAGTTTGTCGAAGCTGTCGAACACGTCAGGCGCGACGCGGTGACGATGGATGTTCCACCAGGGAAGCGCATGCCTGAGGAACCGAGCCCGCTCCATGTCGGAAAGCCGTTGCCAGAGAGTCTGAGTGACAGGCCTCAGGCCATCCATCACGCTTCGCCAGTCGTCGACCAACCCGCTCTTTTCCCGCAAGCTCTTCAATATGCCGCTGACCGTGTCGGGGAGTGACGCAACGTCGATCGGCAGCGGCGAAGGCGGCCTCCTCGCGTGCCCGAGCGGCGCGAGCCCGCGGCGCGAAAGCACATCGATCCTGCCTCGATGGCCGTGAGCACGCAGCGCGAGAACCTGATCGATCATCGTCAGGCCGGAACCAAGGATGCAAACCGTATCGGACGATGCGACGCGTCTCAGCCAGGAGAGCCGCCAGGGGTTCTCGATGATCCGCGACCGCATCGGCAGTGGCACGCCTGTTGGCTCGACCGGCAGGTTGGCGTTGCCGACGCCAAGGCAGAGCACGACGTTCTTTCCGGCGATCTCGCCACCATTGCCGAGATGGAAGGATAAAGTGCTGGCGTAACGTTCCACGCATCCCGCAGCTTTGGCCCGGATGAAATCAACCCGGCAGCGGCCGTCGCGCCTTCGAAGCAGCTGCGCGAGCGTATCCCTTACATAAAGACCGTAATCGCTGCGCGAGGCGAAATCACCGGACTGCAGCCGCCGCCCGCGATTTTTCAGCCAGTCGACAAAGTCGTCGGGCCGATGCGGCATCAGGCTCATTCGGCCCGCAGGCACGTTGAGACGGTGGAGATAGAGTTCTGTCCGGTACGCCGTCCCGCGGCCGAAGCCGGGGTCGTCGCCAACGACGGCAACCGTCGCCGAAGCTGGGAGTTGCTCGATGAGATTGCAGGTCACGGCTATCGCCGAAAAACCGGAACCGACCACGACAACATCGTATATCAATGCATTCTCCCTGAGGGTCCGTCACCTTCGCTCTTGCCGCTCACTCGTTCCCCCACCCGCGCAAGCGGCAGAATCGCGGAAACAAATGTCTCTATAGTCTATAAATATAGTTTGTTATTTCTCCCGCTAGCCCATTCTCAACCATTACGCTTCTCAGGGTGAGATCAAGGGCCGCATGTGGCCCTGAACAAAGGGGCTCGAGATGAATTTCAGAAAGTTGATTGCCGCGATCGCCGTCGGCGTCGGAACTCTTGCAGCGGCTGTTGTCGCCGAGGCGGCGGATAAAAAGGTCGTCGTCGGCTATCAAACCGATGCACTGCCGTCTTCGGTCGCGATCGCCAATGGCGAATTTTCCAAGACCACCGGTTACGAGATCGACTTCCGCAAGTTCAATTCGGGAGCCGAGATTTTTGCGGCCATCGCCTCGGGCGATGTCCAGGTCGGCTATGTCGGCTCCAGCCCGTTTGCGGCTGCGGTATCACGCGGACTGGAGGTCAAGGCCTTCTACCTCGCCTCCATCTCGGGCATCGACGAAGCTCTCGTCGTCCGCAACGGCACCGGCATCGAAAGCCTGAATGATCTGAAGGGCAAAAAGCTTGCCGCCGCGCCCGTGTCGACCGACCACTATCAGCTGCTGGCGCTGATCAAATCGCTGGGCCTGACGGAAAAGGACGTCCAGGTCTTTGCAATCCCCCAGCCGGAGATCGTCGCAAGCTTTAACCGCGGCGATATCGACGGCGGCTTCGTCTGGGATCCGGCGCTGACCGAACTCAAGAAGAACGGCAAAGTCCTCGTGACGTCCAAGGACGTGGCAGACAAGGGTGCGCCGACCTTCTCGGCCTGGGTTGCAACGTCCAAATTCGCCGCCGACAATCCGGAATTCCTCAAGGGCTTCGCCTCGGTCGTCACCAAATTCTACGCGTCCTTCGCGGCGGACAAGTCCGCCTGGGGTCCCGACAGCGACAACGCCAAATCGCTCGCAAAACTTCTCGGCGGAACGCCCGAGCAGCAGGCCTCCGCCTTGAAGAACCTGACGCTGCTCACTCCCGAAGTCCAGGCATCGGACGCCTGGCTCGGCGGTGGAGAAAGGGCGGGCGCCGGCAAGATCCTCAAGGACACGGCATCCTTCCTGAAGGAACAGGGCAAGGTGTCCGGCGTGCTGGACAATTACGGAAGCTTCGTCACCGCCGACGCACTCGCCGGCGTCAGCAACTGATCCTCCCCGACGCCGGCGTGGCTTGCCGCGCCGGCGTCTAACTTGCGAGTTCCCATATGCTGAAAGTCGACCACGCCAGCGTTTTCTTCGCCGCCCGCGACGGGCGGGCCGTTCATGCGCTCGATCGCGTGTCTTTCGATATTCCCGAACGCGGTTTCGTCGTCGCACTCGGAGCCTCGGGCTGCGGCAAATCAACCCTTCTCAACGCGATTGCCGGTTTTCTTCCGCTGTCCGACGGCCGGATAACGCTCGATGGCCGCAGCGTCGAAGGACCGGGTGCTGATCGCGGCGTCGTCTTCCAGAAGGACTCGCTGCTACCTTGGAAGTCAGTCATCGACAATGTCGCGCTCGGCCTGAAATTTGCCGGCATAAACCGAAAAGAGCGGCAATCGCAGGCCCTGGAATTGCTCCGGCTCGTCGGTCTCGACGAGTTCGCCGGCGCCTGTCCCTACGAGCTGTCGGGCGGCATGCGCCAGCGCGTCGGCATCGCGCGGGCTCTGGCGACCAATCCCGATATCCTGCTGATGGACGAGCCGTTCGGCGCGCTCGACAGCCTGACCCGTGAGCAGATGCAGGAACTGCTGGTTTCCGTCTGGAACAAGACGGCAAAGAAGGTCTTCTTCATCACGCATTCGATCGAAGAGGCCCTGTTCCTGGGCACACAGGTGCTCGTCATGTCACCTCGGCCGGGGCGCGTCATAGCGCGCTTCGATCTCGATTTCATCAGCCGCTTCGCCGAAACAGGTGATGCCCGGGCGATCAAGAGCTCGCCGCAATTTGCCGAGCTGCGCGAGGACATCCGCGCCATTCTCCACAGGACCGAAGATTTGAGGAGTGTCGCATGAGCGATGTAACACAGGCTTCGCCGATTTCCGCACATAGCGAGGAGCGCCAAGTCAAGCTGGTGAAGATGGCCGGCTTCGGCGCCGGCGAGAAGTCGACGGCGGCCATCAGCGTCGCCACGGCACTCGCCATATTGCTGCTGTGGTGGTTCGTCGCCGCGCTCGGCCTCGTTCCGCATCTGTTTCTGCCGCGCCCGGACGAGGTGCTGACGCAGATCGGCGTCATTTATCGCGATGGTTATGCGGGGGCATCGCTTTCCGAGCATGTCTCTGCGAGCCTGTTCCGCATCGTGGTTGCCGCCCTCATCGCCATCTCCGCCGGCATTCCGCTCGGCTTGCTCATGGGACTTAACCGCTGGGCAAAAGGCGTGCTCGACGCGCCGATCGAATTCTACTGGCCGCTTCCGCCCCTCTCCTACCTGCCGCTGATGATCATCTGGCTCGGCATCGGAGAAACGTCGAAGATCACGCTGCTCGTGCTTGCGATGTTCGCGCCGATCTGCCTCTCGGCTCAGGCTGGCGTTCGTTCGTTGCCGATCGAGCGCGTAAATGCCGCCCGTTCGCTCGGGGCAAGCCGGCTGCAGCTCTTCCTGGACATCGTCCTGCCCTCGGCCCTGCCCGAGATCCTCACCGGCATCCGCATCGCGCTCGCTGTCGGCTGGAGCACGCTGGTTGCGGCCGAACTGATCGCCTCCACCCGCGGGATCGGCTTCATGATCATGTCGGCCTCGCAGTTTCTGGCGACCGACGTCGTCTTCGTCGGGATCGCCATCATCGCGATCTCAGCCTTCACCTTTTCGGCCGCTGTCCGCTTCCTCGAGGTCTTCCTCGTTCCGTGGAAAGGCAAGCTCTGACCGAATGGCAGGCAGCAGGCAGCCATATCAATGACTGCCTGCTGCCTCGGTCAGCCCATGTATGGCGACAAGTTCGTCCGCAACCAGCTTCTGAAGCCGCCATAGGATCGCCGCCCGCTGGTGCTCCCGCATAACAGTCACCTTCAATGCACCGTAAACCTGGCCACATCGGCCCTGCGCCGTTCCAGGCTGCGGATCAGCATCGCGGCCTCCCTGACGATTGCCGAAAACGTCGCATCGTCGGCATCGACGATCCGCCCGGCCATATCGCGGATGATCGCCGTCAAATGGCTGATCGAATGGCGGTTCTGCGCATCATCCGGTCCAAATTGGCTATCGGCAATGGCAAGCAGCGCCTGCACCAAGCGATCCATTGTCTGGCGGCGCCTGCTTCTCGGGTCGGCATTCGGGTCTTCGCTCAGGCGCAGGAGATCGGCGACGATGTCGGACATTGCGCTTCCACTCACATCGCAAAAGCCGGCGGCATGGAAACGGAGCGCTTTCGAGCGCCCGATCGCGTTTTCAAGGCCTCCAGCAGCCGGTAGCCGTTGCGCCAGCGTCCGAAACCGCTGGCGATGTTGATGTGGCCGGCAAGGCCGATATTCCGGGTCTCGGCGTTCCACAGCCGGCCGAACAGGGCCAGGCGGTCGACGCTCATATAGGCGTCGTCCATGCTGCCGACGACGATGCTCGGAAAAGGCAGAGGCGCCGTCGGCATATCGCCGAAGGAGATTTGTCCGGGATGCAGGGCTTCGGTAATCGGCAGGTCGCATGGTGCGACGAGCAAAGCTCCCTTTACGCGGCGCGCAACGCTCCGGCCGGCGAGCCTGGCAGCCAGCAGGCACCCGAGACTATGGGCGACCAGATAGGCCTCACCGGCCTCTTCGAGCGCGCTTTCCAGCCGAAACAACCACTTGTCGACGTGCGGATGATCCCAGTCGTCCTGGATGACGCAACGACTGTCCGGCTGATCTTGCAGCCAGTGCCGTTGCCAGTGTCCCTCTCCCGAGCCGAAAAGCCCAGGAAGGATAAGTACTTCGCTCATCGGATCAACCCGATCACCAGAGCGAACAGGAATATGAAGGAGCTTGTGATCGTGCAAATTCCGGCTGCATGCCGCAATTGCGACATTACGCTGTCCGTTGCTCTTTTCCCACGATGCCGACCGACTCCGGGTTCAATGACGATTGCCATCACGCCATCTCCCTAATACCAAAGGCCGGGCGTCGCGCCCCAATAATGAAGTTCGTATTCGCGCGCAGACCAGTCCCGCTCTTCGTCGCGAGTGAGCAACTTGTTTGCGGGCTTGCGCGCAGCCGCCTGCTTTAGATCAAGAAAGCGGCCGATCGCGAGCTTCAGCCAGGATTGGAAATCAAGCTTCATGCGAAACTCCTGTCCGGAACCGATTTTCTTCGGCTGAAGCGCGTCGCACCAAATTAACTCGAGTGGCGCGCCTCAGGTTTTTGTTCGCGCCCGCCCAGGTAACCTGCATCAGGAAATCAGCGAATGGCGTCGCGCATTGGCAAGAAGATCGCGAAGCGATGCGGTCGGTCCGTAGAGCATCAGCAGTCGGTTCTCTTCCCGCTTGGCAAGGCGATATCGCCGTGCGAATTCAAAGACGCTCCACATCTGCTCGCCTGCTTCGGGCTTTTCCGCATCGTCGGCCGATACGTTCTGAAACCTGACCATGACGACGATCCTATTCGGCCGCCGCCAGTGCCGGCTTTACCTCCGGGAAGAATGCCGCCAATTCCCCGACCACTTCGCCGATACGGTTCGAAAGCGCATCCGAAGAGATCGCGTAGTCGGTAAAATCGCGATCGGAAGCGTAAACAGCAGTCGGCAACGTATGGGCCATGAAGAAGCCGAATAGCGGCCGAAGCTGATGCTCGACCATCAGCGCATGCCGGTCACCGCCACCCGTGGCCGTGATGATGATCGGCTTGCCGCGCAATTCCCCAGGATCGATCAGATCGATGAGGTGCTTGAAATGGCCTGGATAGGAGCCCTTGTATGTTGGCGAGCCGATGATCAGGGCATCGGCGTGGACGATCTCGTCGATGACGCGCCGCGCCTGCTCATCGAGGTCCTTGCGCCATAAGGAGCTTCCCAGCGACGGACCGACATCATGCAGATCATAAGTCTTGCTCGTAAAGCCGTATCGATCGCTCGCAAGTTCGGCGACGTGCCGGATGAGGGCCAGTGTCTTCGATGGACGATTGAAGCTGCCAGCAATGCCGACGAGTTTGAAACCTGACATCAGTTTTCCTCTCTTTGATTGCTTCAACTATTGTCTACAAAAATAATAGATTAAAGGTATAGGCGCCTTTCCTTGCTCGCCGGGGTGAAAAAATATTCGTCTTCGCCCCTGTTGATTGCGCCTAAGGCTTGTCGCCGCCGAGATGACGTTCGAGGAAGGGCAGATTGTCCTGTCCCCAGTAGAGTTCGCTGTCATAGTGGTAGGTGGGGAAGCCGAAGACGCCGCTGTCGCGCGCGCGAACGCGATCGGCCGACCACTTGTTCTGAACATCGTCATCGGCTTGCCGTCTGCGCAGCACGGCGCCATCTAGACCGGCGGCGTTAACGATCGCCTCACGCACATCGAGCTTGCCGATATCCTTCGCCTCGCTCCAGAAAGCATGCTGCAGGGCACGGGTGACGCCGATCCAATCCTGTCCGTCAAGATAGGCCGCGATCACGAAGAGGGACGCCGGCGTGGGATCGCTGAGCTCGGGACGGTCTTCGAGCCGCAACTGCTTGCCGCGCACGCGCGCCCAGCGTTTGAGGTCCCGCGTCCAGTAGGCGCGGCGGATTTCCGGCCGGTTGCGCGAGAAGATGCCGCCGTTTTCTTCGACCACAGTGGTCAGAAATGGCGTGATGACCACGTCGTTCTTCGCCGCCAGTTCGGTAAAGGCGTCGAAGCCGATGTAGGACCAGGGCGAGCCGATCGAAAAGAAGTATTCTACCGTTTTCGTCACTGATGAATGTTCCTCAGAAAGCGATTTTTCTGTGCCGATTGTTGGCGATCAAATCAGGAATCGGCCCGAATTCCGGGTTGCGCTTTCCATCCGAGTTCGGGCGCGATTGACGTCACGAAGTCGTGGAGAATCTGGCGATATTGCTCGTGCTCGAACTCGTATGGGAGTTCCAGCCTCAATTCGCTGACCTCCGGCAGGACCGGATCGGAAAAAAGCCGTTCCAATATCTCGTCCGACGTGCCGACGATATCTCTAGCGAACAGGGTGCGCCGCTCGCCTTGCGGCGAGAGCGTCCGCTCATGACGGCCGTCGGCGTAATCACGGTAGCGGCGGCGCGTTGCCGAATCGGCGCTGTCGAACGGCACGATGACTCGGCCGAGTGCGATACGGCGCTCAGTTCCGGAGCCGCGGTAGGTATTGATCAGTCTGGATTGGGCGACGAAGAAATCGTCGGTTCCCTCCCCCGTTATCACGTTCCCAGTCAATAGATTGAGACCGTTGCTGCCAGCCCATTCTGCCGATCGCTGCGAGCCGCCGCCATACCAGATCCGGTCGACCAGGCCTTTGGCAAAAGGCTGCAGACGCGGCCGCTGCGGGCCGAAGGGCGTCTCGATGAATGTCTGTTCGTCGCCCAGATAGCTGCCGCGCAGGTTGTCGGCAAAGCGCAGCACGCGCGTATGCGAGAAGTCATGGCTGGTCCAGTCCCCGTCGAAGGCAAGCGGGCCAATCAGCTCAGCATGCAGCGGCCGGCCGGCGCTGACGCCGATGTTCAGCCGTCCGCGCGAGAGAACATCGACCGTGGCCAGGTCTTCGGCCAGCCGATAAGGGCTTTCATAGCCGATCGGGATGACCGCCGTTCCGAGCTCGATCCGGCTGGTACGCTGCGTTGCCGCCGCCAGGAAGGCGCTCGCCGAGGAAATTCCCGGCTCGAGGTGCCGCTGGCGGACCCAGGCGCTCTCGAAGCCCAATTTCTCGCCATATTGCAATTGCTGGAGCGTCTGCTCCAATCCCGACAGCGGATCGTCGTCGGGATAATTGCCGGGGGTGAGAAAGCCGATATGGCTGATGGATATATTGCGCCCGCTCATGTCATCCCTTGCACTCGTGCCATCCGATGATCAGTATTTCGGCAAGCCGGGCGGGTTGGTCTCGGATGCCGGCAAGGCTTCTTCGGAGAGATGCCAATGCTGGAGGATCTTGGCGTAGGTGCCGTCCTTGATCAGGCCGTTGGTGGCGATCGTCAGTGCATCGGCGAGCCCGCTTCCCTTGCGCGTGGCGATGGCGACGTCTGAACGATCAGGCCAGCCGGCGCTCAGCGTCCCGACGCGCTTGATGTTCTTGTCGCGTGCGGCGATGAAAACGAGCTGGGCGTGCGGCTGGACGATGACATCGGCCCGGCCGGAACGCAGCGCGAGAAGACTTGCCGCCTCGTCGTCGTAATATTGCAGCTCGATCGGCTTCAGGCCTGCGGCGACATCCTCTTCGCTCCACTTCACCAGGATGCGCTCCTGGTTAGTGCCCGCACCGACGATGACCCTGAGGCCTGCCGCGTCCCTCGGCTCCTTGATCGAGGTGATGGAACTATCTGACTTTACGAAGAAACCATGCAGGCCCTGGCGATAAGTGGAGAAATCGAACTTCTCCTTACGCTGCTCGGTAACGCCGACATTGGAGATGACGGCGTCGTATTTGCCCGAAGTGAGGCCGAGCGGCCAGTCGATCCAGGCGACGGGAACGATCTCCAGCGTCAGGCCGAGGCTGTCGGCGATGGCATAGGCATAGTCGGGGTCCGCCCCGACCACGGTTTTGGCGTCGGTGGCATAGGTGGCAAGCGGAGGGCCGCCGGGGCTGACGGCGATGGTGAATTTGCCCGGCGTGACAAATTTGAAATCCTTCGGGATCGCGGCGACGGCGGCATCGTTCCTGGCCGCATGGAGTCTGGCCGGCTGTTGCGGGCTCAAGTCGAAATCATCTGCCGCATGGGCTGCACCGACGCCGGTCAAGGCTGCCGTCAGCGCTGCGAAGAAGAAGGTGCGAATATCGGAAAAGGCCGTCACGTTCGGTATGTCTCCGTTTGCGTTGAAAAGCAGGGACGGCCCGGCCTGAACACCAGTCCGTCCCGCGAGCTTACGAACCGCTCTTCGGCAAGCCGGGCGGGTTTGTCTGGGCCTTTTCAATTGCCTCGGGACCGAGATTCCAGCTATCGAGGATCTTGCTGTAGGCGCCGCTGGCGATCAGATCATTGACGACATTGGTGACCGGCGCGGCAAGCCCGCTTCCCTTTCGCGTGGTCACCGCGATTTCGGCGGTGATCGGCCAACCGCCGCTGACCGTGCCGACGAGCTTGGTCTTGCCATTGATCCCCGCCGCATAGGCTTGGGTGGCGTTGACACTGAAGACCGCGTCGGCCCTGCCGGACTGGACGGCGAGATCCTTGACCGCGTCGTCGTCGTAATACTGTATCTCGATCGGCTTCAGGCCAGCCGCGACATTCCGCCGATCCCATTCGAGCAGGATCTTCTCCTGGTTGGTGCCGGCATCGGTGATGACCTTCAGGCCCGCAATATCCTTCGGCTCCTTGATCGCCGTGATCGGGTTGTCAGCCCTGACGTAGAAGCCGAGCTCGTCTTTGCGGTAGGTCGAGAAATCGAATTTTTCCTTGCGCTCTTCGGTAACGGTCACGTTCGAAATAACCGCATCGAACTTGCCGGACGTCAGCCCAAGCGGCCAATCGGCCCATGCGACGGAAACCAGATTGAGCTTGAGATCCAGGCTATCCGCGATCGCCTGTGCCAGATCGACGTCGTAACCGATCACCGTCTTGGAATCGGAAGCGTAATCATGCAGAGGCAGATTGCCGCTCGAACTGATACCAACGGCGAAAACACCGTTTTCAACGAAGTTGAAGTCCTTGACTTCGGCAATACGCTTCTCATTCTTTTCCACCCGCAGCCGGTTCGGCTGTTCCGGGCTGAGATCGAACTTCTGCTGCGCCTGAGCGGAACCTAAACCGATTGCGCCAACGGTCACGGCTCCCGCTATCAGAAGCCTTGCTCTATCTGTAAATGTCATGCCCTTCTCCGTTTCATCTTAAGATTGTGCTTGTTGTCATTCGGCCGGAGCAGCACGTTGCGGCCCGGCATTCACCAGCGCTGCCGGCGCTAGAGAACCTTGGCGAGGAATTCGCGTGTGCGAGGATGCTCGGCCTGCGTGAAAATCCGGGCCGGCGGGCCTGCTTCCAGAATGCGGCCGCTTTCCATGAAGACGACGGTGTCGGCGACCTCGCGGGCAAACCCGATTTCATGGGTGACGATGACGAGCGTCGTGCCGGTGCACGCGAGCTCCTTGATGACATCGAGCACTTCGCCGACGAGTTCCGGATCGAGCGCGGAGGTCGGCTCATCAAAGAGCAGCACCTTGGGGCGGAGCGCCAGTGCGCGAGCGATCGCGACGCGCTGCTGCTGGCCGCCGGAGAGCTGGCGCGGATAGGCGTTGATCTTGTCGCTGAGGCCGATACGGGCAAGAAGTTCCTGCGCCAATTGCACCGCTTCCTCGCGGCCGACGCCGCGGACCTGGATCGGCGCCTCGATGAGGTTTTCGAGCACGGTCAGATGCGGGAAGAGATTGAAGCTCTGGAAGACCATGCCAATATCGGCGCGACGCTTGAGAATATCCTTCTCCTTGAGTTCATAGAGCGTATCGCCCTTCCTGCTGTAGCCGACGAAATCGCCGTCGACCGAGATGAAGCCCTCGTCGACACGTTCCAGGTGGTTGATCGAGCGTAGCAGAGTCGATTTTCCCGAACCGGAGGGGCCGAGGATGGCAGTCACGCTGCCGGCCGGCAGGCTGAGCTCGACATCATCAAGCACCTTCAGCGACCCAAAGCTTTTGGAGATGGCGTGGATGCGTATCGCACCGCCTGTCCGCAAGGCCGTAGCATCGTGGAAACCGAGATTGCGCGCTTTATCGGTCGGGTTACGGGGAGCCGGCAGCGGGCGGCGGAAGCGCTCCAGGAATACCTGGAAGGGCAGCGGCGTCGGATTGCGCACGGCACCCTTGGAGAAATAGCGCTCGATATAGTGCTGGGCGACCGACAGCACGGTCATGATGATCAGATACCAGACCGTTGCGACCATCAGCAGCGGGATGACTTCGAGATTGCGGCGGTAGATCACCTGTACCGTGTAAAAGAGCTCCGGCAACGCCAGCACATAGACGACGGAGGTACTCTTGGCCAATCCAATGAGCTCATTGAAACCCGTCGGCAAAATGGAGCGCATGGCCTGCGGCAGCACGATGCGGAAGGCCTGGCGGCGGCGTGGCAGACCGAGCGCGGCTGCGGCCTCCAGCTGCCCATGATCCACCGACAGAATGCCGCCGCGGACGATCTCGGCGAAGAAGGCCGACTGGTTGAGCGTGAGGCCGAGATAGGCGGCGGCGAAGGGCGTCAGCAGTTGCACCGTGGGGTAATCGAACAAGACCGTGTCGGTGAAGGGAATGCCGATCCAGATCGTTTCGTAGAGATAGCCGAGATTGTTCAATATCAACAGCAGCACGATCATAGGGATAGAACGAAGCAGCCAGATATAGCCCCAGGAAAGGCCCGACAGCAGCGGTGACTTGGAAACGCGGGCAAGCGCCAGAGCCGTTCCGAGGATGGAACCCGAAACGGCCGCGAGCGCGGTCAGGAGCAGCGTCCTGCCAAGGCCGACGAGCACCGGTTCGGCGAAGAACCATTCGGCAAAGACGCTCCAACCCCAGCGTGGATTGGTGAAGGTGGAATAGAGCACGGCAACGATGACGACGACGGCGAATATCGTGCCCGCCAGCCGCTCGGGATGGCGCGCCGGAACGATGCGGTAGCGGGAGTAGTCCTGTCTGGGTTCCGCCGTCCTGCTGCCGGGCTCAAGGCCCGCAAAATCCGTAGTCAGTGCCATTTCTGTTTCCCTTTTATGACTGTCGGTCTTGCCGTTTCAGAGATTTGCGGCGGCCACCTTCAGGCGCGGCTCGCTTTCAAAAACCGGCGCCGTGAGATGAGTGATGTCCTTCTCGAAAGGCAGGCTCTTGTAGATCTCGGGATCGGCAGCCGTGTCGAAGAGTGCGGTGTAGCCGTAATTCAGATAAAGGCCGACGGCCTCAGGCTGGCGGAAACCGGTCGTCAGATAGATCCTGCTATAACCTTGGCGGGCGGCCTGAGCCTCCAGCTCCACCAGAGCCTTGCGGGCAAGCCCCTGGCGGCGCAGATCAGAACGTGTCCATATGCGTTTGAACTCGGCAGTGCGATCGTCGTAGTGCTTGAAGGCGCCGCCGCCGATGGTTTCGCCGTCTCGGATCAACAGCAGGAAATTGCCGTGAGGCGGAGCGAAGGCTTCCGGGGGATAGCGATTCAATTCGGCTGCCGCCCCTTCGGCATTGAAGTAGGTGCCGTAGCGGCTGTCATATTCGTGGATCAGCTCATCGATCAACGGCTGGGCGCGGGGATCGAGAGGGGTCGTATAGAGAAACGTATCGCTCATATCGTTCATCACCCATCGTCTTCAGTGAGGAAGGTCTCTGCGAGCCGGACCCAGTAGCGGGCGGCCGGCGCGATGATCGCGTCGTTGAAATCGTAGTGGGCGCTGTGGAGAGGAGCGCTGTCGCCATTGCCCACGAAAAGATAGCTGCCGGGATTGGCCTGCAGCATGAACGCGAAATCCTCGCTTGCGGTTCTCGGCCGAAAATCCTTCTCGATTGCGGCAAGACCGAGCGCGTCATAGGCCACGTCGCGGGCAAACGCCGTTTCTTTGGCGTGGTTGACCAGTGCCGGAAAGCCGAGCCGGTAATTGACATCAGCCTCGGCGCCGAAGCTTTCGGCCTGAGCGCGCGCAAGAGCTGGAATGCGCTCCTGCAACAGCCGGCGAACCGGTTCGCTGAAGGCCCGCATTGTGAGCTTCATCTCCACGCTTTCTGGGATCACGTTCGAGGCAGAGCCCGCATGGATCGACCCAACGGTCGCAACCGCCATGTCCTGCGGATCGACATTGCGCGAGACGACGCTTTGCAGGGCGGTGATGAAGGAGGCCGACGCCAAGACCGGATCGACGGCCCGGTGAGGTTCGGCGCCGTGGCCACCCTTGCCAAGGATCCTGATCACCGCCTGGTCGACCGACGCCATGGCGGGACCTGTGACGAAGCCGAACTGACCCGCCGATACACCCGGCCAGTTGTGCAACCCGAAGACCGAATCGACGGGAAATCGTTCGAACAGCCCTTCCGAGATCATTCTGCGGGCGCCTGCACCGATTTCTTCGGCCGGCTGGAAGATCAGCCTGAGCGTGCCGCTGAAATTGCCGCTTTCCGCGAGATAACGGGCGGCGGCAAGCAGGATCGAGGTGTGCCCGTCATGGCCGCAGGCGTGCATGACGCCGGGATTGCTGCTGGCATAGGCAAGGTCGCTGGCCTCCTCGATCGGCAGCGCGTCCATATCCGCCCGGATACCTACCCGCTTCTTGCCTGTCCCGCGCCTGAGGGTGGCGACGATGCCGGTGCCGGCAATGCCCGTCGCCACCTCGTAGCCCCAGGAGGAAAGCCTGGATGCCACAAGCTTGCTGGTCCTCAGCTCCTGGAACGCCAGCTCGGGATATTGGTGCAGATCGTGGCGCAGCGCTATGATTTCGTCGAGGTAACAGGCGATTCCCTTCTCGACTGGATCGTTGCTGCGCGGGTTAGGAGCGATGACGTTCATGACGATCTAGCCGGCTCAGGCGCCGACAGCCTTTCCGCGTTCGACCTCATCCGCAGGGGTTGCATAGCGGCTTTGGCGGAAGGGCAGGCCCAGATGGTCGCGTAGCGTCGCGCCCCTCAGGACGGGATCGAAATAACCGCGCTCGGTAAGGATCGGCAGGACGTATCGGGCGAAATCGTCGAAGCCCTCGGCAATAACTGGGAAGCCGAGGATGAAGCCGTCGGCGGCGCCATGATCCACCCAGCGGATGATCTCGTCTGCGATATGCTCGGCGGTGCCGATGAAGGCGGTGAGCGGCGTTGCCGAATCAAGCGCCACCTGCCGGAGCGTCAGCCCTCGCTCCCGCGCCGTCCTTTTGATGCGATCGGTTGTGGCGCGGAAATTATTCCTGCCGATATCACCAAGCTCGGGGAACGGCTCGTCGAGCGGATAGGCGCTGAAATCGTGATGATCGAAGAAGCGGCCGAGATAAAGCAACGCCTCCTCGATCGTGACGAGATTGCGGATCGCCTGGTACTTGGCTTCCGCCTCAACGGACGTCGCGCCGACGATCGGCCCGATGCCGGGATAGATGCCAACTTCGGCAGGACTGCGCCCATGGGCGATCACGCTGTCCTTCAGCTGCCGGTAGAAGGCTTGCGCCTCCTCGAACGGCCCGCCATTGGTAAAGACGGCGTCGGCGTGCTTGCCGGCAAGCCTGATGCCGGAATCCGAAGCACCTGCCTGGAAGATGACGGGCTGGCCCTGCTTCGAGCGGCCGATATTCAGCGGCCCCTCGATTCGGAAGAAGCGACCCTTGTGGTTAAGGCGATGCATCTTCGTCTTGTCAACAAAGACGCCGGTCTCGCGATTGCGCACAAAAGCATCGTCGTCCCAGGAATCCCAGAGGCCTTTGATCGCATCGATATAATCCTCGGCGATCTCGTAGCGCAGTTCGTGCTCGGGATGCTCGCGATTGTAATTGCGCCCCGAGCCCTCAAGCGGTGACGTCACCGCGTTCCACCCTGCCCTGCCGCCGCTGATGAGATCGATCGAGGCGAACTGGCGGGCGATGGTGAAGGGATCGCTGTAGGAGGTCGAGACCGTACCGACGAGCCCGATCCTGGACGTCGAAGCGGCGAGGGCCGAAAGGATCGCGATTGGCTCGAAGCGGTTGAGGAAATGCGGGATCGACTGCTCGTTGATGTAAAGACCGTCTGCGACGAAGGCGAAAGCGATGCCGGCTGCTTCCGCCCTGCGCGCCGTCTCAACGAAGAAATCGAAGTTGACGCTGGCATCGGCCGGTCCACTCGGATGCTTCCAGGCATTCATATGGCCGCCTGGACCCTGCAGCATGATGCCGAACGTAATGTGTTTCTGAGCCATGGGATCGATCCTTCTTGAAACGGTCAGGCGACGAGAGAAAGCCGCTCGGCGGCGAGCAGCTCGATGGAAGCGAGGCGCTCGGCGGCTGAAAGAGCCGGTGTGTCGAGAACGAATTCGTTGACGCCGTAGCGGCGGTGAAGTTCGTCCAACTCCTTACGGATTTGCTTCGCAGTGCCATGCAGCACACTCGGCACCTTTTCCTCGGTGCGGTACTCGGTGACACCCGCCTGCCGGGCGAATTCGGCCGCCTGCTCCTCGCTGCCGACATTGACGGTCTGACCATCCGGCAGGAACACCTTGACGATGCGCAGGTCGGCGACGCGCTGGCGGGCGTAGTCCTCGCTTTCGGCAGCAAAGGCTGCGAGCGCCAGGATCGGCCGCTGACCGCCGGACACCCGTTCATAGGCGTCGAAAGTCCTACGCAGGTTGTCAGCATCGCCGTTCAGGTGCCCGGCAAAGACGAGCTGCCAGCCCTTCTCGGCGGCGAGCTCGGCGCTCTCCACGCTGGCGCCGAGCAGAAACCGATCGGGAGGGGTCGGCGGAAATGGAGTCGCCCGTGCGCCGTCATAGTTCGGATCAGCGGCGAGATAGGTGTTGAGATCGGTAAGCTGGCCGGCAAAATCCGGCTTCCTGGACGGATCGACGGCAAGCTGCAGGGCGCGCGTTGCAAGCGGAAAGCCGCCCGGCGCTTTGCCGACGCCGAGATCGACACGCCCCGGCGCCAGCGACGCTAACAGATTGAACGTCTCGGCGACCTTGTAGGCGCTGTAGTGCTGCAGCATCACGCCGCCAGAGCCGATACGGATCTTCGAGGTCCTGGCGAGGAGGTAGGCGATCAGCGCCTCCGGTGCCGAGCTCGCGAGGTTGGACATATTGTGATGTTCGGCGACCCAGAAACGGTGATAGCCGAGTTCCTCGGCCCGCGCGGCAAACCTGACCGTCGCCCTCAGCGCATCGGCGGCGGAAAGGCCCTGCTCGATCGGGCTTTTGTCGAGAAGGCTGAGGAGGTAGGTCATGACGCCACGATCCGCTCGCTGGTTGCAATGAGTACTCTATTAAATCAGTAGACAATGTTCCTTATAAGAAATGACATTCTCTTTCGAAGAGGCTGAGGGGAAAAAAGCAGCCGTGGCTGAACGCGGGCACCGGATGCAGGGATGATCGGACGCGCCCTTCCAAACAGACCATTTGATGATCTATCTTCTGGTCGAAATGGAGCACCGCATGAAGCTGTCTGAACAGGTCAAGCCGATCAACAATCTCAAGGCGCACGCGCCTGAAATCGTCCGGACCCCTGAGGGACAACCCGCAACCTGTCGTCATTACCCTTCACGGCGAGGCAAAGGCGATCGTTCAGGATATCGGCCAATATGAAGAAACGCAGGAGAGGTTGGCTCTTCTGAAGGTGCTGGCGCTCACCAATTGGCAGGTCGAGGAAGGCAAGCTGCGCCCGGCCGCGGAATCTTTCGGGCGCATTCGCCGACGCTTGGCCGACAACCGGTCCTGATGCCTACGGTGTCCTTTTCGCCGAAGACGCGGAACGCGACGTCGAGGATCTCTATGTCTTCGTCGCTAGTCGCGACGGCACTGAGACGGCGGAACCCCTCCTGACGGAAATCGAGACCGCCTGTGCCGATCTCGAAGAATTCCCCACCCGCGGAAATATCCCGAAGGAACTGGCGGGCATCGGCATCTCCGAGTGTCGGGAACTGCACCATAGCCCTGGCGTATGATCTACCGCATCAACGGCGACGACGTCATCATCTACTGCGTGGCGGACGGACGCTGCGACATGCAGGCCTCCCCGGAGCGAAGGCTTATCCGCTGAAATTGGCATACCGCCCCTCTCCGGTCTCGACATGGTTCGCCTGCCTCCAGCCGACCGCAGCAGCCGCCGGAGATCTATCCAGCCTTTCGGGCGCCGGCCGGCGCATTGGCCCGCAAGAGCGCCATCAGCATCGGACCGATCGCGAATTCTCCCTTTTCGCTTCGCCGTGTCAGGTCGCGGAGATAACCACCGGCCGAATTGATATGTCCGCCACGCTCCAGGATACATGCCATCACCGTTGCGGCATTTTCCGGTCCCATCGCAGCTGCGGCCTCCTCATAGGCTGACGGGCTGACACCGAGCATCGATCGAACCGTCACGGCCGCGGTCATCATGTCGCGCCAATTGCGGATCACACCGTTCGGGCCGTAGGCAAGGATTTCAGGGCAGGCCTGCAGAACCAAGCCGAGCGGGAAAGATTTCAGCCCGCCACCATGACCGCCGTCGCCCCGCCGTCGGCCCTTCTGTCCCTTCTGCATGCTCGGATGCGCCGCTTCACCCCTCCCCTCTTCCAGCGTCACGGCCTCTTGCTGGTTGTCTTGCTCCGGCATCGCTCCCTGCTTCGTATCGAAGCTTGGTTCAAGTTCAGATGTAGAGTCGGGGTTTGAATTCTGTATGTGACGCTCGTTATAACGGGCATTGCCGCGCTGTTTTGTTGATTTAAGCCGAATTTCCAACTGGTTAAGGATGTCCGCCCGCAGAACCTTCAATTCATCCAGCAATCCTTCGAGCTGTGCTGTCGTCGGAGACCTCGGCAAGCCTTCGATCAGGGCACGGAACTCGAGATACAACCCCTGCCAATCCCCTGGAACATCTTCTTCGACGGCTGCTTCGATCAGCTTCGCGACGTCACGGCGGCAAAGCGTGATGCGTTCCCGCAGCCTCTGGACGTGCAGCCGTTCGGCCATCACCTCGGCCGCCAGCTGCTCGATCTCCTCAGCGCGGGCAAGCAGTGGCGCCAGCGAGAAGCCGAAGGCCTCGTTGACCTCCCCTGCCCTGTCTCTGCGCACATACCGTTTGCCGTTGGGGCTGTCCTTACGCAGCAGAAGACCCGCCTCGACGAGTGCGGCGAGGTGACGCCGCACGGTCTGTTCGGCCATACCATGCGTTCGAAGCGAAAGCTGGATGTTCGACGGGAAGACAATCAAGCCGTTTTCCTGGTTCAGTTGGTTCTTGGGATAGAAGCTCAACAATGCATTGAGCACCGCAAGCGCGCGGTCGGTGATGCCGAGCAGCGGCTTTGCTTCGCACAGCGCACGAAACAGTTTCCATTTGTCGACCGACTGATCAGGTTTGATCTCAGCCGCCATGACCTGGTTCGCGAGCATTCCAAGCGTCATCGACCGCCGCCCAAAAGGCGTCGTTATACTTCCGGTTTCCATATCTTCCACCTCGACGAGGCAAAAGAAATCCGCTCGCCAAAACGGCGCCAAAGACTCTTGACAGCGATTCTCGGAAGTGCGATTCTCGGAGGTGTTCAAGACTACGAGGAAAGCTTCCGTGACGGTGACGTTCGGGGGCTTTTTTCTTTTGCGCGTTATCTCCTGTTCAAATTGTCAGCTGACAATCAGTCTAACTGTCTCATTTTCCCTCATTTTCCTCTTCGAATTCGGCGGCGAGGCCTGCCAACCTCCGAGCAAGGAACTCAGAGAACGCCGCCGATTTGACGGTGATGCGAAAGTTTTTTCCCGAGCGGCTCACCGAAGCAAGCGTCCCGCCATCCTGGGTCCGGAGCATCTGCTCGACCCGCTGCGGCGCGTCCTTTTCCTCCAGCGCCTTCCAGATGACATCGAAGCGGCTATTGCTCTCCAGCGTTTGGAAAGCAGCGCCAGCGATTGCCGCCTGCACCTTCTTCCGCCCGCCTGTCTCCCGGAATTTTTCGGCAAAGGCCAGCCAGCGGGGACGTCCGACCTTCGGCGCCGGCCCGATGGCAAGAATGATCTCGGGATCGATCGTCTGCGCTACCTGCAGCAGCCGTGACGTTTCCGGCTTATCCGTCGCCAGGGCCTGAGCAATCATCTCGCGACTGAAGCCATGTTCGTCCATGCGTCGTGCGAAGAGTGCCCGTTCGATGAAGCTCAAGTCGACACGCGGGCCGTTTTCCTGACCCTGCGCCAGGATCAGCTCTTCGTCCGTGAGCTTGCGCACCACAGCTTTGACGGGAACACCGATCTCCGCGGCCGCACGCAAGCGCCGATGGCCGTAGGCGGCCTGGTAATGCCCGGTTTTTAACGGGTCCGGACGCACAAGGATCGGGACCTGCTGTCCGCTTTCCTGAATCGACTGCTTCAATCGCTCGAATTCGGGATCCTTGTCGACCGGGATACGGTCGCGGATGAAGGACATTTCGACGGCAGACGGATCGATCTCCAGCACCTTATCGCCGGAGGCGAGCGATTCTCGCAGGGCCTTGGCGGCAGCCGCTTCCTCTCCCAGCCGCCCCAGCGACAGGTTCATCGCCTTGACAGCGCCCGATGGCCGATGCGGCGGCGGCGCACTTGGCGTCTCCGGTCGTGCCGGCTCCACGGCACCAACCATGCTCTTCAGGATATCGCGACCTTTTGGGCTCATGTCCTGCTCCATGCACTGCGAATGAGTTGCTCGACCTCGGCATTGACGTTGTCGACGGATTCGACGCCGCGGTCATAGGTCTGGCGATGCATCGTCTCGCGCCCCGCCTCGTAGATCGTCTGCTTGGACAGGCCCGCATCGGAAACCGCCGTCGACTTGACCATCATCGAGGTCAGCACGCGCTCGCCGAACAGGCTGCGCAGGAAGGCGACGATCTGCGCCTGCGGACCGTCGTTCGCCTCGTAGCGGGTGATCAGGTAGCGCATCCAGTCGTAGTCCAGATTGCCGCCTGCCTGCTTGACCACCGCCAGAAGGTCGGAGGTCATCGTCAGGAATTGGTTCATCGACGCCACGTCGAGCATCTGTGGATGAACGGTGATCAGCACGGCAGTCGCGGCGCATAGAGCAGACAGCGTCAGGAAGCCGAGGGTAGGGGGGCAGTCGATGATGACGACGTCGTAGCTCTGCTCCAGCGAATGCAGCGCATTGCCGACCCGCATGAAGAACATGTCCTTGTCATCGCGATTGGTGTCTGCCAGCGCCTTCGGGGTATCATGCTCGAACTCGTGCAATTCGAGATTGCCCGGAATGAGATCGAGACCGGGGAAATAGGTCTGACGGACGACGTCGCCGACGTCGCGGCGCGT
Source organism: Rhizobium bangladeshense (assembly GCF_017357245.1). Lineage (NCBI taxonomy): Bacteria > Pseudomonadati > Pseudomonadota > Alphaproteobacteria > Hyphomicrobiales > Rhizobiaceae > Rhizobium > Rhizobium bangladeshense. The sequence goes on along the minus strand of NZ_CP071616.1, from coordinate 567 downwards.
CTCGTCATATTTGATGGCGCCGTAAAGCGTCTCGTTTTCGCCGACGTCGAACTCCGGCTGATATCCGAGCATCGCTGACATCGACGCCTGCGGGTCTAGGTCTACGGCGAGCACGCGATAGCCGCGCAGCGCCAGGAACTGCGCCAGATGGATTGACGTTGTCGTCTTGCCGGAGCCGCCCTTGAAATTGGTGACGGCGATGACCTGGAGATGATCACCCGGCCGGCGCGTTGGCAGATAGGAGGGTTTGGTGCGCCCCAGATGCTGGCGCATCGCATGGATTTCTTCGAGCGAGAAGACACGCCGGCCGGCCGCCGTCTTTTCGGGATTGATGCTTTCCACCTGAGCGGCGAGGTGGCGAACATAGCTATCGGTGACGCCGAGCAGTTTGGCGGCCTCGGTGCTGCTGAACCGCCTGAGCGATTTGCGGGCATTGGGCGAGAACAACCGCTCGAACAGCACCTGGAGCTGGCTGCTGAGCATCGTCGAGTCCTGCGCAATCGTCTCGTCGATCGAGACTTGACTCGCTCTTTTGGCTTTCTCAACAATCGCGGCCTTGGTCGGCAT
>NZ_CP071614.1:300000-461863 GCF_017357245.1 Rhizobium bangladeshense | reverse complement strand
TTCCTTTTCGATGCGCTTTTCTGTCAACATAGCGTCAAAAAGCGTATCGAAAGTGACACGATTCGGGATTTACGGCAACAATAGGGGTCAGGGCGCCGCGGTTGGCGGAGTTGGCCGCGGCCAACTCCCTACCCCGCCCTTGCGGCCGGCCCAGTTTTTGGGCAAGACCGCTTGGACTCACGGGGAATATCCGCTTGAAGCATATCAGTATCATCGGAATTGGCACCGGCAATCCCGAGCACGTCACTATGCAGGCGATTAAAGCGATGAACGCCGCCGACGTGATCTTTCTGCCGCTCAAGGGCGCCGGCAAGGAAGAACTCGCCGAGATCAGGCGGGAGATCTGCGAGCGCTATGTCACCCGCTCAGGCACCCGGGTCGCGGAATTCGAGGTGCCGCAAAGGCAGATTGCAGACAGAACCTACGCACAAAGCGTCGATGCCTGGCACGGTCAGATCGCCAACATCTATCGAGAGTTGATATCGGGCCTGCCGGACGGCGGCACCGGCGCCTTTCTCGTCTGGGGTGATCCCAGTCTTTACGACAGCACGATCCGCATTATTGAACGCGTGCGTCGATCAAACAGCATTGATTTCGACTACAGCGTGGTTCCCGGCATCACCAGCATCCAGGCTCTGGCGGCCAGTCACAAAATCCCGCTCAACCTCGTCGGCAAACCCGTCGAGATCACTACCGGGCGGCGGCTGGCGCAAGATGGACTTCAGAGCGACAGCACCGTCGTCATGCTCGATGGCGAACAGGCCTTTGCTAAGGTCGACGATCCCGATGCCGAGATCTTCTGGGGCGCCTACCTTGGCACCGGGGACGAGATCATCAGATCGGGGCGGCTCGGAGACATCGCGGCCGATATTCAGGCGCTCCGGACCGAAGCCAGACGGCGGCACGGCTGGATCATGGACATATATCTCCTGCGCAAGGGACGTGACTTCGAGGAATAGCCGTCGCCATGATGTTTTGCCGCGCCGGTCGCGATCATGTAAGAGATCGTCAGAGGATTGAGAATGGGCACGAAGGCCGCCAAGGCGATCGACAGGACAGGCACGGCGGATCTCCATGATCGACCGCCGGCGAAGATACGTCCGCGCGGCGCCTGCCCCGCGCTTGCCGCACCCATGCCGACTGGCGATGGCTTGCTCGTGAGGCTGCGGCCGGCGGGCGGCGCCTTGACGCTGTCGCAATTCTTGGCCCTCACCTGCGCGGCGGCAGAGCATGGAAACGGCATCTTGGAAATCACCGCGCGCGGCAACTTGCAGATCCGCGGATTGCGGCCCGAAACTGTGGGCCGGCTCGCTGCCGATCTCGATACGGCCGGAATCGCCGTGCCAGACGGTCCCGCCGTCGAGATATCGCCACTGCACGGCATCGATCCCGAAGAGATAAGCGACCCGGCAGCGCTGGAAAAGACGTTGCGCTGCAACCTCAGAGAGCTGCTCGCCTCGCCGCGGCTCGCGCCGAAACTCTCGTTCATTATCGACGGCGGCGGAGCGTTCGGGATGTCGGCCCTTGCCGCCGATATCCGTATCGTCGCGCAACCCGGCGCACAATGGCTCGTTGCCATCAACGGCGACGGCGAGACGGCAATGCCGGTCGCGAACGGCTCCGCTGAGGAGGCGATATCAGCCGTTGGGGAGATTCTCGAACTGCTGGCGGTCGGGCAGAGCAGGAGGGCGAGGGATATCGATCCGGACCTTCTGCGGGCACGCTTTCCGGCTATGGACACCATCCGATTTCGTCCGTCAGAACAGACGCCGCTTACCGGCTTGCACCGGCTGAAGGACGGAAAGCACGTGCTCGGCGTCCGGCCGGAATTTGGCCAGATGAGTGCGTCCGATCTGACCGCCCTGCTCGAAGACGCAAGAGCTCACGGCGCTACAGCCATCAGACTTGCGCCCGGCCGCGGCTTCTTCTTCACCGGCTTTCCGGCAGATACCGCGCCGGCTCTGCAGACATCTGCGAGCAAACATGGCTTCACCGTGCAACCCGGGGAAAAAAGTGAATATATCGCAGCCTGCGCCGGCGCCGGCGCCTGCAGCTCCGCTTTCTACGAGACGAGAACCCAGGCGCGCCGCTTAATTGCCGCAGCACCCGTTCTCTTCGACGGATCTCTGACCATCCATCTCTCCGGCTGTTTGAAAGGCTGCGCCCAGGCCGGGCCGGCGCTGACCCTGACCGGATCGGCGGAAGGTTTCGACCTCATCCTCGACGGGCTTGCTTCAGATCTGCCGGATGAACGGATCGCTGGCGGTCGGATCGATTTCGCTATAGAGAGGCTCGCCCGGTCCATCGAAGACAACAGGAGCGCTGGCGAATCGGCCGCCGCCTGCCTTACACGGCTTGGCGCAACCGGCGTTTCGAAGGCGCTGCGACAGGAATAGCAATGCCAGACTACGATTATATCCGCAGCGGCGACGCGATCTACGAGCGTTCCTTTGCAATCATCCGCGCCGAGGCCGAACTTTCGCGTTTCACCGAAGATGAGGCTGAAATCGCCGTTCGCATGATCCATGCCTGCGGGCTGGTGGAAGCGGCGAAGCATTTCGTCTTTTCCACAGATTTCGTCAGCACCGCGCGCGATGCACTCAAGACCGGCGCGCCGATTTTCTGCGATGCGGAAATGGTGTCGCACGGCGTCACACGGGCACGGCTGCCGGCGCTGAACGAGGTGGTCTGCACGCTACGCGATCCCGCAACGCCGGAACTCGCACGGGAGATCGGCAATACACGCTCGGCCGCCGCCATGCATCTCTGGCTCGAAAGGCTCGGCGGAAGCATCGTCGCCATTGGCAATGCGCCGACGGCGCTCTTCCACCTTCTCGAACTCCTGCGCGACGGCGCGCCGAAACCCGCGGCGATCCTCGGCATGCCCGTCGGGTTCGTCGGCGCGGCGGAATCGAAGGATGCGCTGGCAGAAAATTCCTATGGCGTTCCCTTCGCCATTGTGCGCGGCCGGCTCGGCGGCAGCGCCATGACGGCAGCCGCCATCAATGCGCTTGCGAGGCCTGGCCTATGATGACATCAGGCCGTCTCATCGGCGTCGGCACGGGTCCCGGCGATCCCGAGCTTCTCACCCTCAAGGCCGTGCGCGCCATCGAAGGCGCTGACGTCATCGCTTATTTCGCCAAGCAGGGTAGGGGCGGCAACGGCAAGGCGATCGTCGAGCCGCTGCTGAAAACAGGGGTGACGCTGTTGCCGCTCTACTATCCCGTCACCACCGAGATCGACAAGGGTGACAAACGCTATCAGAGCCTGATCACCGAATTCTACGACTGGTCTGCAAGAGACATCGCCGGGCATCTCGACGCCGGCCGGACCGTCGCCGTCCTCAGCGAAGGCGACCCGCTCTTCTACGGCTCGTATATGCACCTGCATGTCAGGCTCTCGAAGCGCTACCCCACCGAAGTGATCCCCGGCATCAGCGCCATGTCCGGCTGTTGGTCGCTGGCTGGCATGCCGATCGTCCAGGGTGACGACGTGCTGTCCGTACTGCCCGGTACGATGGTCGAGGCCGAGCTGACGCGTCGCCTTGCCGATACACAAGCCGCCGTCATCATGAAGGTCGGCCGAAATCTGCCGAAGATCCGCAGGGCGCTTTCGGCCGCCGGCCGGCTTGCCGAGGCCGTCTATGTCGAGCGCGGCACCATGGCGAGTGCGGCGATGGAGAAGCTTGCCGACAGGGCCGAAGGCGATGCGCCCTACTTCTCGCTCGTGCTGGTGCCGGGCTGGGAGGGCAGCCGATGAGTGGCAGGCTTTTCGTCATCGGCACCGGCCCGGGCAACCCTCAGCAAATGACTGCGGAAGCGCTGGCAGCAGTCGATGCGGCGACGGATTTCTTCGGCTACGGACCTTATCTTGATCGGCTGCAGCTCCGCTCGGATCAACTGCGGCATGCCTCTGACAATCGCGAGGAGCTCGACAGGGCAGGGGCGGCGCTTTCCATGGCGTCGGATGGCGCCAACGTCTGCATCGTCTCCGGCGGCGATCCCGGAGTATTCGCCATGGCCGCCGCCGTCTGCGAGGCGATCGAGAAGGGGCCGGCGGCCTGGCGCGCCGTCGATCTCACCGTGCTCCCCGGCGTCACGGCGATGCTGGCGGTGGCAGCAAGGGCCGGCGCGCCGCTTGGCCACGATTTCTGCGCAATATCGCTATCAGATAACCTAAAGCCTTGGAATGTCATAGAAAACCGGCTGGAGCTGGCGGCAAAGGCGGGGTTCGTCATCGCGCTCTATAATCCGATCAGCCGGGCGCGGCCCTGGCAACTCGGCGAGGCTTTCAAGCTATTGCGCCACCATCTGCCAGCAACAACACCGGTGATTTTCGGGCGCGCGGCCGGGCGGCCAAACGAGCGCATCGCGGTGCAGCCGCTATCGGAGGCGGATGCATCGATTGCCGATATGGCGACCTGCATCATCATCGGCTCCGCCGAAACGCGGATCGTCGCGCGTCCCGGCAAGCTGGACCTGGTCTATACGCCGCGTTTCATGGCGGGAGGGAAGAGGTGATCGATCGCCGCAAGCGCCGCCTCGACCGTTTCGACCGATTCGACCATAGACGAGGGCGCGCGCGCCACCATCATCACCTCAATGCCGAGCAAACGGGCCGCCTCGATCTTAGCATAGGTGGCGGAGCCGCCGCTGTTCTTGGCAATGATGACATCGATATGATGCTGTTTCAGCAAAGCGCATTCACTTTCCATCCGGAACGGGCCGCGATCGAGAATATATTCGACATTCGCAAGCGTGAGCGGCGGTTCGACGGGATCGACGCTGCGGATGAGATAGTGATGTTGCGGCGCCGCTTCCGCGTGGTGAGCGCCCTGCCGGCCGGTTGCCAGGAAGACATGGCGGGGAGATTGGCCGAGGGCCGCGAGGGCCGCCGGAATGCTGCGGGCTTTGCGCCAGCGATCGCCCGGCAGGCGTTGCCATTCGGGCCGGCGCAGGGCGATCGCAGCGACATGGGCGGCCTCGGCCGCGATGGCGGCATTTTCCGAAATTCGTTCTGCGAAAGGGTGCGTGGCATCGATCAGCAGTCCGTAGCCGCCGGCCTTCAGAAAGTCGGCAAGCGCCAAGGCACCGCCGAAACCACCGACCCGGACTGGAACAGGCTGCGCAGCCGGTTTTTCGGTACGTCCGGCAAGCGACAGCAGAACATCGCAATCATCAAGCGCCGCGAGCCCTTCGGCGAGCAGGCGCGCCTCTCGGGTGCCGCCGAGGATCAGGATGCGAAGCCTTCCCATGTCTGATGTCTTTCCCACTTGCACACAGCGCTGGCTGACTATTATCGGCATCGGCGAAGATGGTCCAGCAGGGCTGGGTGATGAGGCGAAGGGGCTGCTCGCGGAGGCTCCCGCGGTCTTCGGCGGAGCGCGGCACCATGCGCTTGCCGCATCGCTGATATCGGGCGAAAAGCTTGCCTGGCAGAGTCCCTTCGAGCACTCGGTCAATGCCGTCCTTGAAAGGCGCGGCACCCCTGTCGTCGTGCTCGCCTCCGGCGATCCGTTTCTCTACGGCGTCGGCGCAACCCTCTCGCGCCGTGTAGCGGCGGAGGAAATGCGTGTCATCCCCGCGCCATCGGCCTTCAGCCTTGCCGCCTCCCGGCTCTGCTGGCCGCAGCAGGACGTGACGGCGATCTCGCTGCACGGGCGGCCGCTCGACCTGGTCCGACCGCATCTGCACCCCGGGCGGCGCATCATTGCTCTGACTTCTGATGAGAAGGGACCCGGCGAGCTCGCTGCTCTCATTGCCGCCGCAGGCTTCGGTCAGTCACAGCTTACCGTAATCGAAGCGTTGGGCGGTGCGCGGGAACGACAAAGAAGCGTCGTGGCGGCGGCTTTCGATCTCACCGACATCGATCCCCTGAACGTCTGCGCGCTTGAGATTGCGGCAGGGGAGGGGGCTCGCATTCTGCCTTTTGCCGCAGGTCTCGAGGATGGTTTGTTCGAGCACGACGGCCAGATCACCAAACGGGAGATCCGGGCGATGACGCTTTCGGCGCTTGCGCCACGTCATGGCGAACTGCTCTGGGACGTCGGCGCCGGCTCGGGATCGGTCGGCATTGAGTGGATGCTGGCCGATCCGTCACTGAAGTCGATCGCCGTCGAGCAATCGCCGGAGCGTGCGGCGCGGATTGCCCGCAATGCATCCGCCTTTGGCGTGCCGCATCTCGCCGTCGTCGAGGGTTCAGCGCCCGCTGCGCTGAGGGGCCTTCCGGAGCCGGATGCGATTTTCCTCGGCGGCGGCGGCAGCGAACCTGATGTCATCGATACTGCCACTGCCGCGCTGAAGCGGGGAGGGCGGCTCGTCGCCAATGCCGTAACGCTGGAGATGGAAGCCGTGCTGTTTTCCGAACATGCCAAACGCGGCGGCTCCCTCACGCGGATCGAAATATCGCGCGCTGCGCCGCTTGGCGGCATGAACGGCTGGCGGCCGGCCATGCCGGTGACGCAATGGCGCTGGACGAAAGGATAATGGGATGACGGTGCATTTCATTGGCGCGGGGCCGGGTGCCGCGGATCTGATCACGGTGCGTGGCCGCGATCTCATCGCCCGCTGCCCGGTCTGCCTCTATGCCGGCTCGATCGTCTCGCCGGAACTGCTGCAATATTGCCCGCCTGGCGCACGCATTATCGATACTGCCCCGATGTCGCTCGATGAGATCGAGGCGGAATATCTCCGCGCCGCCGCCGCCGGCCAGGACGTCGCCCGGCTGCACTCCGGCGACCTCTCCGTCTGGAGTGCGGTGGCCGAGCAGGCGCGCCGGCTGCAGAAACTTGGCATCGCCTATACGATGACACCCGGCGTTCCGGCCTTTGCCGCTGCGGCCGCAGCACTCGGACGAGAACTGACGATCCCGGCCGTCGCCCAAAGCCTGGTTCTGACCCGCGTTTCCGGGCGGGCTTCACCGATGCCGAACGGAGAGACGCTCGCGAAGTTCGGCGCGACGGGCGCCACACTTGCGATCCATCTGGCGATCCATGCTCTGAAGCAGGTAGTCGACGAATTGACGCCGCTTTACGGCGCGGACTGCCCGGTCGTCATCGTTGTCAAGGCCTCCTGGTCGGACGAACGCATCCTCTCCGGCACCCTCTCTGATATCGAAGCAAAAGTTGCGGCCGAACCGATCGAACGCACCGCGATCATCTTCGTCGGACCGTCGCTCGCCGCGGAAGATTTTCGCGAGAGCTCGCTCTATGATCCGGCCTATCAGCGCCGGTTCAGGGGCCGGGAATAGTGTAATCACGATCGGCCGCACGCCGGCGGCCGATCGTGAAGAGAAGCTGCCCCGGATCTCAGACCCGCGCCGTCAGATAATCCATGCTGGCTCGCAGCGCAGCGGCCGGATCCTTGACCGCATGAACTTCCGCAGCAAAAGGTTCAAAGGAGAACGGACCCTTGTAGCCCGCCTGAATAAGCGCCTTGATCTGCCCTGCATTATCGAGCCGGTCATCGCCGCCTACGAGCACGCGATGGGAGTCGCGCATCTCCGCAACGGCAACCGAGGGATCGCTGACGCCGGAAATGTGTACGAGGCCAGCCAATTCAGGGAAGGTCGCTGTTTCGCCGGCAAGATGATGGTGGAACGTGTCGTGGACAAGCTTGAAGGTCGATTGCGCGCCGAGCGCCTTGATCGCCTCGGCCGCCTCGGTCTTCGAGCGCAGCGAGCAGATCTCGAAACCGAGCGGTTCGACGAGGCCGATAATGCCGGCTTTATCAAGCATTGGCTTCAGCGCGGACAATGCCTCACGCAGGTCGACCTGACGTTCGCCGTCGGCGCAGCCGGTGCCGTCGTTCTTCGGAACGAGGACGAGCGCCTTGGCGCCCGATGCGCTGGCATAGTCGATCAGTTTTTGCGCTTCCCTGGCGCGGGTTTCATTCCATTCGTTGAAGCGCTGCAGGGCGTTGATCGAAATGATCGTCAGGCCGTGACGGGCGGCCGCCTGCCTGATCGCCTCGGGCTGGGTGCCGTCAAGAATGGCGTTGCCGGAAAGGTCGTTGCGGATCTCGACCGCATCGATGCCGAGCGATTTTGCCAGCGCGAAGAAATCATCGATGGCAAGCGATGGCGCGGCCATGTGGTTGAGCGCAAAGCGGATCGAAGTCATGACTGATATATCCTCCTCGTCTCCGCGTCGCGCGGAGCAGTTCCTCGTGAATGGGCGGGCGAATCTCTATCCGAATTTGCCCGGCAATCCATCCGCCATCGCCGCCTCGCGCCTTCATTTCTGAAAGAATTTCCGCGACAATGAGGGAGTTACATCATTCCTCAGATATTCTCGGAAATATAAATGTCGAAAGGTAGGAAGGATTGGCCGGGAACGGCAGCCTCCCCATGCTCTATCGCGCCGAGCATCAGCGATAAAAGCTCCTTGCAGAGAGCGGGCAGGGGAGTGGCGACCACCATGGTGACGATGTCGTCGGCAAGACCAGCCTTGCTCTCCGGCGTCAACTCGTTGACGACAAGCACGATCCGGCCGCCGACATTCTCTTCACGGAATGCCGAAATCGCCCCCTCCATGCCGCCGCCGCAGACATAAAGGCCGACAAGGTCGGGGTGTTTCTGCAGCAGCGTCAGCGTTGCCTCATGGGTGATTTCGGCGGTCTCCAGATTGATCAATGTTTCGACGACATCGAATTCAGGGGCATTCTCCCGGAAATAGGAGCGGAAACCGATCTCCCGCAGCTCATGACCGTGAAAGCGATGGCTGCCGACGAAACAGGCGACTTTCCCCGGCTTGTCCGCCGTTCGCGCGATCATCCAGGCTGCGGTGCGTCCGACCTTGCGGTTGTTCACGCCGACATAGGCGTCGCGCACGCCGGTGGCGAGATCGGAGAGCAGCGAGAAGACGGGAATGCCGCGCTCCTTCAGTTCCTCGACCGCCGTGGTTACCGCAGGATAGTCAGGGCCGACGACGGCAACGGCCTGATTGCGTGCGCCAAGTGCCTTGATCTTCTCGTTGATGGCGGCAGGGGTCGTCGCAGCGGGGTATTCAATCTGAATCTGGAGACGGGCGGTGGTGACGGCACGCGCAGCTGCTTCGATTTCGCGGGCGAAGGCCTGATAGAAGGCCTGCGTCGGTTTCTGCAGCAGGAAGGCGAGCTTGTATTGCGGCAGATCCTCGAAGACACGCTGCCGGATGAGGCCGACAGCGTGATAGCCGATTTCCTGAGCCGCATCATAGACCCGTCGCGCCGTTTCCTCCCGTACGCGATGGCGAGCATTGAGAACACGGTCGACAGTGGCGACGCTGACGCCGGAGGCGCGGGCAAGATCGGAGATGGTGGGGCGGCGCATTGAGTGTTCCTGATGTATTCAATCATGAATGCGAGCCACTTGTGATGGCTTTTGATAGATTACATCAAGCCTGCATTGAGCCTCTCCCAAAGTCAACCTATTCTGCCGGCAACAGCATAACGGGAGGCGGACAATGGCGACCCAGCCAAAGAAGCGTGACTACGACCTGCTCGGGGAAAGCGGCCGCACCGCGGTCGAGATGGGACTGGCGGCTGCCGAATGGTATCACACCGAGATTGCGCGCAAGGAGATGAAGGCGCTGATGCAGCGCTCCGATGCGCCGGCGATCCGTGACACGGTCATCTGGCTCGGCAGCATGGTGGTCCTTGCCGGTCTCGGCATCTATTTCTGGGGCTCCTGGATCGCACTGCCCTTCTTCCTCGCCTATGGCGTTCTCTACGGCTCTGCCTCCGACAGCCGCTGGCACGAATGCGGCCATGGCACCGCCTTCAAGACACGCTGGATGAACGACGCCGTCTACCAAATCGCCTGCTTCATGATCATGCGCAATCCGGTGACCTGGCGCTGGAGCCACACGCGCCATCACACCGATACGGTCATCGTCGGCCGCGATCCGGAGATCGCCGTCATGCGGCCGCCGGATCTCTTTCGGCTGATCCTTAATTTCTTCGGCATCCTCGACGTCTGGCATGCCGTCCTCGACATGCTTCGCAACGCCGTCGGTGTGATCAGCGCGGCGGAAAAGACCTTCATTCCGGAAATGGAGCAGCCGAAGGCGATCCGCATCGCCCGTATCTGGCTGGCGATCTATCTTGCGACGATCGCGGTTGCGGTGGCCACCGGCTCGATCCTGCCGCTGATGCTGATCGGCCTGCCCCGCCTCTACGGCGCCTGGCATCATGTGCTGACCGGGCTCCTGCAGCATGGCGGCCTTGCCGACAACGTCATCGATCACCGGCTGAACAGCCGCACGGTGTATATGAACCCGATCAGCCGCTTCATCTATTGGAACATGAACTATCACGTCGAACATCACATGTTCCCCATGGTGCCCTATCACGCGCTGCCGCGGCTGCACGCGATGATCAAGCACGATCTGCCGGCGCCGAACCCGTCGATCTGGTCGGGTTACCGTGAGATGATCCCGGCTTTCCTGCGCCAGCTACGCAACGAGGATTATTTCCTGAAGCGGGAACTGCCGGCCACCGCCCGGCCCTACCGCGAAGAATTCCACAACGAACTCGCCCAGGCGGCACAATAGTCACAATCGAGGGAGCATAGAGATGAGCGGAAACTGGATCGAAGTCTGCGGCAAGGACGAGATCGACGAAGAGGATGTCATCCGATTCGATCATGGCGGGCGCACCTTCGCGGTCTACCGGAGCCCCGACGACGAATTCTTCGCCACCGACGGGCTCTGCACGCATGAACAGATCCATCTCGCCGACGGGCTTGTGATGGATGAAATCATCGAATGCCCGAAACATAACGGCCGCTTCAACTACAAGACGGGCGAAGCCAAGGGCGCTCCGGTCTGCGTCAATCTCAAGACCTATCCGGTGAAGATCGAAGGCGACACTGTCTTCATCGCGGTCTGAGGGAGGCGGACGTGGCTCATTTCGTCATCCTGGGTGCAGGCGAATGCGGTGCGCGCGCCGCTTTCGCTCTGCGGGAAAAAGTTTTTGCCGGCGAGATAACGCTTGTTGGCGCCGAACCCCTTCACCCCTACGAGCGACCGCCGCTTTCCAAGGTGTCTGCTACCGATGCCGGCGATCCGAAATTCATCGCCGCTGCGGAAAAATACGCCGAAAGCGGCATCCGGCTGCTGACCGGTGTTGAAGCCAGGGATTTCGATTCCTACTCCCGGACGGTCATGCTTTCGGATGGCACCGCGCTCTCCTACGACAAACTTCTGCTGGCGACGGGCGCGGCCGCGCGATCGTTCCCCGGCGCTCCGGAAGGCAATCCGCATATCCGTTCGCTTCGGACTCATGAGGACGCGGCCGCTCTGCGCGACGCGATGAGGCCGGGGCGGCATATCGCCATTATCGGCGGCGGCTTCATCGGGCTGGAACTTGCCGCGACGGCGCGCCTGCTTGGCGCCGACGTCACCGTTATCGAGGGGCTGGAGCGTGTGCTGAAACGTGGTGTGCCGGAGGAGATCGCCCATCTGCTGACCGAACGCCACCGCGCCGAAGGTGTCGATATCCGCTGCGGCGTCTCGATCGAGAGATTGACTGCTGAAAGCGGAAAGGCGGTCGTCAAACTGTCGACTGGCGAGATGATAGAGGCCGATCTCGCCCTCGTCGGCATCGGCGCACGGCCGAATGTCGACATCGCCGAAAGGGCAGGCCTCGCCATCGAAAACGGCATTGCCGTCGACACCTATTTGCGGACCTCGGCGCCTGATGTCTTTGCCGCCGGCGACTGCTGCTCCTTCCCGCTGCCGATCTATGGCGGCCGGCGTATCAGGCTCGAATCCTGGCGCAATGCCCAGGAGCAGGGCACATTGGCCGCAGCGAACATGCTCGGCCGCGACGAAGCCGTCTCATCCGTGCCGTGGTTCTGGTCGGATCAATACGACCTGACGCTGCAGATATCAGGCCTCGCCGAAGGGGCGGTCCGGCATCTGCGCCGCGACCTCGGCCCGGACGCCTTCATTCTCTTCCATCTCGACGCCGATGGCCGGTTGGTCGCCGCAAGCGGCATCGGACCGGGCAATGCAGTGGCGCGCGACATCAGACTTGCTGAAATGTTGATCGCGGCTGGCGCCCATCCGGACCCTGCGGCGCTGACATCAAGCAACGTCAAGCTGAAATCCCTTCTGGCCGCTTGAGCCTCCTGACATTTTCAAAGGAATCGATGATGAAAAAACATAAGCGCGCAACCGTTGCCGACCTGCTTGCGGAAAAGGGCAAGCGTCAGCTGACCATGCTGCGCGTCACCTCGCTCGAGGAGGCCGAAGCCGCCGAAAAGGCCGGGATCGACATGGTCTCGGTGCCGCCATCGCTGCTCGGTCCGGTCTTCCGCGAGATCGCCCCCACCCCCTTTGCCATTCCGGGTCTCGAATATGGCGACCATGTCTCGGCGGAAGACTATCTGCGCGCTGCCTTCGCCGCCCTGAAGGCCGGCGGCGATGCCGTCTATTGCGCGGCAAGCCTGCAGACGATCCGGCGCCTGCGTGACGAGGGTGTTCCCGTTTGCGGTCATCTCGGACTGATTCCCTCGAAGGCGACCTGGACCGGCGGCTTCCGCGCCGTCGGCAAGACGGCTGCGAGTGCGGCCGAGATCTGGCGGCAGACCAAAGCGCTGGAAGAGGCCGGCGCCTTCGCCGCCGAAATCGAAGTCGTGCCGGGAGACGTCGCCGCCGCCATCAGCAGCAACACCTCGATGCTGATGATCTCGATGGGGGCGGGCAGTGGCTGCGACGCGCAATATCTCTTCGCCGACGACGTGCTCGGCGCCAATCGCGACCACTATCCGCGCCACGCCAAGGTCTACCGCAACTTCGCCGCCGAACATGACCGGTTGCAGCGCGAACGCATTGCCGCCTTTACCGAATTCGCCGAGGACGTCAGGACCGGCGCTTATCCGGAAAAGCGTCATGGCGTCGGTATCGACGAGGCCGAACTGAAAATTTTCCTCGACCGGCTGACTGACGAGACTGGCAAGCGCTGATGCCTGCCCGGCGGCTCCTTCTCCCCAGCGCGGAGACGGAGAAAGTTGCATTGGCTTCCGTCGCCGCCTGTGGCAGGAATGATCCGTTCGATTCATTCGGAACGGAGTATTCGGTCCCCTGTGACGATCGGCTTTGCGCATGCGGAACTGATTGCGGTGCTCGTCGCGGTGACGGGGGATGAGCCGCGCGTCATGACCATCCGGTCCGGCAGTGCGCTGCCGTCGGGTCCCTTCGAAATGGGCCATCGCACCCTGCAATCGGGCTTGCGCGAGTGGGTGCAGGAGCAGACGGAACACCCGGTCGGCTACCTCGAGCAACTCTATACTTTCGCAGACCGCGACCGGAACAACGAGATTCTCGGCGGCCGGACGATCTCGATCAGCTATCTCGGCCTCGTCAACGAGCAGGCAGGCGCCGGCCGGCCGGGTTGGCACGGCTGGTACGACTATTTTCCCTGGGAAGACCATCGGCAGGGCAGGCCGGCGGTGCTGGACGAAATCGTGGTACGCCTCAGAAGCTGGGCGGATGCCGATCCGGCCCGGCGCGACCATCGCCATCGTCGCGCCGACTTCACCTTCGGCCTCGACGGCGGCGGCTGGAACGAGGATCTGGCCCTGCAACGCTACGAACTGCTTTACGAAGCCGGCCTCGTGGCCGAAGCCGGAGGCGGGGTGGAGGCCAATCTCGGCCGGGCAATGTTTGCCGATCACCGCCGCATTCTGGCGACAGGGATCGCTCGGCTGCGCGCCAAAATCAAATACCGTCCGGTCGTCTTCGAACTGATGCCGGAGAATTTTACGCTGCTGCGGCTGCAGCGCACCATCGAGGCCCTGGCCGGGCTGACGCTGCACAAGCAGAATTTCCGTCGCCTCATCGAACAGCAGGAACTGGTAGAGGAAACCGGCGGAACGGAAAGCGAGACCGGCGGCCGGCCGGCCAAGCTCTTCCGCTTCCGCCACACCGTGCTCGAAGAACGGGCGCTCGCAGGAACGAAATTGCCGCTCTCCCGCAATTGACATATGCTCACAGCGAGAATATGTCTTTGCCTATGATATGCTCAAATAGAGCATAATTAGGAGCCGGCCATGAATCACCCTGTTTCCGCATCCTCGCTGTACAACCGCGTCAGCCGCGTCATTCCCAAAGCCGAATGGATGTCGTTCGAGGACGACGTGGACGCCATCCTCGAGCTCAAGCGCCGCCGCAACGCCGTCATTCTCGCCCACAACTATCAGACACCCGAGATTTTTCACGGTGTGGCTGACATCGTCGGCGACAGCCTGGCGCTCGCCCGCAAGGCGGTCGAGGTCGATGCCGATGTCATCGTGCTGGCCGGCGTGCATTTCATGGCTGAAACCGCCAAGCTTCTGAACCCCAAAAAAACCGTGCTGATCCCCGATCTCGCTGCCGGCTGCTCGCTGGCGGATTCGATCACGCCTGAGGATATTGCGCTGCTGCGCCAGGCCCATCCCGGCGTCCCCGTCATCACCTATGTCAATACCTCGGCCGCGGTGAAGGCCGCCTCCGACATCTGCTGCACCTCGGGCAATGCCAAACAGGTGGTGGAGTCGCTCGGCGTGCCGAAGGTGCTGATGATCCCCGATGAATATCTCGCCCGCAACGTCGCCCGCGAGACGGATGTCGAGATCGTCGCCTGGCATGGGCATTGCGAAGTACATGAACTCTTCACCGCTGACGATGTTCGCCAGCTGCGTGAAAATCATCCCGGCGTGACGGTTCTCGCCCATCCGGAATGCCCGCCTGACGTCGTGGCGGAGGCCGATTTCGCCGGCTCCACCGCCGTGATGTCCGATTATGTCGGCAGGCAGAAGCCGGCGCGGGTCGTGCTGCTCACGGAATGCTCGATGAGCGACAATGTCGCCGTGCACCACCCCGACGTCGAGTTCATCCGCCCCTGCAATCTCTGCCCGCATATGAAGCGGATCACGCTTGCCAATATCCGCGCCGCACTTGAGGAGAATCGCCATGAAGTGACGGTCGATCCGGCAATCGCCGTCGGCGCCCGCCGCGCCGTCGAGAGGATGCTTGCGATATGACCGAGATCCTTGACCAGCTGACCGGCCGCACCGTCATCGTCGGCAGCGGCCTCGCCGGGCTGATGACGGCGCTGACGCTGGCGCCGGAACCGTCCGTCATCGTCACCCGCGCCGCCCTCGGCGCCGAGACCTCGAGCGCCTGGGCGCAGGGCGGCATTGCCGCCAGCATCGGCGCCGACGACAGCGTCGCACTTCATCTGGCCGATACGCTTTCAGCCGGCGACGGGCTCTGCGACCGAAGTGTCGCCGCCGGCATCATTGCGGAGGCGCCGGCAGCCATCGCAGCGCTGGAACAAGCCGGAGTCCGCTTCGACCGCAATGAAGCCGGAAAACTCTCGCTCGGATTGGAAGCGGCCCATAATCGCCGCCGCATCGTCCATGCTGAAGGCGATGGCTCGGGTGCGGCAATCATCGAAGCGCTGGTGCGGGCTGTGGCGCGGACGCCTGCCATCACCGTGCTCGAAGGTTTCGAGGCGCGACGGATTCTGATGGATGGCGAGCGCGTCGCCGGCCTGCACTGCGCGACCGCAGCCGGCAGGGCCGCCGTTCTTCCGGCTGCAAGGCTGGTACTCGCCACCGGCGGGATCGGCGGGCTTTATGATGCGACCACCAATCCGATGGGCAATTTCGGTCAGGGGGTTGCGCTCGCGGCAAGGGCGGGTGCCGATCTTGCCGATATGGAATTCGTGCAGTTCCATCCGACGGCGCTCGATTCGCGCCGCAGGCCCCTGGCGCTTGTCAGCGAGGCGGTGCGCGGCGAGGGGGCCTTGCTCGTTAATGAACGCAGCGAACGGTTCATGGCCCGCATATCGGGCGCCGAACTTGCGCCGCGCGATGTGGTGGCGCGCGCCATCAGCGCCGAGATCGCCCGCGGCGGCCGCGTCTTCCTCGATGCCCGCAAAGCGCTCGGCAGCCGCTTTGCCACACGCTTCCCCGTCATCGCTGCCCTTTGCGGCGAGGCCGGCATCGATCCGGCCCAAGACCTCATCCCGGTGCGTCCGGCCGTTCACTACCACATGGGCGGCGTCGCAACGGATGCGAATGGCCGCAGCTCGGTTCCCGGCCTCTGGATCGCCGGCGAGGCCGCGTCGACCGGTCTGCACGGAGCCAACCGGCTTGCCAGCAACTCGCTGCTGGAGGCGGCTGTCATGGGCATGCGGGCGGCGCGCGACATATCCGCCATGCCGGCGGGCGGCACCGGCGACGTCTCAGTAGAACAACTGCCGGCACCGGCCGACGCATCCCCCGTGCGGGCCGTCGTCTCGCGCCATCTCGGCGTGCTGCGCAATGCCGACGCCCTTCACGCAGCAATCGCCGCATTGCTGCCACTTGCCGAGGGTGACGGTCCTGCCGCTGATCCGGCCATCGTCGCATTGCTGATCGCCGTCTTTGCCAGCCTGCGGATTGAATCGCGCGGCGCCCACGCCCGCACCGATTTTCCCCTGAAGCTCGCCGATGCGCAGCGCCGCCGGATGCGCCTTTCCCAAGCGCTGGAGATTGCCCGTGCCACACCATCCTATCCGCTGGCCAGGAGCGCCTGACATGAGCCTCGTTCCGCTTCCGCGTCTGATTGTCGAACCCCTGGTGCGGGCAGCCCTGCTCGAAGATCTCGGCCTTGCCGGCGATATCACCTCGGCGTCGGTCGTTCCCTCAGATCACCGCTCCACAGTGGTCATGGCCGCCCGCCAGCCTGGCGTGATCGCCGGCCTCGATGCGGCCGACCTCGCCTTCACGCTCGTCGACCCCGAAATCGTCATGCGTCGCCACATCGAGGACGGCGACGCCGTCAAATCGGGCGACGTGATCGCCACAGTCGAAGGTCCGTCACGCGGGCTCTTGACCGGCGAGCGCACCGCCCTGAATTTCCTCGGCCATCTCTCGGGGATCGCCACCGTCACGGCCGGGATTGCCGCCGCCATCAGCGGCACCAAGGCCTTCGTCGCCTGCACGCGCAAGACGACGCCCGGGCTGCGGGCGCTGGAGAAATATGCAGTGCGGGCCGGCGGCGGCATGAACCACCGTTTCGCACTTTATGACGCGGTGCTGATCAAGGACAACCACGTGGCCATATCAGGCGGCGTCGCCGAGGCGATCCGCCGGGCGCGGGCCGGCGTCGGTCATCTGGTGAAGATCGAGGTCGAAGTGGACCGGCTCGATCAGTTGCAGGAAGCGATGGCCGTCGGCGTCGATGCCGTTCTGCTCGACAATATGACGCCGGACCAGCTGCGCGAGGCCGTCGCCATCGTCGCCGGGCGGGCAATCACCGAGGCATCCGGCCGGGTGACGCCGGCAACGGCCGCCGCAATCGCCGCTTCCGGCGTCGACCTTATTTCGGTCGGTTGGCTGACGCACAGCGCACCAGTGCTGGATATCGGCCTCGATTTCGTCGAGGCCGACGGCGCGGCGCAAACCAGCACCAAATAGATCGCGCAGATGCTGTGATCGATCAGGTCGCTTGCTGTTGGTTGCCGCTGTGGAGGCGGCAGCGGCTGGAATAACTGATGGAAATCACGTCGGGGGCAAAGTGTTGGCAAGCATTTCCGGCCGCTCATGTGAGAAAATGCAAATATTCGGTGTAAAAACTTCTTTTTGCGCTATGCGCGGGCCTATTATCGCTCTAACATGTTCCTGAGCGGCCGGTGCGCATGCGCGTCTGGTCTTCAGGGGTGAGAAGCGGGATGCAACGGACATCCGGACAGATGTCGACGAACAGGCTCTGCCTGCTCGGAAGACCGCGACTGCTGGCAGCGGGGAGGGAACTCCCCTTGCCGGAGAAGTCTTATTTTCTCTTCGCCATGCTCGCCGCCGAAGCCAATCTCGAACTCGACCGCGAAACCGTCAGGCGACAGCTCTGGCAATCGGAAGCTCCGGAAAAACGCGCAGGCAGTCTGCGCCAGCTGCTGGCGCGCATCGAGCAAAGCATTCCCGCCGATCTGCCACCGCTGCTGAAAGCGACCCGAACCCATATCGGGCTTGCCGACGGCTGGGAAGTCGACGTCCATATACTGAAACAGAAAGGGCCGCTCGCAGCCGACGACGGCGACATTCTGAATGGCGAATTGCTCGAAGGCGCGAAGTCGCCGACGCAGGGCGCCGAGGACTGGCTGACCTTCGAGCGCCAGCGTGTCGATGAATTGCGCGCCGCCCATCTGACCAGGCTGGTCGAAACCGCCGATGACAGATCGGATGAAGAGCAGGTGACCTTCGCCCGTCGCCTGCTGGAGCTCGACCCCGCCAGCGAAACGGCCTATCGGGCCCTGATGCGCACTTATGTCCGGATGAACGATCCGGCCGCGGCCCGGCAGTCCTATCTGAAGTGCAAGAGCCAGCTGAAGGACGACTTCGACACCGAGCCGGAGGAAAGCACTACCGCGCTTGCCCGCGAACTCGGCCTGATCCCTGCAGCTCAGGCCGCGGCGGCAGAGCGCCCGTCAGCGGCGCTCGGCGGCGTCGCGGATCCGCTCGGCCAGCCGCGGATCATCATCCTGCCGCCGGAAAGCATTTTCACCGATCCGCTGATGGAGCGCGTCGGCAGGGCCCTTCTCGAAGACGTCACCATCGGCCTCAGCCAGCAGCGCGGCTTCAAGGTGATCGCAGCCCACACGAGTCTCGAGATCCTCAGCCGGGCGGTCGATCCGTCGCGCGCCGTACCCGGGCCGCTCGACCTCAGCTTCGACTATGCGGTTTACGTCACCATCCAGGGCCGCGACGAGGATATCTATGCGACCTGCCGGCTGACCCGGACGACGACGTCGGAGGTGATCTGGGCTCTGGAACTGCCGCTGGTCATGCAGAAGATCAGCGAATCCTTCGCGCATCTGACACGGCGGATCGTCTCCTCGCTCGCCGACACGATCGAGCGCCACGAGCTTGCGATGCCCATCGGCGAAGCGCCGCCATCCGCTTACCGTCTCTATCTGGAAGGCAAGCGGCTGATCGCCCAGACCGACCTGCAGCATCTGCGCCAGGCGCGTAAATGGTTCAGATCCTCGCTTAATCGTTACGAGAATTTCTCGGCCGCTCATGCCGGCGTTTCGCGCGCGCTCGGCATGGAATGGCTCATCCGCGGCATGCAGGACACCGAACTGCTCGACGAGGCGAATGGCGCAGCCCGGCTGGCGCAGCAGAGCGACCCGAACAGCGGCCGAGCTTATCGCGAACTCGGCTTCGTGGCGCTGTACCGACGCCGTTTCGACGAAAGCCTGGAATATTTCCAGCAGGCTCAGGATCTCAATCCCAACGATGCCGACATCCTCGCCGATTATGCCGACGCGCTGTGCCACAACGGCGACTTTGACAAGGCGCTGGATCTGAACAATGCGGCTTTCAAACTCAATCCGCTGCCGCCGGATTACTACTACTGGAATCGTGGCGGCATTCACTTCGACCGCGGCGAATACGACCAGACGATCGAGGCGCTTGAGCCGGTGAAGTCCAAACAGGCGACCGCCCGGCTGCTCGCAGCCGCTCACGCCATGACGGGCGACATGAAAAAGGCCGGCAAATATGCTAACGTCGTGCTGGAGAATTTCCCCGATTTCCGCAGCGAAGACATCCGCCATTTCGTTCCCGACCGCGATCCCCGCTATACGGAAGCGCTGATTCATGGCCTGCAGCTGGCCGGACTTCCTTGATTGCACGGCCTTTTAACGAAGCCTGTAACGGTTAAATGACGCAGACAGTGTTCCCCTGCAATGGTTAACGGCAGCCGGCTGCCTATCCATTGGAGATGGACAATGAAAACCACTGTTGAAGCTCATGCAGCAATGCCCTCCCAGCCGCGTTTCTCGGCCGCAGCCAAGGCTGCGATGAAGCAGGACGAACTTAACGTCGCTGCAAACGCTCTCGAAAACCTGACACATGCGCTGAAGTTCCGCTAAGGGCGAGATCGGTATGTCCGCTTTCGCCGACCTTGACACGCTTGCCGATGATCTCAAGCGATCATCGGCCGGCGTCAGCGACTATCACGACCGTGCATTCACGCCGGCGCAGACCCTTGCAGCCATCAGGCCGTATCTGCGCGAATTTGGCATCACGCGCGTCGGCCTGCTGACCGCCCTCGACGTCCTTAACATCCCCGTCGCCTTCGCGACGAGGCCGAACAGCCATACGCTTTCGGTCTTCCAGGGCAAGGGCATCGACAATGATGCAGCCATGGCTTCGGCCGCAATGGAGGCGATCGAGACGCGGATCGCGGAAATTGCGCCTGCCGACCTGACGCGGGCGACGGTGGAGAGCATGCGGGCGGAACGCGCCGCCATGATCGATCTCGACAATGTCGCACGATGCGCGCCCGATGAAATCGGCGGTGATCCCATCCCCTGGTGCTCCGGACTTGACATCCTGTCCGGCAGCAGCGTCTTCGTCCCCTGGTGGCTCGTCGGCCTCGACCATCGCGGCGAGCGGCCGCGGGGCTTTGAGCAGTCGAGCGACGGGCTTGCCTCCGGCAATACGCCGTCCGAAGCGGTCCTCCACGGACTTTGCGAGCTGGTGGAGCGCGACGCCTGGGCTCTGACCCAGCTCAAATCGCCGCAGCGCCTCAAGGAGAGCCGCATCGACCCCTCCTCCTTCGGCGATGCGGTCATCGACGTCATGACAGACCGGATCACACGTGCCGGCATGCGGCTGCTGCTGCTCGACATGACAACGGATATTGGCGTTCCGGCCTTTCTGGCCATCATCATGCCCGGAAATCTTTCCGATCGCGTCGACGCGCGCTGGTCGCATGTCTGCGGTGGCTGCGGTTGCCATCCCGATCCTGTCCGCGCCGCGCTGCGCGCCATCACCGAAGCCGCGCAGAGCCGGCTGACCGCGATTGCCGGCAGTCGCGACGATTTCTCACCGCGCATCTATCAGCGGCTCGATCGGAGTACGGCGATGCAGCAACTGGTCGAACTCTGCCAGAGCGACGGCCGGATGCGCTCCTTTCAGAGCCGCCATCACCGTCCGGCGACGATCCAGGAGACCATCGGCCGGATAACCGACCGGCTGGCTGCGACCGGTATCGAGCAGATCGTCGTCGTCCCCTTCGCCCATCGGCCTTTGCCGGTCTCCGTCGTTCGGGTGATTGTGCCGGGCCTGGAGGTCGACATATCAGGTCAGTACGTCCAGCTCGGCCTGCGCGCCGTCAACACCATGAGAGGAGCCCAATCATGAAGGTTCTGTTCGTCGGTCCGAGCCTTGGTGGCGGTCTTGCCGCAGCGAGAAACATGTTTCCCTGCATCGATTTCCGTCCGCCCGCCGCCCGCGGCGACATCCTGAAGGCGGTGGAGGATGGCGCCACCGCGATCGGTCTCGTCGACGGCTATTTCGGCGATCTGCCTTCGGTCTGGCACAAGGAAATTCTCTATGCGCTCGAACATGATGTCGCCGTAGCCGGCGGCGCCAGCATGGGCGCATTGCGGGCTGCAGAATGCGCTCCGTTCGGCATGGTTGGCCTCGGTTCAATCTTCAAAGATTACGAGTCAGGACGGCTGCTGGACGACGAGGCGGTCGCGCTGGTGCACGCGCCGCAGGCGCTTGGCTGGCTGCCGCTTTCCGTACCCTGGGTCGATTTTGAGCCAACGATCGAGGCGCTTTATGCCAACGGCGATATTACCTCGGCCGAGCGCAAGAAGCTGCTGCTCTCCGGCCGCTTCCTGCACTTCTCCGAGCGAACCTATGCGCGCGTGGTCGACGAGTGCCATTTCCGCAAACCGCGCCGCGACCATCTCCTCGCCGCCCTCCGCAAGAGCCGGGTCGAACGCAAGCGAGACGACGCGCGGCTGGTGCTGGAATGGCTGCGCCGCGACGAATTCGCGCCCGTCAACCGTGACTGGCGCTTTGCCGCGACCTCGCACTGGGAACTTTTGCACGCCGAAGTCACACGTAATGTGACTCCTGTAACGCTTGAATAACGGTCGCAGCGAAAAGATGCAGTGGTGATGGAATCTGAGGCTTCACGGCCAAAGGGGCGGGAACAATGTTTGAACAACATAACGAAGGTACCGGCAGTGAATACGCAAGGATCTTCCGGCTGCTGTCAGCAGCCAAGGAGGAGGCTGAAAAGCTTCAGCTGCGTAATCTGATGCACCTGACGAACATGGCGCTGCTGCAGGTCGTAATCGATTGGGACGGCATAGACCCCGACAGGGAACTTGACGTCAACCTCGAGAAACTGCTCGGCAGCAAGGCCAAGATCGCAATGAAGGACGCTAGCGAGAATCTGATCCTGATCGATCGCCATTGACCTTCATGCAGCCCGTTGGGATCGCGTGAAGGAGATTCGGCCTATTCGGCCGCTTCACCGTCGACCTGTTCGGTGTGAGCGATTGCCTGGACAAGCTTCAGGATCTTCTTGCGAAGCGCTTCGTTTTTGATCGAGAAGAACGCCGCATTCAGGAGGACACCCTCGCGCGAAATAACGAATTCCTCGCTGGGAGCGGGGTTGTCGTTAGCCGTAACAGGGGTAGACAGGTCGTCGAAAAACGTCCTGACGTCGACATTGAGCGCACCGGCTATTTCAACCAGCATGCTGGCGGAAACGCGGTTGGAGCCTTTTTCGTATTTCTGGATCTGCTGAAACGTTACGCCGACACGATCGCCCAATTCCGTCTGCGAAACTTTGCGCAGCAGACGCTGTATGCGGATCGTCTTTCCCACATGAACATCCACTGCGTGCGGTTCTTCTTTCATTTGTTTTCCCTCCTGAGGACACGGACATGAGGTTATTCGCCATATCCGTGTCTGACAACTTTTAACTGAGACACACAAAGCTAGCAATTGTTTGGCTGTAAGTCGTCCCAAAGCGAAACACTGCATCGCTTCATATTAGCAGCAGCAAAAAACATGCCAAAGTAGCACTTTTGGGGAGTACATCATCCGATTTCAGGGGTCTCGAGCATGGCACACAGAGGTTTATGGTGGACTTCTCAGCCAAAGGATCGGAAAAGGCGTAAACAGAAATTTACAATGACCAAAGGCGCTGCGCATTGGCGAAGAGCAGTTTGGAGCGCTCCGCCTCGCTGCTGCCGGAGATGACGGCATGGGTGGCGGCAACCCAGGTGGAGAGGCCGCCGCCGAGCGTACAGACCGGCCAGTCGCTGCCCCAGACGACACGGTCCCAGCCGAAGCTTGCGATCACATGTTCGATATAGGGCGTCAGGGTCTGTGCTGCCCATGTCTCGGCATCGGCATAGGCAACGACGCCGGAAACCTTGCAGATCACGTTCGGCCGGCGAGCAATCTCCGATATGCCGGCTTTCCACGGCTGGAAGGCATCGGAGCGGATATCGGGAACGCCGCAATGGTCGAGAACGAACTGCACGTCGGGCGCGAGATCAACAAGAGCGACGACGCGACCAGCCTGATGCGGCAATGTGCAGAGGTCAAAGGTCAGGCCGCTGCCGCCGATGCGCCGAATATTTTCGCGGAAAAGGGCGCCTTCCGAAACTGTATCGGGCACGACATGAAGCACGCGGCGGAAACCCTTGACAAAGGGATCGGCCTTCTGACGCTCGAGGTAGGCGGCAAAACCTACCTCCTCGGGACGGCAGGAAACAATCGCCCCGGCAATCAGGCTGCCTTGCCTTTTGGCGATCGATGCAACGTGGTCAGTTTCGGCCTGCATGATGGCGGGATCGACATCGACCTCCATATGCAGCGCTGTCGTAATGCCGCAGCGCCGCGCCTCGACTGCATAGGTTTCATAGGGAAAATCGTGATCAAGAGCCGGCACGCCGGAGAGCCAGGGATAGGAAAGTGCTGAGCGATCAATGATGTGCAGATGAGTGTCGATGAGCACGCGTTCCTCCCAGGCCGGCTGTGCCTCAACCTATCCCCGGTGAATGCATCATTCAAATAGAAATTGTCAAAGGTTGGAGTGAGCGACGTCGGCGCCAGCAAGTTGTGAAAGCTCGGCGGCCGCCTTCTGCACCAGCGTGATCGTCTGGGTAATGTCGGGAGCGGACGGCGCATTGACAAGAGCGATAAACGGGCAGGTGAGGGCGGCGATGCAACGCCGATCCGGCCCGAGAACGGGCGCCGACAGATTGTAGACGCCGGATGTCTGAGCGCTCGCCATCATCTCGTAGCCGCGCTCGCGGATCTGATCGAGACGATCGTAGAATTCGACGCCGAGCTCGATATCTGCGCGGTTGCGCACATGTTCCGATATCATCATCTCCCGCTCCTCATCGCTGCGGAAGGCGAGCAGCACATGCCCAGAACCGGTATCGAACAGGCTGATATGGGCGCCGATGCGGATCGAGAACCCCCAATAATCCGGCGCCTCCTGCTGGGCGATGACGACGGCGGCCCCGCGATCGAAGACAGCGAGATGATTGGCCTGGCGCGTGCGCTGGGCGAGGTCGCGCATCAGCGGCGTGGCGTAGGAGGCGAGCCGGCGCACCGGCGCATGCAGTTGCGCAAGCCCGAAGAGCTTCAGCGTCAGCGAATAACGATCGCCATCCAGCCGGGTGACGTAACCGCGACGCACCAGACGGTCGAGCATGCGATAGAATTCATTGGGGCTGCGGTCGAGCCGCTTGGCGATTTCCGCCTGGGTGAGGCCGCTGTCGACGCCGGCGAGCAGTTCGAGGATATCGAGGCCCTTGTCGAGGGCAGGGGCCCGATAGCGGTCTGACTCGTCGATCTCCATTCCTTCCTCCTATGAATATAACTTTGCATATACGCAGAACCGAGGCCGGAAAAGGAAAACTTCGCTTGACCCTTAGCCAATCGTCTGTTTGTCTATAAACAGACAAATTATTGATGAAGACAACCTAGCCGGCGGAAACGACGAGAGGCGAGGCTTTCGCGGCTTGCCCTGGGCCGGCCGAAATGTGCAAAGAGGGAAAATGGCAGACTTTGATAGACGACCTATTCCATCCTGCGCGGCGTTCGGCAAAATAAGATCCGCATGCATCGTCTCGCATAGACAATTCCAGAAGAGGCCCATGACATGACAAACAGACTTTCCGGCAAGACCGTTCTCATTACAGCCGCCGGCCAGGGCATCGGCCGGGCGACGGCCGCAGCCTTTGCCGCGGCCGGTGCCAAGGTGCATGCGACGGACATCAACACCGAGGCGCTGGCGACGCTAGCCGCGGAAACCGGCGTCTCCACCCATAAGCTCAACGTGCTCGACGGGGATGCGGTCACGGCGCTCGTCGCCGAGATCGGCGCCGTCGACGTGCTGTTCAACTGCGCCGGCTTCGTGCACGCAGGCTCGATTCTCGAGATGCAGGATGCCGACCTCGAGTTCGCGTTCGACCTCAACGTCAAGGCGATGATCCGCACCATCCGGGCGGTGCTGCCCGACATGCTCGAGCGGAAGGATGGGGCGATCATCAACATGGCTTCCGTCGCCTCCAGCATCAAAGGTGTGCCGAACCGCTTCGCCTACGGCGTCACCAAAGCGGCTGTCATCGGGCTCACCAAATCCGTCGCCGCCGACTACGTCTCGCAAGGCATCCGCTGCAACGCCATCTGCCCCGGCACGGTGGAGAGTCCGTCGTTACAGGACCGCATGCGCGCCCAGGGCGATTACGATGCGGCGCGCGCGGCCTTCATCGCCCGGCAGCCGATGGGCCGGCTCGGCTCGCCGGAAGAGATCGCAGACCTCGCCGTCTATCTCGCCGGCGCCACCTACACGTCGGCCAGGCGATCGCCATCGACGGCGGCTGGACGATCTGACGTCAGGCAGTGACGGCCGGCGATAGCCGGCCGGCAGATAGCCGGCCGACCCGGCTATCGCAATTGGCCAATAAATCGGGAGGAACACAACATGACCCGCATCACCGACCTTCGCGTCTTCGATCTTCGCTTTCCCACCTCGCAAAGCCTGGATGGATCGGATGCGATGAACCCCGATCCCGACTATTCGGCCGCCTATGTCATTCTCGATACGGACGCCCCGGGCCTTGCCGGCCATGGCCTGACCTTCACCATCGGCCGCGGCAACGACATCTGCTGCATGGCGATCGAAGCGATGCGCCACCTCGTCGTCGGCGCCGACCTCGGCGAGGTGCTCGCCCATCCCGGCAAATTCTGGCGGCATCTGACGAGCGACAGCCAGTTGCGCTGGATCGGTCCGGAAAAAGGCGCCATTCACCTGGCGACCGGCGCGGTCGTCAACGCCGTCTGGGATCTGCTCGCAAAACAGGCCGGCAAGCCGGTCTGGCGGCTCGTCGCCAACATGTCGCCTGAGGAAATCGCCGATATCGTCGACTACCGCTACCTCACCGACGTGCTGACGCGCGATGAAGCGGTCGCTATCCTCAAGAAGGCTGAAGGCGGCAAGGCGGAACGTATCGCCATCCTCGAAAAGGAGGGTTACGCCTGTTACACGACCTCGGCCGGTTGGCTGGGTTATGAGGATGAGAAATTGAGTCGGCTCTGCCAGGAGGCGATCGATGCCGGCTTCAACCATATCAAGATGAAAGTCGGCCGCGATCTGGACGACGATATCCGCCGTCTGCGGATCGCCCGCGAAGTCATCGGTCCCGATCGCTACCTGATGATCGACGCCAACCAGGTCTGGGACGTCGGCCAGGCGATCGAATGGGTCAAGGCGCTTGCTTTCGCCAAGCCCTTCTTCATCGAGGAGCCCACAAGCCCCGACGATGTCGCCGGCCACCGCAAGATCCGCCAGGCAATCAGCCCGGTGAAGGTCGCAACCGGCGAGATGTGCCAGAACCGGATCATGTTCAAGCAGTTCATCGCCGAAGGCGCGATCGATATCGTCCAGATCGATTCCTGCCGCATGGGCGGGCTGAACGAGGTTCTCGCCGTCCTGCTGATCGCCGCCAAGTTCGGCCTGCCGGTCTGGCCGCATGCCGGCGGCGTCGGGCTCTGCGAATATGTGCAGCATCTGTCGATGATCGACTATGTCGCGGTGTCAGGCACCCGGGAGGGCCGCGTCATCGAATATGTCGATCACCTCCACGAACATTTCCTCGATCCCTGCCGGATCGAGAACGCCGCCTATATGCCGCCCAGCCTGCCCGGTTTTTCCATCGAGATGAAGCCGGATTCGATCAGCGACTATACGTTTCGGGGCTAATGCCTGTCGCCCAGAAGTGTACGGATCGAATTTGATGCGACGCGCTTAGCGCATCGGCCGACGCAGGTTGGAAGCGCTACAGCATCCGCCTGAAAAGACAGGCAGCGCTGGAGCACATCTCATGCCTCGTCCTTTACGGCGCTCGCGGCCATGTAGCTGAGATCCTCCCAGAGGCTTTCGGCGAAGCTGCGCAGGACCGTCAGCTCGAAGGTGTCGTCGCCAGTGCGGGCGATCTGCACCGAGATGTGACCGACCATCGTCATCACAGAACTGCCTTCCGCAAAGGCGGCAGGATCGAGATCGACCGCCGTGCCTTTGGAAAGAAGCAACCTTGAGGAGTGGCCGGAAACGCCGATGCGGATGCGGCCGTGGCTCTGGTCCGTGACGAAGGCTTTTCCCGCAAGCGCCGCCGTAAGAGCCTCAGACCTGCGTGGGCAAGCGGCTGGTCGCCGGCGACGAACCATTGCCTGAAACCGGCTTGCGGATCGAACTTTCCGCAAAGCCCGCTTTCGCCAGCTCAGCCGCAAGCGCCGCCGGTTCGATCGCGCCGAGCACATGCAGCAGATGGCCTCCGGCAGGGCTTCTAGCCGGATGCCTGATGCCGCTATGCTGCTATGTGCCGTCCCGGCGAGAACCGACCGGTGCTGGGGAAGATCAGGCATGGAGCTTCTCGTTTTCGGGATCGATAAAGACGGGATGGCAGAGCACCGCATCGGTGAATTCATTGCGCAGGCCGTTCCAGACCGTCACCTTTCGCCGACGCGCTCAGGCCCGCGCCGGACGAGCGCCAGGCCGATCGTATGGCCGAGGCTCGGCGAGAAGGCGCTTGACGTAACGTAGCCCTGATCGTTTTCGAGCGTCGCCGCAGCGCCCTCCGCCAGGATGTGCGAGCCGGTGCGAAAGCCGCTTGCCGGGTTGAGCGGCTTGACGCCGACGAGGCGCGGGCGCTCGGGATCCTGCAGG
This sequence comes from Rhizobium bangladeshense, assembly GCF_017357245.1. NCBI lineage: Bacteria > Pseudomonadati > Pseudomonadota > Alphaproteobacteria > Hyphomicrobiales > Rhizobiaceae > Rhizobium > Rhizobium bangladeshense. The sequence goes on along the minus strand of NZ_CP071614.1, from coordinate 433,851 downwards.
CCTTGCGCGCGAGCATCGCCTTGCCGATGAAATCGGGCTTGGTCGACGAAACCATGCGGCCGAAGCCGAGGTCGCCTGGCGTCACCGTGCCGTTGATTCCGCATGGGTGATATGGCCCTTTTCGATTCGCATGACGCCGAGCGCTTCGGCGCCGTAAGCGCAGATGCCGTGTTCTCGCCTGATGCCATGACGGCGTCGGCGACGCCTTCGCCGTAACCAGCAGGCACGGCAAGCTCGTAGGCGAGTTCGCCCGAGAAGGAGATCCGGAAGAGCCGGCCTTCGAGGCGGCCGCCAAACAGTGAACCTCGCGGGCGCTCATGAAGGGAAGGCGGCGTCGGATATGTCCTCGTCGACGATCTGCGAGAGAATGGCGCGCGACTTCGGCCCGGCCACGGCCATCTGCGCCACTGATCGGTCGAGGAGGCGAAGCAGACGTCGAGCTCTGGCCAGAGCGTCTGGGCGCAGAATTCGAGATGGGTGAGGACGCCCGCGGCAAGCGCGGTCGTCGTCGTCATGAAGAAATGCTCGTCGCTGAACCGGCTGGTGGTGCCGTCGTCATAGATAAAGCCGTCCTCGCGCAGCATGATGCCATAGCGCGCCCTGCCGACGGGGAGCTTGGCGAAGCTATTGCAATAGATCCGATCGAGGAAGGTCGCGGCATCGCGGCCGAAGATTTCGATCTTGCCGAGGGTCGAGACGTCGCAGAGGCCGGCATTCTTTCTGATGTTCAGCACTTCGCGATCGACGCTCTCGCGCCAGGTCGTCTCGCCGGCCCGCGGGAACCAGGAGGAGCGATACCAGAGACCTGTCTCGACGAAGACCGCGCCGTTCTTTTTCGCCCAGCCGTGCAGCGGCGATTTGCGCGCCGGCTGGAAATCTTTGCCGCGCGATGCCCCGGTCAAGGCGCCGAAGGAAACCGGCGTATAGAAGGGCCGGAAAGTCGTCGTACCCACCTCGGCGGGCGATACGCCGCGCGCCTCGGCGAGAATGCCGATGGCGTTGATGTTGGAAAGCTTGCCCTGGTCGGTCGCCATGCCGCTGGTGGTGTAACGCTTGGCAAGTTCGACATGACCGTAGCCTTCACGGACGGCGAGGCCGAGATCCCTGAGATGCACATCGTTCTGGTAATCGACAAAGGCCTTGCCCTTCGCGCCTTTAACCGACCAGAGCGGCTTCGTGCGCTGAGCCGTATCGGTGGCTGAGGCAAAGGCCGGTTCCGCTGCGAAACCGATCGACTTCAGGGCGGCGGCCGCCTTTGCGGCGCCATCGCCGAGGCAGGCGGTGATTTGCGCGAGGCCGGCAGCCGAGCCGGCAACGGCAAGACCATCCTGCGCAGCCGGAGCCAGAAAGGCGGATGCTCCTGCGACCATTGCGGTTTGCCGCCGCGATGGCAGGCAAGATGGATGATCGGGCTCCAGCCGCCCGACATGGCAAGTGCATCGGCTTCGATCCGACGCACACCGTCTTCGGACTCGACGCTGACGCCGTGCAGGCGCTTGCCGCCGAACGCATCGATCACCCGGGCGCCCTGCAGCACCTCGGCGCGGCCCTGCCAGGCCTTGCACGCATCCGCGCGGCTGTCGACGATCGCCGCAACGCCGAGTCCGGCCGCTTCAAGGTCGGCGGCGGTGCGGTAACCGGCATCGTTGGTGGTGAAGATCACCGTGCTTGTGCCCGGCGCCACTGCCTGCCGGTTGAGATAGCTGCGCATGGCGCCGGCCATCATCACGCCGGGAATATCGTTGCCGCCGAAGACGAGCGGCCGCTCCTCGGCCCCCGTCGCAAGGATCGCCTGCCGGGCAATGATGCGCCACAGCCGTTCCACCGGACGATCCGGATCGGGCATCGCCACATGCTTCTGCACCCGCTCCACCGCGCCGAACATATTGTCGTCGTACCAGCCGAAAACAGTCGTGCGCCGCAGGCGGCGCACATTCGCAAGCCCTTCGAGTTCGGCAAGCAGCTCGCCAAGAAAGGTATCAGCGGGTTTGCCTTCAACCGCGCCGCTTTCGGGAAGCAGGCTGCCGCCAAGTTCTGCTCCCTCGTCGGCGAGGATGACGCGCGCGCCTGCGCGGCCTGCCGTCAGCGCTGCGGCCAGACCGGCCGGGCCGGCGCCAATCACCAGTAGATCGCAGTGGGCCCAGCATTTCTCGTAGGCATCGGGATCGGGCTCATAGGAGGCCCGCCCGAGGCCCGCCGCCTTGCGGATCAGCGGCTCATAGAGCTTTTCCCAGAGCGCCGCCGGCCACATGAAGGTCTTGTAGTAGAAGCCGGCGCTGAGGAAGGGCGAGAGCAGCCCATTGACCGCGCCGAGATCGAAGCCGAGCGATGGCCAGCGGTTCTGGCTCTTGGCCGCCAACCCCTCATAGAGCTCGATCATTGTCGCGCGTGTGTTTGGCTCGGTGCGCCCGCCGCTGCCTGTCGTCACCAGCGCGTTCGGTTCGGCAGCACCGGCGGTCAGCACGCCGCGCGGGCGGTGATATTTGAAACTGCGGCCGACGAGCTTGATACCGTTGGCAAGCAGCGCCGAGGCGAGTGTGTCGCCCGGATGGCCTTCGAGCGCCTTGCCGTCGAAGGTGAAGCCGAGTGTTCTAGTGCGGTCGATGCGGCCGCCGGAGGAAAGACGGAAACTCGTCATACCGCTTCTCCGCCGATTTTGGAAAGGGCGGCATCCCGGACGCCATGGACCGCATGGGTGACGGTATCTCGTTCGACGATCAGCCAGCGACGGCATCCGGAAGAATGGTGCCAGTATTCGCTATGGCGGCCGCGCGGATTGTCGCGGAGGTAGACATAGTCGTACCAGGCATCGGCGCCGGCATCCGGCGCCGGCCGGACAAGGTTCGCATCGCCGCGGATCGAGAATTCCTCCCTGGGCCGGACGCCGCAATGCGGACAGGAAATCAGGCTTGCCATGGTCGAATGTCCTCAGTGCAGATTGGGCTGGGCGCCGACGCCCTTTTCGTCGATCGCATAGCCGCTCGCAAAGCGGTCGAGCCGGAAGGCGCGGGCCGTCTGGTGCAGTGTATTGCGGGCGATCAGATGGGCGTAACAGAAGCCGGAGGCGGGTGTGGCCTTGAAGCCGCCGTAACACCAGCCGGCGTTGAGATAGAGATTGTCGATATGGGTGCGGTCGATGATCGGCGAGCCGTCCATGCTCATATCCATGACGCCGCCCCAGGAGCGGAGGTAGCGCACACGCGACAGCGACGGGATCATCGCCAGTCCGGCTTCGGCGACGTGCTCGACCGTGGCAAGATTGCCGCGCTGGGCATAGGAATTGTAGCCGTCTATGTCCCCGCCGAAGACCAGCCCGCCCTTGTCCGACTGGGACACGTAAAAGTGCCCGGCGCCGAAAGTGACGACATTGTCGATGAAGGGTTTCAGCCCTTCGGAGACGAAGGCCTGCAGCACATGGCTTTCGATCGGCAGACGAAGGCCGGCCATATCAGCGACGACGGTGGAATTGCCGGCGGCCGCAAGCGCCAGCTTGCCGCAGCCAATGAAGCCTCTGCTGGTTTCGACGCCTGTCACCCGGCCGTTTTCCCTGCGGATGCCGGTCACCTCGCACTGGGTGATGATGTCGACGCCGCGGCTGTCCGCGCCGCGGGCATAACCCCAGGCGACTGCGTCGTGGCGCACCGTGCCGCCGCGCGGCTGGAAGAGGCCGCCCATGACGGGGAAACGGGCATTGTCGAAATCGAGGAAAGGCAATTTCCTGCGCACCGCCTGCCGGTCGAGAAGCTCGGCGTCGACGCCGTGCAGCCGCATCGCATTGCCGCGGCGCGTATAGGCGTCGCGCTGCGCGTCGGAATGAAAGAGGTTGAGAACGCCGCGCTGCGAGACCATGGCGTTGAAATTGAAATCCTGCTCCAAGCCTTCCCAGAGCTTCATAGACAGCTCGTAGAATGGGTTGTTGCCCGGCAGCAGGTAGTTCGATCGAATGATCGTCGTGTTCCGGCCGATATTGCCGGAGCCGAGATAGCCCTTTTCGAGGACGGCGACATTGGTTACGCCGAATTCCTTTGCAAGATAATAGGCCGTGGCAAGACCATGACCGCCGCCGCCGACGATGACCACGTCGTAATGCGGCTTAGGCGCGTGGTCGCGCCACGCTGGCGCCCAGCCTTTGTTGCCGCGAAGGCCGTTGAACAAAATCGAAAGAGCGGAATAGCGCATGGGTCAATCCGAATAGAACCGTCGGATGATGCCAGAAACTGCGTGGCCCACTTGCCCAAAAGGGGCATAAACGGTTAGAAAAGAGACATGCCTTCGTGCGATAGCAGAAATACCCAGGAGATTGGCTTCATCCTGATTCCGGGATTCGCGCTGATGTCCTATGCCTCGGCGACCGAGCCGCTCAGGGCGGCAAACCTTCTGGCGGGCCGCGAGATCTACCGCCTGTCGGTCTTCTCCCCGGACGGCGCGCCGGCGCTCTCCTCCTCAGGCGTCAGCGTGCCCGCGGAGCCTCTTCCCGCCAGGGGTTCGGATCTCGGGACGGCCTTCGTCTGCGCCGGCGGCTCGCCGCGCGACTGGGGCTATCCTGGGGTGCTTGCGTGCCTGCGGCAATTGTCGCGCGAAGGTGTCAGGATCGGCGGCATCTCGGGCGGTCCCTATCTCATGGCCGCCGCAGGTCTGCTTGCCCGCCGCGACTTCACCATCCATTGGGAACATGCGGCCGCCCTCCTCGAAGCTTTCCCCGATCTCACACCACGTCAGGCGCGCTTCGTGATCGACGCGAACCGCATCACCTGCGGCGGCGGCATTGCGCCTCTCGACATGATGCATGTGCTGATCGCCGAGCGCATGGGACCGGACTTCGCCCGTCGGGTCAGCGACTGGTATCTCCACACCGAAGTCAACGAGCCGGCGGCCCCCCAGCGTGGCTCGCTGGCCGAGCGTTACCGCGTCCACCACCCCGGCCTGCTCAGCATTCTCGAACGGATGGAGGAAACGATCGAAATGCCGCTCGACCGAGCCGCCATGGCGCGCATCGCCGGCGTCACCCCCCGCCATCTCGACCGGCTCTTTTCAGCCCATCTCGGCATAACCTTTCTCGATCAATACCACCGGATCAGGTTGCAGCATGCCCATCGGCTGCTGAAGCAGAGCCCGCTTTCCGTCTCGGAGATTGCGATGGCCACGGGTTTTTCCAGTCCGAGCCATTTTTCCCGGCTGTTCCGTGCCGTCTACGGCCTAGCTCCGCGCGAGGCGCGGCGGGAATAGTTTTCTTCACGGTTGAGGAAATTTCACTATGGCGATAGGGTTGCCTTTCGGCAAAACGAAGGCAGCAGCATGAAAACAAAGCTCGAGACGACAGGGCAACCGGAACAGTCGCAGGGCGGGCGCCCCGCCTTTTCCCAGGATCCGCACGCTGTTCGGGAGCCGAAGGAAAACAACCTCGAAATGGCGATCGGCCATGAGGTGCGCGCCTACCGCAAGAAACTCGGCATCACCGTCACCGATCTCGCGGCCGCGACCGGCATTTCCCTTGGCATGCTGTCAAAGATCGAGAACGGCAACATTTCGCCGTCGCTGACGACGCTGCAATCGCTGTCGCGGGCGCTCGGCGTGCCGCTGACGGCCTTCTTCCGCCGCTATGAAGAGCCGCGCAACGCCGTTTTCGTCAAGGCAGGGCAGGGCGTGGAACTCGAACGGCGCGGCACCCGCGCAGGCCATCAGTATAATCTGCTCGGCCATATCGACAACAACACCAGCGGGGTCATCGTAGAACCCTATCTCATCACGCTGACGGCCGATTCCGATGTTTTCCCGACGTTCCAGCACGAGGGCATGGAGTTTCTCTACATGCTCGAAGGCGAGGTCATCTACCGCCACGGCGACCAGCTTTTCCAGATGCAGCCGGGCGACAGCCTGTTCTTCGACGCCGATGCGCCGCATGGGCCGGAGCAACTGGTAAAACTGCCGAGCAGATACCTCTCGATCATCAGCTATCCACAGCAGAGCTCCAGAGGCTGATTTGCCTTAGAAGAAAAAATTATTCTTAACAGTTGATGGAGGCAATCGGACCTGCTAGTCCTTTCTCAAAATGAAAGGAGGCACTGGCTATGTGCGGCATTGTTGGATTGTTCCTCAAGGACAAGAGCCTTGAGCCTCAGCTGGGAAACCTGCTTTCGGATATGCTGATCACCATGACGGATCGCGGACCGGACTCGGCCGGCATCGCGATCTATGGCGGCTCTGCCGAGGGCAAGGCGAAAGTCACCATCCAGTCCGCCAATCCAGGTGTGGACTTCGACGGCCTGGCCGGCGATCTCGACAAAGCCGGCATCAAAGCCCACGTGTGGATCAAGAGCACGCATGCGGTCATTGAGTTTGATGCCTCCAAGCTTGGAGCAGTGCGCGAGGCGCTCGAACGCATCCGCCCGGCGGTCCGCCTCATGGGATCGGGCGAAACCGTCGAAATCTACAAGGAAATCGGTCTTCCGAAAGACGTCGTGGCGCGCTTCGGCGTCCGTTCGATGAGCGGAACCCACGGCATCGGCCATACCCGCATGGCGACGGAATCCGCCGTCACCACGCTCGGCGCTCATCCGTTCTCGACCGGCGCCGATCAGTGCCTCGTGCACAACGGCTCGTTATCCAACCACAACAACCTGCGCCGCGAACTGGTTCGCGAAGGCATGACCTTCGAGACGCAGAACGATTCCGAAGTCGCCGCCGCCTATCTGACGGCCGAAATGGCCAAGGGCAAGGATCTCGGCCAGGCACTGACAGGCGCCCTCGACGATCTCGACGGCTTCTTCACCTTCGTCGTCGGCACCAAGTCCGGCTTCGGCGTCGTGCGTGACCCGATCGCCTGCAAGCCCGCCGTCATGGCCGAGACGGACCAATATGTCGCCTTCGGCTCGGAATACCGCGCGCTGGTCAACCTTCCCGGCATCGAGAATGCCCGCGTCTGGGAGCCGGAGCCGGCGACCGTTTACTTCTGGGATCACGACAAGGCCGCCTGAAGGGGCACCTGAGAGCCAAGAGGCGGCTCGGGCCGTCTCTCCGACCAACGAGGTACCAATGCCCACATTCGATCTTTCCAACACCCCGCTTCGCGAACTGAACAGCGCCCTGCATGCCCTTTCCAAAGGCGCCAACGACACTGAATTCGAAGTTATCAATCCCCGCGGCAGTCATGCCGTCGCCGTCGGTATCGACAGCCCCGTCACGGTCGCGGTCCGGGGATCGGTCGGCTATTACTGCGCCGGCATGAATGACGGCGGCAGGGTGACGGTTCATGGCTCGGCCGGACCGGGTGTTGCCGAAAACATGATGTCCGGCACCGTCGTCATCGAGGGCGACGCCAGCCAATATGCCGGCGCCACCGGCCGGGGCGGCCTGCTCGTCATCAAGGGCAATGCGGCATCGCGCTGCGGCATTTCGATGAAGGGCATCGACATCGTCGTTCACGGCAGCATCGGCCACATGTCGGCCTTCATGGGCCAGTCCGGCCATCTCGTCGTCCTCGGCGACGCCGGCGACGCACTGGGGGATTCGCTCTACGAAGCCAAGCTGTTCGTCCGCGGCACGGTCAAGAGCCTCGGCTCCGACTGCATCGAGAAAGAGATGCGGCCGGAGCATCTGGAAAAGCTCGCCGAGCTGCTTGACAAGGCCGGCGTGACGGACGTCAGACCTGAAGAGTTCAAGCGCTACGGCTCCGCCCGCAAGCTCTACAATTTCAACATCGACAACGCCGACGCGTACTGAGGCGAGGGACATCAATGAGCTATCACAATCCCTATACCCCGCCGCGCAAGTCCGCGACCTTCGACGACCATACGCTCGCCGAAATCCGCCGCGCGGCAGCCACCGGCATCTATGACATTCGCGGCGCCGGCACCAAGCGCAAGGTTCCGCATTTCGACGACCTGCTGTTTCTCGGCGCCTCCATCTCGCGCTATCCGCTCGAAGGCTATCGGGAGAAGTGCGACACCTCGGTGGTACTCGGCTCGCGCTTCGCCAAGAAACCGATCATGCTGAAGACGCCAATTACCATTGCCGGCATGAGCTTCGGCGCGCTGTCCGGCAATGCAAAGGAAGCGCTCGGCCGCGGCGCGACGATCGCTGGCACGTCGACCACGACGGGCGACGGCGGCATGACCGATGAGGAACGCGGTCATTCGCAAACGCTGGTCTATCAATATCTGCCGTCGCGCTACGGCATGAACCCTAGGGATTTGCGCCGCGCCGACGCGATCGAAGTCGTGGTCGGGCAGGGCGCCAAACCTGGCGGCGGCGGCATGCTGCTCGGCCAGAAGATCTCCGACCGCGTCGCCAATATGCGCAACCTGCCGAAGGGCATCGACCAGCGTTCGGCCTGCCGCCATCCGGACTGGACCGGCCCTGATGATCTCGAAATCAAGATCATGGAGCTGCGCGAGATCACCGATTGGGAGAAGCCGATCTACGTCAAAGTCGGCGGCGCGCGCCCTTATTACGACACCGCCCTTGCCGTGAAGGCGGGCGCCGACGTCGTCGTGCTCGACGGCATGCAGGGCGGCACGGCGGCGACCCAGGATGTCTTCATCGAGAATGTCGGCATGCCGACGCTCGCCTGCATTCGTCCTGCCGTCCAGGCGCTGCAGGATCTCGGCATGCACCGAAAGGTGCAGCTGATCATCTCGGGCGGTATCCGCTCGGGCGCTGACGTGGCGAAGGCGCTGGCGCTCGGCGCCGACGCGGTCGCGATCGGCACGGCGGCGCTCGTCGCGATCGGCGACAACGATCCACGCTGGGAAGCGGAATATCAAAAGCTCGGCACGACGGCCGGCGCCTATGACGACTGGCATGAAGGCAAGGATCCGGCGGGCATCACCACACAGGACCCGGAGCTTGCAAGACGTCTGGATCCGGTTGCGGCCGGCCGCCGCCTCGCCAACTACCTCAAGGTCATGACGCTCGAAGCCCAGACCATCGCGCGCGCCTGCGGCAAGAACCACCTGCACAATCTCGAACCGGAAGACCTTGTTGCATTGACGATCGAGGCATCGGCCATGGCGCAGGTGCCGCTCGCCGGCACCAACTGGATCCCTGGCAAGGGAGGCTTCTGATTTCTACCAGCCGGGCAATACCCCGGCCGTCTCATATCCATAACGAAAGTGTCTCGAAGAAATCCAAAGGGGAACGAGAATGACACTGGACCTTGCTGCTTTTGCGAGAGACAAAGGCATCAAATATTTCATGATCAGCTACACCGACCTGTTCGGCGGCCAACGCGCCAAGCTGGTCCCGGCAGAAGCCATCGCCGATATGCAGAAGGATGGCGCGGGTTTTGCGGGCTTTGCAACCTGGCTCGATCTGACGCCTGCCCATCCGGACTTGTTTGCGGTTCCCGATGCTTCCTCCGTCATCCAGTTGCCCTGGAAGAAAGACGTCGCATGGGTCGCCGCCGACTGCGTCATGGACGATCGACCTGTCGAACAGGCGCCGCGTGTCGTGCTGAAAAGACTGGTGGCTGAAGCTGCGAAGGAAGGGCTCCGGGTGAAGACCGGTGTGGAGCCCGAGTTCTTTCTCATCTCTGCTGATGGCTCGGTGATTTCAGACCAGTTCGATACTGCCGAGAAGCCTTGCTACGACCAGCAGGCCGTGATGCGTCGGTACGATGTCATCGCCGAGATCTGCGACTATATGCTGGAACTCGGCTGGAAGCCCTATCAGAACGACCATGAGGATGCGAACGGCCAGTTCGAGATGAACTGGGAATATGACGATGTCCTGAAGACCGCGGACAAGCACTCTTTCTTCAAGTTCATGGTCAAGTCGGTCGCCGAAAAGCACGGCCTTCGCGCTACCTTCATGCCGAAGCCCTTCAAGGGCCTGACCGGAAACGGTTGCCATGCGCACATCTCGGTCTGGGACGTCGATGGCAGGGTAAACGCCTTCGCGGACAAGGAAATGGCCTTTGGGCTGTCGGCTCAGGGGAAAACCTTCCTCGGCGGCATCATGAAGCATGCCTCCGCGCTGGCCGCGATCACCAATCCGACGGTCAATTCCTACAAGCGCATCAACGCGCCGCGCACCACCTCAGGCGCCACATGGTCGCCGAACACCGTAACGTGGACGGGCAACAACCGCACCCACATGGTGCGCGTGCCGGGGCCTGGGCGCTTCGAGCTGCGCCTGCCGGACGGCGCGGTCAATCCATACCTCTTACAGGCGATCATCATCGCGGCCGGCCTCGACGGCATCCGCAGCCAGGCAGACCCCGGCCAGCACTACGATATCGATATGTATGCCGAGGGCCACCTGGTGAAGGACGCGCCGCGCCTGCCACTCAACCTGCTCGATGCGCTGCGTGCCTTTGATGCCGACGAAGGCTTGAAGGCGGCAATCGGGGCTGAGTTTGCTTCCGCCTATCTCAAGCTCAAGCACATGGAATGGAATGCCTACTGCTCGCATTTCACCCAGTGGGAACGCGACAGCACGCTCGATATCTGAGCAACCGGACCGACGTCTTCGCCATGCCGGGTTGGACAGCTCGGCATGACCGGACCCTCTGTACCTGAAAGGGCGAAGGAAGAGACAGCATGAAGAGCTTCGTACTTACCGTATCCTGCAAGTCGACGCGCGGCATCGTTGCGGCGATTTCGAGCTATCTGGCCGACAAGGGCTGCAACATCATCGACTCCAGCCAGTTCGACGACCTCGATACCGGCAGGTTCTTCATGCGCGTCAGCTTCATTTCCGAGGAAGGGCTTTCCGGCCCCGAAATCAGCGCCGATTTTGCCGCCGTCGCCGCCCCCTTCGCAATGGATTACGAATTCCACGACAGCGACAAGCGCATGAAGGTGCTCTTGATGGTGTCGCGCTTCGGCCATTGTCTCAACGACCTGCTCTACCGCTGGAAGATCGGGGCGCTACCGATCGACATCGTCGGCGTCGTCTCCAACCATTTCGATTACCAGAAGGTCGTGGTCAACCACGACATTCCCTTCCACTACATCAAGGTGACGAAGGAGAACAAACCGCAGGCCGAGGCCCAGCTCGTCGACCTCGTCGAGCAGACCGGCACCGAGCTGATCGTGCTCGCCCGCTACATGCAGGTTCTCTCCGACCAGCTCTGCAAGCAGATGTCGGGCAGGATCATCAACATCCACCACTCCTTCCTGCCGAGCTTCAAGGGCGCCAATCCCTACAAGCAGGCCTATGGCCGCGGCGTCAAGCTGATCGGCGCCACCGCCCATTACGTCACCGCCGACCTCGACGAAGGCCCGATCATCGAGCAGGACACGGCGCGCATCACCCATGCGCAGTCGCCCGACGACTATGTCTCGATCGGCCGCGACGTCGAAAGCCAGGTGCTGGCGCGCGCCATTCATGCCCATATCCACCACCGCACCTTCATCAACGGCAACCGCACCGTCGTCTTCCCGGCAAGCCCGGGAAGCTACGCATCCGAACGCATGGGGTGAGAGATGGTCGAGGTCATCGACGGCAAGAACGTAGCTGCATCGGTAATTCAGACGGTCAAGAGTACGACGGCGGCGCTGGAAAAGATGAGCGGCCTCACCACTGGCCTTGCCGTCGTCAATGTCGGCGACGATCCCGCAAGCCACGCCTATGTAGGCTCCAAAAGCCGCATGGCCAAGGAATGCGGCTTCAAGTCCGTCCAGCACACGCTGCCGGCGGAAACGAAGCAGGAAGAGCTCGCGGCCCTCGTTGCCACGCTGAACGCCGATCCGTCGATCCACGGCATCCTGGTGCAACTGCCGCTGCCGAAGCCGCTCGACAGCGAGCCGATCATCCAGTCGATCCTGCCGGAAAAGGATGTCGACGGCCTGAGCGTCGTCAATGCCGGCAAGCTTGCCACCGGCGACCTGAAGACCGGGCTCGTCTCCTGCACACCGGCCGGCGCCATGGTCTTCGTCCGCCGCACCCATGGCGAGGATCTCTCCGGCCTCAACGCCGTTGTTATCGGCCGCTCCAACCTGTTCGGCAAGCCAATGGCGCAATTGCTGCTCAACGCCAATGCGACGGTGACGATCGCTCACTCCAGAACCAAGAACCTCGCCGAGGTCTGTCGAAACGCCGACATTCTGGTGGCCGCCGTCGGCCGGCCGGAGATGGTCAGAGCCGATTGGGTCAAACCGGGTGCGACGGTGATCGACGTCGGCATCAATCGCGTGCCGGCGCCCGACAAGGGAGAAGGCAAGACCCGGCTCGTCGGCGACGTCGCCTTTGCCGAGGTCTCCACCGTCGCCGGCACCATCACGCCGGTTCCGGGCGGCGTCGGGCCGATGACCATCGCCATGCTGATGGCCAACACCGTCATCGCCGCCCACCGGACTGCCGGGCAGGTGCTGCCGAAGTTTTGAGTGGAATGCCGCCCGGCGGGCTTGCCATGGCGTGAAAGATTTATATAGTCAGGAAACAAATATTCCGTAGAGGAAATAAGAGGGAACGGAAATGGCTCTATCATGGCGTTTCTCCGCCTTGGCGGATAGGCATCGCGCTCTGGGATCGAAGCTCGAAGACTGGAGCGGTATGGGAACCGCCTGGACCTACGAGAAGGACATGTCGGAAGAGCATGTCGCGGTCCGCACCAAGGCCGGCATCATGGATGTCTCGGGCCTGAAGAAGGTGCATCTCGTCGGCCCGCACGCCATCGCCGTCCTCGACTACATCACCACCCGCGACCTGACGAAGATCTATCCCGGCCGCTCGGTTTACGCGACCATGCTGAATGACCGCGGCCACTTCACCGACGATTGCATAGTCTATCGGACCGGCCCGAATTCCTGGATGCTGGTGCATGGTTCCGGCTCCGGCCACGAGGAAGTCGTCAAGCAGGCGGCGGGCCGCAATTGCGCGGTGCTCTTCGACGACGACCTGCATGACCTGTCGCTTCAGGGTCCGCTTGCGGTCGACTACCTCGCCAAATATGTGCCCGGCATCCGCGACCTCAAATATTTCCACCACATGCAGACGACGCTGTTCGGCGCACCCGTGATGATTTCGCGCACCGGCTATACCGGCGAACGCGGCTACGAGATCTTCGTACGCGGCCAGGACGCCGTCATGGTCTGGGACAGGATCGTCTGGGAAGGCAAGGAGATGGGCATCATCCCCTGCTGCTTCTCGGTCCTCGACATGCTGCGCGTCGAAAGCTACCTGCTGTTCTACCCCTACGACAATTCGCAAATGTATCCCTTCGCCGACCAGCCGCCCGGCGACAGTCTTTGGGAACTCGGACTCGACTTCACCGTCAGCCCCGGCAAGACGGGCTTCCGCGGCGCCGAGGAACACGCCCGTCTCAAGGGCAAGGAGCGCTTCAAGATCTTCGGCATGCTGATCGATGCCGACGGACCGGCCGACCTCGGCGACGAGGTCTTTGCCGACGGCAAAAAGGTCGGCGTCATCACCTGCCCGAGCTATTCGTCGCTGACGAAGAAATCCATGGCGATCGCCCGCCTCGACGTTGACAAGGCGGTGCACGGGACGAACCTCGAAGTCCGCGGCAAGACCGTCAGGGCAGGCGCCACCGCCCATACGCTCCCCTTCGACGATCCGGAGAAGAAGAAGAGGACTGCCGTAGGTTAAGGAGCACGCCAATGCTCGTTGCAGGCATCAAGAGCCGACCAGTCTATCCAGGCCTGACCATCCAGCCGCGCGCCCGGCGGCACATTTTCGCGCTCGAAGGGGAGGGCGCCAAGGCTCTCCTCGATCAGCAGCTGGCGCTTGACGAGACCGTTCTTTCCCGCAGCGAGATTCTCTATGTCGCCCGCGGCTCGCAGGGAACCGGCCTCGACGAGGCGTTGCGCCGCCTCGGTGCCGACATGTTTTTCACGGCGCCGACCATCGCGACACTGCTCTTCCGGTTGAAAGGCTCACTCGCCACCGCCCAGATGGGCACCCGGCTATATCTCTCGGGCACGGAAGGCTTCATCGGCCAGGCGATGCTCGTGGCACTCGACTATGGCATGGATCACGCCTCGATCATCACCGAGCATCGCGGCTCGCTGGCCAGGCGGGTGCAATGTGTCCATTGCAAGGGCATCACAGACGACGTTACCACCAGCCCCTTCGCCTGCAGTCATTGCGGACTCTCGCTTCTGGTGCGCGATCATTATTCCCGGCGGCTCGCCGCCTTCCAGGGCGTCAATATCGACGCGGAAGAGCCCGGCAGCGGGCCCGATCCGGAGGAGTTGTTTCTTTGAGCGGTGGCACTGAAATTCCCGTCCGCGTGGCGCGGATCACGCCGATCGCCGAGGGCGTCAAGCGTTTCCGCTTCGAGCGCCTCGATGGCAAGCCGATGCCCTATTTTTCCGGCGGCGCCCATGTCATCGTCTCGATGAACGACGGCAGCCATACGCGCCGCAATGCCTATTCGCTGATGTCGCCGCCGCATGATTGCGCGGCCTATGAGATCAGCGTGCTGCATGTCGAGGATTCACGCGGCGGCTCCACCTTCATGCATGAGAAGGTCAGCGAAGGCGACGAGCTGAAGGTCAGCTATCCCGTCAACCTCTTCCAGCCGGACTGGCGCGGGCGCAAGCATCTTCTGATCGCCGGCGGCATCGGCATTACCCCCTTCATTGCGATGATGGAGCAGTTTTCCCGCGAGGGCGCCGCCTTCGAACTGCATTATGCCATCCGCACGCGCGACCGCGGCGCCTACTGGCGGGAACTCCTGGAGCGCTATGGTCCGCATCGCATCAAGATCTATTGCGATGCTGAAGGCGGCGCCATTCCGTTGACGCGCCTGCTCGACCGTCAACCGCTCGGCACGCATCTCTATGTCTGCGGCCCCACAGGCATGATCGACGGGGTGCTGAAAACAGGCCTCGACGCCGGCTGGCCGGAGCAGAACCTGCATTCGGAACGGTTCCTGTCGTCGCTGCCGGGCAAGCCCTTCACGATGGAGCTCATCCGTTCCGGCAAGACCGTGAAGGTCGGCCATCATGAAAGCATGCTGGAGGCAATTGAGGCGGCGGGCGTCGACGCGCCCTTCCTCTGTCGCGGCGGCGCCTGTGGTCAATGCGAGACCGCTGTCGTCACCTGCGACGGCAAACTGCTGCACAATGACGTCTATCTGACGAGCGAAGAAAAGGCATCCGGCAGCAAGGTGATGATCTGTGTTTCCCGCTTCGAGGGAACCGCACTGCATCTTGATCTCTGACGGCATCGAAAAAGGAGACCGGACATGGCAATCGCCTTCAAGCAGGAAACATTCCGGGACGATTTCAGTTATCGGAACAGCCCCGGAAACATCCGCCGCTTCCCGTTTCCCTTCGACCGCGACGAATACATGTATTCGGTCAACATGGAGCCGCATGTGCGCGGCCGGGCGGGCACCGTCTACGAAAACCTGATCGATGTTGACGAGCATTACGTCGCCGAGATGCACGATCGGGCGCTGGTGCTGAAGGAAGATCCGCTGCGCTATCAGGCGCTGCCGCACATGATGAGCGCGCAATGGGACACGCTCGAACTTTTGATGGAAGAGCAGGCAGCGGGTTACCCCGACCATTTCACATTGATCCGCAACGGCGACCAGTGGCGCTGGATCAACCGCCCGCTCGGCATCGACGACAGCTTCACCTTCGGCGATACCTCGACGCTGCCATATGAGCCCTTCGAATATATCACTCGCCAGGCCCAGGGCGATTTCTGCATCGTCGACCAGCGCGACGGCAATCTGTGGATGGATGCCGGCATGGTGACGACCCAGGCCGACTGGTCGCTCGATTTCGATATCGGCATGAACTTCATGGAATGGCACGGACCGGTGCCGCTCGCCCATCAGATCGGCGTCTTCGACCGTGCGCTGAAATTCCTCCTGAACCTGCAGCAGGGAAAGCCGACGCGGCGCTTCAACTGGACGATGACGATCAATCCGCGGCTCGATACCAGCCCGGAGAACTATCACAAATGGGGTCCCGACCGCACGACGGTGACGCCTGACAATGTTGGCCAGAAAGTGCATCTGCGGGTCGAGCTGCAAAGCCTCTGGCGCCTGCCGCGCTCCAACGCCATCCTCTTCGTCATCCGCTGCTACCTGATGAACATGGAAGAGCTCGTCACCGTGGCGAAATGGGCGCGGCGCTTCCCGCGGGTGCTGAAGACGCTGCCGCCGGAACTCATCGACTACAAGGGCCTCACCCGTTACCGCGAGACGACGATCGACTGGCTTTCCAAATATGACGATGGGGCTCCGACCAGCCCCGGTATTTATCCGGACTGAGAGAAATGCCGTAACATTTTGAATTTCTGGGTACATCCTCCTTCGATTTTAATCGAGGAGTTATCCAGGAGACGATGCCATATAATCAAGAGGGGAATGCTTCATGACAAGAGTAGCCGTCATCGGTGCCGGCCCGTCCGGGCTTGCGCAGCTGCGCGCCTTTCAATCGGCTGCCCAGAAGGGCGCCGAAATCCCGGAGATCGTCTGCTTCGAAAAGCAGTCGGACTGGGGCGGGCTCTGGAACTATACCTGGCGCACCGGCCTGGACGAATATGGCGAGCCGGTCCATGGCAGCATGTATCGCTATCTCTGGTCGAACGGGCCGAAGGAATGCCTCGAATTCGCCGACTATTCCTTCGAGGAGCATTTCGGCAAGCCGATCGCCTCCTATCCGCCGCGGGCCGTGCTCTGGGACTATATCAAGGGCCGCGTCGAGAAGGCGAATGTCCGCCACTGGGTGCGCTTCAGCACGCCGGTGCGCATGGTCCGCTTCGATGATGCCACGAAGAAATTCACGGTGACGGCGCATAACCGCATCGAGGACCGCATGTATGATGAGGAATTCGATTATGTGGTCGTCGCCACCGGCCATTTCTCGACCCCGAACGTGCCTTATTTCGAGGGCGTGAAGACCTTCAACGGCCGCGTCCTGCACGCCCATGATTTCCGCGACGCGCTGGAGTTCAAGGGCAAGGACATTCTGATCGTCGGCCGCAGCTATTCGGCCGAAGACATCGGTTCGCAATGCTGGAAATACGGCGCGAAATCTGTGACGACGAGCTACCGTTCAAAGCCGATGGGCTTCAAATGGCCTGAGAATTTCGAAGAACGGCCGCTGCTGACCAAGCTCGAAAACCGCACGGCGCATTTCCTCGACGGGTCGACCAAGGAAGTCGACGCCCTGATCCTCTGCACCGGATACCAGCACCATTTCCCCTTCCTGCCTGACGACCTCCGGCTGAAAACCGCCAACCGCCTCTGGGCCGACAGCCTCTACAAGGGCGTGATCTTCGACAAGAACCCGCAGCTCTTCTATATCGGCATGCAGGACCAGTTCTATACCTTCAACATGTTCGACGTGCAGGCCTGGTGGGCGCGCGACGTGATGATGGGCCGCATCACCCTGCCGCCGGAAGAAGAGCTGAAGGCCAATTTCGACATGTGGAGGGCGCGCGAGGAGACGCTCGAGGATGCTGAGCAGATGATCTGGTACCAAGGCGATTACGTGAAGGAACTGCTTGCCGAGACCGATTATCCCTCCTTCGACATCGAGGGCACAAACCGGACCTTCATGGAGTGGGAACATCACAAGGCCCACAACATCATGGGATTCCGCGACCACGCCTATCGGTCTCTGATGACTGGCAACATGTCGCCGACGCATCACACGCCCTGGATCGAGGCGCTCGACGATTCCATGGAGGAATATTTGCGCAACTGACGAGGCGGACCTGCATCGCGGGAGGAGGGTGTTCGTGCACTCTCCTCCCGCATCATGACCAATTGCCTGAAGCATCTCGCGCAGAATGTGCAGCGAGGTGGTCGGGCGAGCGCTGGAGAAGCGGACGGACTGGAGGATGGAATACCGCATCGGCGACGCCAGGCGCCATCTCATCTGGGTGACGGAGACCGGTGGCGGCATCTGGGACGAGAAGGGCGAACTTCTCGATCTCGAGGGCAGCATCATCAATATCCAATCGCTCTATCAGCGAATCGACGAACGGACCGCTGACATGCGCGTCACCGCTTCGAAAACCAATGAGATCCTGCAATCGCTTCGCTACCTCAGCTGCTCGCCGTCAAGCCGGCATCGAGGCGGCCCGTGCCGGCACGGCAGGGTCAGGCTTTGCCGTGCTTGCCACCGAGATGCGCACGCTCGCCAACTCCTCGGAAGAGGCCGCACGCGCCATTTCCAACGCGCAAGCAAGCCGGAAGGCTGAGCGTTAGGAAGCAGAGGCAGATTTGCGGCTCACGTCGAGGGGCCGCATCATTAACCGTCCGGGGCGCGCTGCAGTATCATGGTTTTTCAACGACTTGCGGAAATCCTTCGTCTGAAGAACCTCATCCCATTATCGGTAATGTTAGGGCCGCGTTAACTATTTGTTAACCATACCGGCGGTAGACATGGTCAACGATTTCTTCACACAGATGACCAAAGTGCTAACAGACGCTCGCTCTATCCGCATCAAGGGCCGCTCTTTCCTGGCGGTCATGCTGTCTCCGGACCTCCCGATCGATGATTGGTTGGCCAGGCTCGACGATCTGGCCGCACGATCGGCCGGCTTTTTCCTGGGACGTCCCGTCGTCCTCGACCTGACGGATCTGCAAATCGACAGGCCGCAGCTTAAGGAACTCATTGCTGAACTTGCCAAGCGCAATGTCAGCATCATGGGCATCGAGGGCGCCCGGCCGTCGATTCTGGGCGCGGGCATGCCTCCCGCGCTCAAAGGCGGCCGCTCGGCTTCCGACATCGAGGTTCAGGCAAGAGAGCCCGCCGATCCAGTCGGCAAGCCGGGAACGCCCGAGGTTCGCGCTGCGACAACGCAATCGATCGTCATCAGGGAACCGGTGCGCTCGGGGCAGTCGGTGATCTTCCCGGAAGGCGACGTCACCATCGTCGGCTCGGTCGCCTCGGGCGCGGAAGTCATCGCCGGCGGCTCCGTCCATATCTACGGCGCATTGCGCGGCCGAGCCATGGCAGGCTCCATCGGCAACGCATCGGCGCGGATCTTTTGCCGCAAGCTCGAAGCCGAGCTGGTGGCGATCGATGGGATCTACAAAATGGCGGAAGACATGGCCCCCAATCTTCGCGGACAGGCTGTTCAGCTCTGGCTCGAAGAGGACGCGATCATGGCGGAAAAACTGATCTGACCCGGCTGCGGCCACGGCAAAGGAGAGAGAAATGGGGAAAGTGATCGTCGTCACGTCAGGTAAGGGCGGGGTTGGAAAGACGACCTCGACCGCCGCATTGGGAGCGGCGCTGGCGCAACGCAATGAAAAGGTGGTCGTCGTCGATTTCGACGTCGGCTTGCGCAACCTCGACCTCGTGATGGGCGCCGAGCGGAGGGTCGTCTACGACCTGATCAACGTCATCCAGGGCGACGCGAAGCTCACCCAGGCGCTGATCCGCGACAAGCGGCTTGAGACGCTGTTCCTGCTGCCGGCCTCGCAAACCCGAGACAAGGACAACCTGACGGCCGAAGGCGTCGAGCGCGTCATCAACGACCTGAAGCGCTACTTCGACTGGATCATCTGCGACAGCCCCGCCGGGATCGAGCGCGGCGCGACACTTGCCATGCGCCATGCCGACGTGGCCGTCGTCGTCACCAATCCGGAAGTCTCGTCGGTGCGCGATTCCGACCGCATCATCGGCCTGCTCGATGCCAAGACCGCCAAGGCCGAACGCGGCGAGCGGATGGAAAAACACTTGCTGCTCACCCGCTACGACGCCAACCGCGCCGAGCGCGGCGACATGCTGAAGGTCGACGACGTCCTGGAGATCCTCTCCATCCCGCTCCTCGGTATCGTGCCGGAAAGCATGGACGTCCTGCGTGCGTCCAACATCGGTGCGCCGGTCACGCTGGCGGAAAGCCGCAGCGCAGCTGCGATGGCTTATTTCGATGCGGCTCGCCGGCTCGCCGGCGAAACCCTGCCGATCACGATCCCCGAGGAAAAGCGCAATATTTTCGGCAAGATCTTCGGACGGAGGGCAGCATGAACATTTTCCGTCTTTTCAATAAACAGCGCACGGCGCCGGCCGCCCGCGAACGCCTCCAGGTCCTCCTTGCCCATGAGCGCTCGTCGGCGGGATCGGACTTGGTCTCCCTGCTGCGCGAGGAAATCCTTGCGGTGATCGCAAAGCATGTCGAGCTCGACCACGACAAGGTGCAGGTGACGATCGACCGCAACGAGTTCGTCTCCACGCTTGAGATCGATGTCGAAATCCCGCTGAACGCGGCCGTGCAGGCCGCCTGAAGGCAAGATTCAGGAGACGACCGACGCGCTGACATCGGCGTCTCCTGAGCGCGAAGCAGGCATTACGAGCGCGGCCGCGTCTTCTGCGGGTCGTAATGCGAAAGCGGCACGATTGTCGCCGGCAGGCGCTTCTGGTGGCCGTCGAGCTTGCCGATCTCGACTTCAGTGCCCGGGCTTGCATGCATCACGTCGATGCGGGCGAGCGCGATCGTCTTGCCGAGAACAGGCGAGCGCGTGGCGCTGGTGACGACACCGACTTGGGCGCGGCCGATATGGATGCAATCGCCATGGCCGACCGCCTCGTTCGCCTGGATGTCGAGGCCGACGAGCAGATGGCGCGGGTGCTCCTTGCGTCGGATCAGCGCCTCGCGGCCGATGAAATCGTCCTGTTTGGATTTCAGCGGCACGGTAAAGCCGATGCCGGCCTCGAACGGATCCGTCTGGTCGGTGAATTCGTGGTGGGCGAAAATCAGGCCCGCCTCGATGCGGACCATGTCGAGCGCTTCCAGCCCCATCGGCTTCAGCCCGTGCGGCTGGCCTGCCTCCCAGACGGCGTCGAACACCGTCAACGCATCCTTCGGATGACAGAAGATTTCGTAGCCGAGCTCGCCGGTAAAGCCGGTGCGCGAGATCACGACCGGGGGCCCCTCGAATCCGCCGATGCGGCCGACGGTGAAGCGGAACCATTCGAGCTCACCGATCGCGGGCTGGCGCGGCGCCGTCCAGATGATCTCCTTCAGGATATCGCGGCTCCTGGGGCCTTGCAGGGCGATGTTGTGCAGCTGGTCGGTCGATGAGCGGACCCAGGCCTTGAAACCCTTCTTCTCGGCCTGCTGACGCAGCCATATGCCGCTGAAATCAT
The DNA here is from genome assembly GCF_017357245.1 of Rhizobium bangladeshense. Lineage (NCBI taxonomy): Bacteria > Pseudomonadati > Pseudomonadota > Alphaproteobacteria > Hyphomicrobiales > Rhizobiaceae > Rhizobium > Rhizobium bangladeshense. Next base: position 412,819 of record NZ_CP071614.1, on the reverse strand, counting down.
CGCCGCCGATCCAGCGGAAGTTTTTGTCGCCCAGCCTGAAGAGCGTGCCGTCATCGATCATGCCACCATTTTCGTAGCACATCGCGGAATAGACGACCTGGCCTGTCGAGAGTTTGCGCACGTCGCGCGTCAGGCAGTATTGCAGCAATTCCTCGGCATCCGGACCCGTCACCTCGAACTTCCGCAAGGGCGAGAGATCGATGACGGCGGCGCGTTCGCGGCAGGCCCAGTATTCCTCGACCGGGCCTTCGGACGAGAAGCGGTTCGGCAGCCAGTAGCCGCGATATTCCGTATAATCTCGCGTTAACGCCGAGAGGCGGGGATGGAAGGCGGTTTCGCGCGTCAGTTCGACTTCGGCATCTGGGGTCATGCGATAGGCTACCGCTCGTGAGAATTTCTCTTTTCCGGAAAAGGTGCGGACGTGGATATCCGTCGGATCCCAGCCGTTCGCCGCATCGATATCGTCGGGGCAGGACGATGAGACGCAGACGAGATCGGTCAGTGCCCGCATCAGCACGTAATCGCCGGGACGCGACCAGGGCTCGTCGAGATAGAGCTGGTTGTTGTGGTCAATATTGGTGTTGTAGAAATAGTTCAGCGCTTCCCAGCCCTTGCGGCCGGCAATGCCGTAGGGCGCCAGCGCCGCATTAAAATTGTCGGTGCAGTTGACGTGGCCGGGATAACCCATGTCGTCGTAATAGCGTGAATTGCAGGCGGTTGCGAAAGCGTCGTGGCGGCCGACCGTATCCTGGACGATCTCGACCAGCGGCTCGAAGTCGCGGTCGAATGCCTTGGACGGCAGGCCGGGCATGGGATAGCTGCGGCCGAGCAGCGTGCGGGTGACGGTCGAATCGAGCGCGAGATCGAGGCCCTTGTCGACCTTACGGGCGGCAAAGGCCTGGAAATCGGTGCACTGGCGCCCATAGACATCGATGATCTGGATGAATTCACCGGCGCGCACGAAATAGGCGGCGGCGCTCGCCGCCCGGACGCGGATATCCTCGATCGGATCCGCCGCCGGCTCCGGCAGGGCGGAGGCATAGTCGCGGATCAGCAGGCTGCGCTTGACCCGGATCTCGATCGGCGTCGCCGTCTCCTGCGCCTCCGGCGACATGGCGCCGGCGGGTGCCGCAACGATCAGCAGGCCCTTCATGGCAATCGTGAACTCCGCCCGGCTGCCCGGCGTCGATCCTGCCCCGAAGATGCGGAGCGCTCCGGCCGCTGCGAGATCGGCGCCGCGCCGCTGAAGTGCCGCGCCTGTGCGGGCAGCACTCTCATCCTCTGCCTGAAGAATGGTCTTCAAGCCCTCGGCCGAATTGGTGAATGCCGTTCCGATACCGTCTGCCTGGAAGCGCCCCTTTTCGTCAAGGAAGGAGAGTTCGCAGATCTGCCCGCCTTCGCTGTCGATGACGCTCACGCGGTCGCCGGCCTCGACGCGTACGACGACCGATCCGCCGCCCTTCGCTCTGTAACGCTCCGTGCCCTCTGGCAGGGCTGGAATACCGGGATAATGGACGAGGCTCGGAACGACCGTACGCAGGCCCGGCATGGCAGGATGAAGTTCTCGCATTCTACCCTCATGGGGGATCGCCATGCCCTTCGGCACACACCCATACAGGTTACAAAATGCCTGCGGAAAGTAAAGTCATGTTGACTAAAAAGAAAAAATCTTCACTATGCATCAAGAGTTCAGACTCGGAGAATCCGTCGGGAGCGCGGATCACCAAAATCATCCGAGCGGGCTTAAGACTGTCAGGGAGACACGTTCAGGGAGACGTACAGAGATACGTCCGGAACAATCGAATGGGGAATTTCACCGATGACAGATGTTGTGGAGGCCGGAATTGCATCCGGCACCGAAGGTAAGCTTATACGCGCGCTAGACTGGAAGGGCGCATTCTGGGTGGCTGCGGGCGTGCCGCCGCTCGTTCTCTTCTCCATTGGCGGCATCGCAGGCACGACGGGCAAGCTCGCCTTCGTCGTCTGGATCATCTCGATGGTGATGGGTTTCCTGCAATCCTTCACCTATGCCGAGATTGCCGGCATGTTCGGCAACAAATCCGGCGGCGCCTCGGTGTACGGCGCCACCGCCTGGCTGCGCTATTCGAAATTCATCGCGCCGCTGTCGGTCTGGTGCAACTGGTTTGCCTGGTCGCCCGTGCTTTCGCTTGGCTGCGCCATCGCCGCCGGTTACATTCTCAATGCATTCTTCCCGATTCCGGCAGCCGATTCGCAGATCGTCCTCGACTGGATCGCCGCGCACGCCGCTTCCGTTACGGCCGACAGCCCGCGCGTCGCCGAATATATAGCAGCCCATGCCGGCACGACGCCTGAAGACGCCGTCAAGGCGCTGCTCGGCGCCGATGGTGTGGCTGCTCTGACGCCCGGGATCCGCAACTGGTCGCTCGCAAGCTTCAGCATCCCCTTTCTTGCCACCGCCAACATCAATGCCACCTTCTTCATCGGCGGTGTCCTGATGCTGATCATCTTCGCGATCCAGCATCGCGGCATCTCGGAGACGGCAAGCGTACAGAAGTGGCTGGCGATCATCGTGCTGGTGCCGCTGCTGATCATCGGCCTCTATCCGATCATCAGCGGCCAGATCGTTTCTGCAAACGTCACCGGCCTCGTGCCGCCGACAGCGGCCTATGCCGCCAGCGATGGCAGCTGGAGCAATGGCGGCTGGACGCTTTTTCTCGGCGGCCTCTACATCGCCGCCTGGTCGACCTACGGCTTCGAGACGGCGGTCTGCTACACTCGCGAACTGAAGAACCCGAAGACCGACACCTTCAAGGCGATCTTCTATTCCGGTCTGGCCTGCTGCCTGTTCTTCTTCCTGGTGCCCTTCGCCTTCCAGGGGGTTCTCGGCCATGCCGGCATGCTGGCCCCCGGCATCGTCGACGGCACGGGCGTTGCTGAAGCGCTTGGCGGCCTGATCGGCGCCGGCCGGGTCATCACCCAGCTGCTCGTGATATTGATGATCCTGGCGCTCTTCCTCGCCATCATGACGGCAATGGCCGGTTCCTCACGCACGCTCTACCAGGGTTCGAAGGACGGCTGGCTGCCGAAATATCTCGACCACGCCAACGAGCATGGCGCCCCGACACGGGCGATGTGGACCGATTTCGCCTTCAATCTCTTCCTTCTGGCGATCGCATCGGACGTCGGCGGCTACTTCTTCGTGCTCGCCGTCTCGAATGTGGGCTACATCATCTTCAACTTCCTGAACCTCAATTCCGGCTGGATCCACCGGATTGATTCCGGCCACATCGAACGCCCCTGGAAGGCGCCGAGCTGGCTGATCGGTCTCAACACCGTGCTCGCTTTCGTCAACGCGCTCTTCCTCGGCGCCGGCGCCAAAGTCTGGGGTTACTCCAATGCACTTTGGGTCGGGTTCATCTTCGCCGCCCTGATCCTGCCGGTCTTCGCCTATCGCCACTATGTGCGTGACGGCGGCAAGTTCCCGGCCGGCGCGATGGAGGATCTCGGCCTCATCGGGCAGGATCTCGGCGTCAAGAAAGCCGGCATGCTGCCCTATCTCGCACTCGCCGGGGGCCTCGCGATCGTCCTGATTGCCAACTGGTTCTTCCAGCTTCCGGCTTAAAATCGCCTCCCAAGCAGAAGAGCCGCCAAGCCGCCATGGAAACATGGCGGCTTTTTCATGCACTGATTCTTTGATTTGATCCGGATGACGGTCAGCCGATCCGACCTAGGGGCAAACCCACTCTGCCATCGTCAGACAATGGTCTCGCCGCCGTCGACGACGAGAATCTGCCCGGTCATGTAAGACGAGCGGTCCGAGACTAGGAATAGAATGGGCTCGGCGATTTCGGAGACATCAGCCCAGCGTCCGAGCGGCACCTTCTCGGCGACATAGGCCTCGATCGCGCCACGCCCGCCCATCTGGGCGATGAAGGGTTCGTTGAACGGCGTATCCACCCAGCCCGGGCAGAGCGCGTTGACGCGGATGCCGAATCTGGCGTAGTCGCCGGCCATCTGCCGGGTCATCGCGATGACCGCATGTTTCGTCGTCGTATAGGCGATCATCTCGCGATCGTAGAGTACGCCCGACGAGGAAGAGGTGTTGAGGATGACGCCGCGGCCCGCCTTCTTCATCAGCGGCATGACGAAGCGAGACGCCATGAAATGCGCTCGGACGTTCAGGCTCCAGGACCTGTCGAAACCCTCGACAGCCACCTGCTCCAGGTCGCCTGCCACCTGTGCGCCGGCATGATTGTGGAGGATGTCTATCCGGCCGTGACGTTCGGCGACCGCAGCGATGCCGGCTTCGAGTGCCGTGTCGTCGGTGACGTCGAGAACAAGGCACTCAGCCCTGCCGCCGGCGGCCTCAATGCGACCGACGGTTTCGGCCGCACTGGCGGCATTCAGGTCGGCCACGACGACGAAAGCACCTTCTCCTGCCATAATGAGCGCGCCGGCCTGGCCGATGCCCGAGCCCGCTCCGGTGACGATCGCGACGCGATTTTCAAGAATCATTCGTGCTTCCCGTTCAGTTTGTTGTTTTCTCGCGCATCAGAAAGCGCGCGATGAGGATCAGTCCCAGCGATGCGACAAGCACCATCGTGGCGATGGCGTTGATCTCCGGCGTCACGCCACGACGGATCGAGGCGAAGACATAAATCGGCAGTGTCGTGTTCGAACCTGCGACGAAAAAAGCGATGATGAAATCGTCAAAGGAGAAGGTGAAGGCGAGCAGAAAACCTGCCAGGATTGACGGCAGGATCTGCGGCAGCACAATCTGGCGAAAAGTGGTGAAAGGCGTGGCGTAGAGATCGCTCGACGCTTCGACGATGTCACGGCCGAGGCTGGCAATGCGTGCTTTGACGATCATTGTCACCAGCGCCATGGTGAAGAGGCCGTGGGCGGCGATGATCGAGCCATAGCCGAGTGAAAGCTTCGGCGCCTGTTCGCCTGGCCAGACGGCGGCGATCAGTGGATTGACGAAGCCGAAGACCTCGACCAGCGCCACCAGCGTCGCAATGCCGATGACGACGCCGGGAACGACGATCGCCGCAGCGAACAGCCCATCGAAGACCGCTCGCGCCCGGGCGCCGAGCCGCTCCATGCCGATCGCCGCCATCGTGCCGAAAATGGCCGCCAGCCCGGCGCTGGTAAAGGCGATGGTCAGGCTGTTCTGCAGTGCTTCCATCAGGAAGGTGTTGGCAAGCGCCTTGCCATACCATTGCGTCGAGAAGCCGGTGAAATCGCTGGCATTGCGGCCGGCATTAAAGGAGAACAGCACGACTAGCGCGATCGGCGTGTAGAGGAACAGGTAGACTGCGGTGACCAGAGCGCGCATCAGACGAGATCCACTTGGCGGGTACCGGCAACGCGCCAGGCAATGCGCATGGCGATCAACACCACGATGACGACGACAACGACGAGAGTGACGGCGATTGCAGAGCCGAACGGCCAATTGCGCGACTGCAGGAAGAGATCGACCAGCGCATTGCCGATGAAGAAGACTTTGCCGCCGCCAAGCAACTGCGGGATCAAATATTCGCCGAGCAGCAGGATGGTGACGAGGGCGATGCCGGTCATCACGCCTGGAAGCGACAGCGGCAGCGTGATGCCGAAAAAGGTCGAAAGCGGCCGCGCGCCGAGATCGGCGGAGGCCTCCAGAAGGCGGCGGTCGAGCTTTTCGAGGCTGACATAGATCGGCATGATCATCAGCGGCAGGTAGCCGTAGACGATGCCGAGCAGCACGGCGCCCGGTGTGTTCAGCAGCCTGACATTTTCGATTCCGACCATCTCCAAGAGATGCGGAATGCCGCGCGCGCCCAAGATGTACATCCAGGCGTAGGTGCGCACGAGAAGGCTTGTCCAGAAAGGTACGACTACGAGGGAGACCAGCAGCAGCCGGTATTTGGCGCTCGCCTTGACGGCCAGGTAATAAGCAACCGGATAGGCGACGAGCAGGCAGGCGAAGGCGCCGATCGGCGCAAGGATCAGCGTGTTCTTGAAGGCTGCGGCGCGCGAACCGAGATTGGCAAACTGCGCAAAGGTAAAAGCCGCCTGATAACCACCTTCGGGCGCCCGCTCGCCGAAGGCAAAGACGATGATAGCGATGAAGGGCAGCACCAGGAACACGAACAGCCAGATGCTGGCCGGACTGACAAGAGCCGCAGTGACAAGGCGCCGATTGGTGGCAGGAGTAAAAGGCATCGAAAGGTTCTTTATCCGCCGATTTTCAGCACGGGGCCGGCCCCTCGCGCCAAGGCGGCGGGGCCGGAGTTGGGAACGGCGATCAAGCCGACTTGAAACGCGCCATCAGCTCCGCCCGGCCGGGATCGGTCAACGTCACCGCCGCGCCGAATTCCAACGGCGTCAATGACGCCTCGTCCGGATAGACGATCTTGTTCGCTGTGATCTCCTTCGGCAGCAGTGCTATGATCCGGCTATCGGTCGTCGGTGCCCCATTGGCGACGTGTTCCTTGACGGCATTGGCCGGATCCATGAGGTAGTTGAGCAGCGCGTAACCCGCCGCCTTGTTCGGCGCGTCCTTCGGGATGGCGTAATAGTCCGTCCAAATCTCGCCTCCGTCGGTGCCAAGCACATAGGCGATCTCGGGAACGTCACGGTTGAGCTGCGCCCCATCATTGGTCCAGCACATGGTGAGCCAGGCATCGGTGGCGCGCATGGCGGGTTGGTAGTCGCTGTTGATGGCGAAGAGGTGCGGTTTGACTTTAATCAGCAGTTCCTCGGCCTTGGCGAGTTCGTCCGCCTTGATCGAATTGAAATCGTATCCGAGCGAAACCAGCGCGCTGCCGATCGTCGTCAACTGATAGTCGTGCACCATGGCGCGGCCGTCGGCTTCCGTCTGGGCGATGTCAAAGAAGTCCTTCCAGCTCGAAAGCTTGGTCTTGATCTTCGCGGTGTTGACCGAGAACCCGGTCGTACCCCAGTTCTTCGGCACGGCGTAGGTCTTGCCGTCGATCATGCCTTCCTTGGTGAAGCGCGGATTTTCCGTCGCCTGGCTGAAATTCGGGATCTTGGAGAGATCGAGTTCGTCGATCAGGCCGAGCTTATGGTAGGTGGAGATCGTGTAGTTGGTCGGCACGAAGAGTGACCAGCCGGAGGCGCCCGCCTGGAGCTTGGCCAGCATTTCCTCGTTGGAGCCGAAGACGTTGACCTCGACGGCAACGCCGGTCGCCGCCTTGAAATTCTCGAAGGTCGCAGGGTCGTGGTAATTCGGCCAGGTGGCGATCGACATCTGGGTGCCGAGGTCCTCGGCATAGGCGGGCGTCGCCAGCGCACCGGGGAAACGCGACAGCACGGCGGTCGCAAGCCCGAGGCCGGTGACGCCGAGGAAGTGGCGGCGGCTAACGGAGCCGCGCTTCAGGCGCATGAACTCGTCCATGAAGCCTTCAGGAGTAATGGGCGGATTATCCTTGTAGTCCTTGCTCATGATGCTGTTCCCTTGTTCTGGTTTATGCACTCGATGCTGAAGAAACTTGGGGTGAAGAAACCTTTGCTGGAAAAACGTGGGCCATATCGGGATCGAAGCCGAGGAAGACCGCTTCACCTGGCTCAACCAGATCGCTCTCATTCGTGCCGCGCCGGTCGGCGGTGACGAGGAAATCGCCGAGACCCGGAACAGTGACGGCATATTCGGCCGAGGAGCCGAGGAAGATGCGGTGCGTGACCGTGCCGGCAAAGGACGTGCTGCCATCCGCAGCCCGCGTCAGCCGGATCGCCTCGGGACGGATCGCAACGATGACGTCGCCCGTCGCAAGGCCAGGGCGGGCGATGGCTGCAAGCGTCGAACCGTCGCCAAGGCGCAGCGTCGTGCCACCGGCTTCCATCGTTGCACCGATCCGGTTGGTCTTACCGACGAAATCGGCGACGAAAAGATCGGCCGGGCGGTCGTAGACCTCCTGCGGCGTGCCAAGCTGACGAATGCGCCCGGCGCTCATGACGCAGACGACGTCCGCCATCGACAGCGCTTCTTCCTGATCATGGGTGACGAGCACGAAGGTGATGCCGAGCTCGCGCTGCAGCGTCTGCAATTCGATCTGCATGGCCGAGCGCAGCTTCTTGTCAAGCGCGGCCAGCGGCTCGTCAAGCAGCAGCACCGAAGGCCGGTTGACGATCGCGCGCGCCAAGGCCACCCGCTGCTGCTGGCCGCCGGACATCTCGTGGATGCGGCGCTTCGCGAAACCGCCAAGCCGCACCATCTCGAGCGCCTCTGCCGCGCGGCGATTGATCTCGGCCGCCGCAATCCTTGGCCGCATCTGCCGCAAGCCATAGGCGACGTTCTGTTCGACGTTGAAATGCGGAAACAGAGCATAATGCTGGAAGACCATGTTGACGGGGCGGCGATAGGCCGGAACGCCGTTCATCTCCCGCCCGTCGATCAGCACGGCGCCCTCGCTCGGCTGCTCGAAGCCGCCGATCATGCGGAGACACGTGGTCTTGCCGCAGCCGGAAGGGCCGAGCAACGCGAGGAAAGCGCCCTTCGGTACATTCAGGTTTATGTCGCTCACGGCGGTCACCGCGCCATAATTCTTGGTGACCGAACGGAATTCGATATCGTTCGTCGAAGCGGATGCCACGCGTCTGTTCCCTGCGGTTGGTTGGGTTGGGCAGTCTAGCGCTGCCTTTTTGCCACCGTCGTTGGGGAAAGAGTAAGCTCGGGCCCTCGGCGCGGTATATACCCCGAAAGAGGTATTCTGCCTCCCATCTCTTCGTGGAAGGTGTATATGAAACTTAGCGTGTTCCTGCTGAGACGGTTTGGGGAGGCTATCGATGAGCATTGATCTCGAGGCGCTGTTTCAGGCTTTCGACGTCACCGTCGGAAAGCCCGCCATGGCGGATGCGGAGTTTGGAGAGACGTTCCGCCGGATGATGGCGGCGCTGGTGCGCTTCGATTATGTCGTGGTTTTTGCCTATCGCGGCAAGGAGCGGCCGATCGATCTCTACAGCACCTTCGACCCAGACGAAAACGTCGTTTTCGTCACCCTCTATCAGGTCGGTCCGTACCTGCTCGATCCGTTTTACCATACCGCCCGCGCGCGCCGCCCGGGCGTCTTCCGCATGCGCGAGCTGGCGCCCGACCGCTTCTTCTCCAGCGAATATTACCGGAGCTACTATGTCCAGACGGGACTTGCCGAGGAGATCGGCTTCTTCGTGACACTCGACGACGACATCACCGTCGTGCTGTCGCTGATGCGCCGGGAAAAGACCGGCCCGTTTCCGCCGGCTGAATTCGCGCTTCTGAAAAAGGCCGAACCTTTGGTGGCGAGCCTTGTCCGGCATTTCTGGCCGGGGCTCGGCGCCCGCTTCGACGCGCAACGCGATGCTGGCTTGCGAAAGGGGAGGAAAAGCGGTGCGGCGGCGCAGGCGCTGCAGCCGGCCGACACTGTCTGGCGCGACCTCAAGTTGACGAGCCGCGAAACCGCGATCGTCGATCTGGTATTGCAGGGACATTCCTCGGAATCGATCGGCCTCAGGCTCAACATCTCGACGGGCACGGTGAAGGTCCATCGCCGCAACGTCTACCGCAAGCTCGGCATCTCCTCGCAGACGCAGCTTTTATCGATCTACCTGAAGACAATCGGCAGCACGGGCGACCGACCAGCAGCCCAAAGCACGAGTCGATAAGCCTCGGCCCGGACGACCTGTCCGCCTCGGCATGAAGCAGACAGGCTTCGTTCAGTTGCGGCCGCAGGGCTCAGCGGCCGCCTTCGATCTTGCGGTGGCGCTGGTTGGTGCCGCCCTTGCCGTAGGGATAGTCCATCGGTTGAGGGGCGCTGACCTCGTTCAGCTTCGCCATTTCCTCCTTGGATAGCTCGACCTTCATGGCGCCGAGGTTGTCGGCGAGCTGTTCGGAGGTGCGGGCGCCGAGAATGACCGAGGTGACGGCCGGCTGTGCCGCCGTCCAGGCGAGCGCCACCTGCGCCATGCTGATGCCGCGCGCCTTGGCGATCTCCTCGACCGCGCCAATGATCGCCCAGGTGCGTTCCTGCGCGTTGCGCGGCGCATAGGATTCGCTGCCGCGATTGGGGTTCTCGCCGAGGCGGGTTGCGCCCGTCGGCATCTCGTCGCGCTTGTACTTGCCCGTCAGCCAGCCGCCGCCGAGCGGCGACCAGGGCAACAGGCCCATACCGGCATCCTGGCAGGCCGCGACGATTTCGAGCTCGATGTCGCGCGCCAAAAGACTGTACTGCGGCTGCAGCGTCACCGGGCGTGTATAGCCGCGCGCCTTGGCGATCTCGGAAGCCTTGGCGATGTGCCAGCCGACATAGTTGGAGAAGCCGTAATAGCCGATCTTGCCGGAGGAAACCGCATCGTCGAGGAAGCGCAGCGTCTCTTCGATCGGCGTCAGCGCATCCCAGGCATGCATCTGGTAGAGGTCGATCTGCTCGACGCCGAGGCGGCGCAGCGAGTCGTCGAGCGCCTGGCCGAGATGCCGCCGCGACAGGCCGATATCGTTGGGTCCGTTGCCCATCGGAAAACGCCCCTTGGTGGCGACGATCGCCTGGCGGGCCTCAGTCGGGCGCGCCTTCAGCCAGCGTCCGATGATCTCTTCCGACTTGCCGGCGCTGTAGACGTCGGCCGTATCGATGAAATTGCCGCCCCAGGCGAAATAATCGTCGAGCAGCTTGTGCGAGGCCGCTTCGTCGGCCTCCGCGCCAAAGGTCATCGTGCCGAGGCAATAGGCCGTAACGACGGTCCCGCTAGGGCCGAGCTTGCGATAATCCATGTCTTCCTCCTCATGCGGAGACCCTCGGCGGACGGCCAAAATCGTCGGGGTAGAAGCCGGGGCTCCCGCATCAATGACAATATCGTGCTTGAAGCGGCCTCTGCCGCTGGATGAGGTACAGCGCCCCAGGCTGGGGTAGAACGGGGGCGAGGGCAGAATAACCAATACCATCCGCGCGACAAGTGGGAAAAAATATTCCCGCCTGCCATCGGGGTCGGCGGTTATCGATCTCTCGACAGCGAGCGGGCGATCCGATCGGCTGCGACGACGCCGCTCTCGTAGGCGCCATGCGCCGTCGAATAACGTGAACGCGAACAGGCTTCGCCGGCAAAGAAAATCCGCTCATCATGCGGTTCGGCGAGGACGCCGCGCCGATCTGAGGCACCCGGTTCCGCATAGGAATAGGAACCGCCGATCTGAGGCGTCGCGGCCCAAGCCGACATCGCCACCACCGACAACTGCTTGCGGATATCTGTGCCAAATTGTGCCGCCAGCTCATCCGCAGCGAAGGAAAGGGCAGCCTCCGCCCCCGCCCGCTCCAGATCATGCGCGAGATCGCCGGCAAAATAGGCCTCGACGACAGAAGCGCCGAACGGCCGCAGCTGATAGGTGCCGGTCGCACCGCGACTGGCGGAGCCGAGCATATGCGTATCGGCCGGCAGCACCTCCGGATCGGCGAGGCTGAGGAAGAGCTTATCGGCAAGCCCCAGCGGCAAACGAGCTGCTGCCTCGATCTTGTCAGGCAGGGGAGGATCAAAGGCGATACTGCCGGCGGCCAGTACGTTGGTCGAAACGGTCAAAAGGACGGCGCGCGCCCGGAGCACGCCTCGGTCGGTCGCGATGCCGATATAGCCGGCATGACGGTGGTCGATGCGTCTGACTTCAATGCCAAGCCTTGCCGGAACCGGCCTGCCAAAGAGGGATAGTAGGGCTCCATAGCCTTCACGCACCCGCCAGTCCGGGCCGGGGCCGGGGTCATATCTGTTGAAGTCGACGATCGAAGACCGCTCCAGTTCTGCGCCGGTGATGTAAGTGCCGATCGCCCGGATCTGGCCGTTCCAGCGATTGCCGGGCTCGAGCTTTGCAGCCAAGTCGGTATCTTTGCCTTCATGGCTTTCGAGGCGTTCGAAGTAAGCGCCGATCGCTTCCTGAGCGTCATGAACATCCTCGGCATCCCTCTGAAGCTGCCGGCCGCCATTCCAGGGGGCCGGGCTGCGGTCGACCGTCAAACCGACTTCGCTGGCTATTTCAGTCCAGGCATTGGTCCGTGCGCCATGCAGCCAGCCGCAACCAAGGTCGAGCCCGACATCACCGCCGCCCGGTAACCCGACTGTCCAGGCTCTGCCGCCGAGTCGATCTCCGGCTTCGAGCAGGAGGATGGAGAGATCGGGACGGATTGCCTGCAGACGGCGGCCGGCGGCAATGCCTGCGGCCCCGGCGCCGATGATGACGACGTCCTGGTCGGCATTCTTGTTAGTGTCAGCGTGCATGCATTCTCCTTCGGCCGCTCATCGTGCATACGGCTTTAATCGACAGAGAGCCTGGGGGGAAAGCTGGAGGTCTAGCCCTCGTGCAGCAGCGCGACAGACTGTTGCAATGTTGGACCGCTTCATAGGCGAGATCAACAGCCAATGTGAAGGTTCCATGTCACGTTTCGATAGACGACGCTTTCTTCTCGCCTGGCTTCGCGCACCTCTGCGCATCGCCTCGATCACGCCGTCAGGTGACCGTCTTGCTGGCCTGATGACCAAGGAAATTTCTCCCGCCACCGGGCCGGTTCTCGAACTCGGCCCGGGCACCGGCGTCTTCACCGGAGCGCTTCTCAAGCGAGGAATCGCCGAAAGCGATCTGACGCTTGTCGAATACGAGGCGGATTTCGCCGCCTTGCTTCAAGGCCGCTTTCCCAGCGCCAAAGTCCTGCAGCTCGATGTCCGGGAGATGTGGAGGGGAGCGCTGTCGGGACGCTTTTTCGGTAGCGTTGTCAGCGGGCTTCCGCTTCTCTCTATGAGGCCGGACGACGTCTATGCGCTACTCGAAGGCTGTTTTTCCAACCTCAGGCCGTACGGTGCCTTTTACCAGTTCACCTATGGGCCTAAGTGCCCGGTGCCGGCCGAAATCCTCGACTCCCTCGGTCTCGTCGCCACGCGAATCGGTCGGACGTTGCGCAACATGCCGCCCGCCGCAGTCTATCGCATCAGCCGACGATACCAGCCCCTGCTCCAGATCGAGCAGCGCCGCGCATGATGACAGGCATGATTTCGCGTCGATCAGCGAACCGGCATTCGACGCGTCGCAGACGCGCCGGAAGTGCTATGGTTCCACCTATGGATCGACGCCGACAGGATGTGAAATGCGCATATTGCTGATTGAGGATGAACCTCGCATGGCCGCGGCGCTGAGGGTCGCGCTGACGAGACACGACATGGTGATCGACCACGTCTCGACGCTCTGCGACGCCGAGCTGGTGATCGGCGACGGTGCTTATGACGCCCTTCTCCTGGATCGGCAACTGCCCGATGGCGACGGCCTTGATCTCGTTCCGAAGATCCGCAGAAGGGGGCTGACCCTGCCGATCATCGTCATCACTGCAAAGGGAGAAGTCCCTGACAGGATCACCGGGCTTGAAACCGGCGCAGACGACTATCTCGCCAAGCCTTTCGTCTTCGACGAACTCCTGGCGCGGCTGCGCGCCGTCATGCGCCGATCGGAGACCCTGCGTCCGACACTGATTTCAATCGGCCGGCTCTCCTTCGATCCGACCTATTGCGACGTCAGCGTTTCCGGCAGGCGGCTGAATATTCCGCGCCGGGAGGCACTGGTGCTCGAATGCCTCGTGCGCCGGGCCGGTCGCATGGTCCCGCGGCCAACCTTAATGGAAGCAGTTTTCGGCTTCGACGATGAAATCCAATCCAACGCGCTCGATTCCCACATATCCCGATTGCGGCGCAAACTGGCCGCGTCGGAGGCCGGCGTGGTCATCAACGTCATCAGGGGCGTAGGTTATCTGCTGCGGGAAGCGTCATGAACAAATCATGCTCTTATTCGCTGCGCAAACGCCTGTTCTGGCGACTTCTAGCGGTGCAGTCGGTCGTCCTGATTCTGGTCGTCATCCTACTGATCTCGGTGGGCAAGATATTCTATTTCAGATCAACGGAGGGCACGATCGATATCCTGCGCCGCGCCGTCTTCCGGCAGCCTTCGGGAGAACTGAGCCTACGGGAGACGGAGGACCTGCGGCATCTTCGAAAGGACGCGCCCGATCTCTGGTTCACCATTCGCGACAGGCAGGGACATAACTTGAACGAGGGCCGGGTTCCGGAGGGATATGCCGGCATCGGCAATAGGCTCGATCATATCGGTGAGGCCGAGTTCGGCGGGAATCTCAGCGATCACGCACCTCCGGCCGCCCGGATGAAATGGATCGCCATGGATTGGGGAGAGGTGCAGTTCCTGACCGGCACCGACGGTCCTATACCCCTTACATCCATCCTGTTCGGTGCCTCACTCATCGTTGCAAAGCTCGTCATTCCTATCGTCGCCGTGATGGCATTGGGCGCGCTGATCGCAACGCCGATCGTGGTGCGACGGTCGTTGGTCGGGATCAACCGTGCCGCGCTCGAGGCCGATATGATCGATATCGGCCAGCGCGGCGGCCGGCTTTCGGCAGACGAGATTCCGGACGAAATTGCGCCGCTGGTGCGCGCCGTCAACCGCGCGCTTGGCCGCCTCGACGAAGGCTATGAGCGGCAGGAACGGTTTCTGACCGACGCCGCCCATGAATTGCGCACGCCGATCGCTATCCTGAACACGAGACTTGGATCCCTGCCGCACGGTCCAGTCAAGACCGACCTGCTGGAAGATGCCGCCAGGCTTGCCATACTCACCGAACAGATGCTCGATCTTCAGCGGCTGAAACAGGGCAAGACCCAATTTACCAAAGTCGATCTCGGCCAGCTGGCGCGGAAGGTGATCATCGAAATGGCGCCGCTCGCCTTTGCCGCCGGCTATACGGTGCAGTTCGATGTCGACCACGCCGGAGAGATCGAGGGCGATCCGCTGGCGCTGCAGCGGGCTCTGATGAATATCCTGCAGAACGCGATCAATCACGGCGGCAGGAAAGGCACCATCTCGCTGACCGCCGGCCGCAACTGGATCGAAGTCAGCGACGAGGGACCGGGCATTCCCGCCGATTTGCAGGAGCGCATATTCGAGCCATTCTTCAAACGCCATCACGACGGACACGGCGCCGGCCTGGGCCTCAATCTGGTCCGCGATATCATGTACATGCACCGTGGCGAGGTGACGATCGGCAACCGCAGTCCCGGCGCGCTCTGCCGCCTGAGTTTCCCCGCGGGATAAGCTGCATGCCCGATGGATTAAGCCGCGTCTCCGTGACATATGAGTCGAATGGACGTGCACAGAGATTCGCAACTCGACATGTTTGCCAAGGCATCGCCCGCAATGGCCGACGCACGTGGTCCATCGCGCCGGCGGCCGTCACCGCAGGTAGGCCGCTCCGATGAAGACATGGCGCGCGCGCTTGAAGAGAGCGGCAACTATCGTATCCTGAGGAAACTCGCAGCGCGGCCAGTCGCGGCAGCGAGACAGCCGGGCTTTTCGCGGCTCGGCGTCATCCTCGATACCGAGACGACGGGTCTCAACTACCGCAGCGATGAGATCATCGAAATCGGCGCCGTTGCTTTCACCTTCAATGATGAGGGTGTGATCGGCGACGTGGTAGGCATCTATGGCGGCCTGCAGCAGCCGTCGAGGCCGATCCCTCCCGACATCACCAGGCTGACTGGCATTACCGATGTCATGGTCGAAGGACAGCTCATCGACATGGCGTCACTGAGCGCTCTGATCCAACCGGCGGACCTCATCATTGCCCACAATGCCGGGTTCGACCGGCCGTTCTGCGAGGCCTTCTCGCCCATCTTCGCCGGCAAGGCCTGGTCTTGCTCGGTTTCGGAGATCGACTGGAGCGCCCGCGGCTTCGAGGGCACGAAACTTGGTTATCTCGTCGGCCAGGCCGGCTATTTTCACGAAGGCCACCGCGCGGTGGACGACTGCCACGCGCTGCTGGAGATCCTCGATCGACAGCAAGTTGACGGTGGAAGCCCCTTCGCCGAGCTTTACCGCGCCAGCCAGCGCTGCCGCGTCCGCATCTTTGCCGAACATAGCCCATTCGAGATGAAGGATCATCTGAAGGCGAGGGGCTACCGCTGGTCGGACGGAAGTGATGGCCGTTTGAAATCCTGGTGGATCGAAGTCGGCGAAGACGATCTCGCGGACGAGCTTTTCTATCTGCGCTCGGAAATTTACCGGTGGCCCGAGGCGGATCCGCCGATCGTGCGGCTGACGGCCTTCGATCGCTTCAAATCCTGAAAAACCACACTCCTTATGGCGACCCATGCAAGAGCCGCATAGGTGCAGTGATGCATTGGCGCTGCAACAATCGAGGGTCTCATATTATATACAGCTCAACGAAGCGAACGAAGCGCCACGGACTGGCAGCTAGGCTTCGAAAGCCCACGGAAAGGGGATCATCATGAACGTAGCACGCTCTTTCAACAATTGGCGCAAGTACCGTCAGACGGTCGCTGAACTGGGCCGTATGTCCACGCGCGAACTGGACGACCTCGGCATCAGCCGCGGCGAAATCCGCAACGTCGCCCGCGCGGCCATCGCCCGCTAACGGCCTGATAAACTACCGCCTTCGACACTTGCCCAGCGCCTGCTTATACCGAGCGGGCGCTTTGCTTTTGTTGCCCCGCCAGTTATGAGCCCTTCGCATAACGCATAGCTGCCCTGCAAAGAAATGCCTATCATCTGAGCAGCAAATAAGTATGATTATATTCATCGAAGCGATGCACCTCCTCCCGCATCCCTTCGATATGCAGACGGCCCATCCTCCTCCCAGGGACGTCTGCGGGAACGACGGCACTCCTCCTCCCAGCTGTCGTTCGGTTTTTTTCGGAAAGCCTGCCGCACCTCCTCCCGCGGCAGGCTTTTTCGTTTTCGCGCATCGGAGCCGCACCCGCGGGACGGCCACCTGCGCCACGACCTCGTCACGATCCTGGACAATTTTCTCCCGCTTATTCTTCAAACTTGCTTTTATTCTCTTGCGGCCTCAGCTCCCTCATGCAGGCACGGACAAAGCGGTTGACACCGAACTTGTCGTACAACTATGTAACCAGACGGATACGACCGCAGCGGACGATGCCGGTCATGACCAGCTTTCCGCAAATAGCCATAACGCCTGACGACAATGAAGCTGAAGGAAAATTGACATGCAGATCGACGTGAGGCACGCCTCCCATCCCGAGGCCGTACGCGGATACGACACCGAAACGCTGCGGCGTCACTTTCTGGTGGAGACGGTTTTTGCAGGCGGTGAGATCAGGCTGACATATTCCCATTACGACCGGATGGTCATCGGCGGCGCCACGCCCCTTGCCGACGCGCTGACCCTGACGGCGCCGACGGCGATCGGCCAGGAAACCTTTCTCGCCGAGCGTGAACTCGGGGCCCTGAACATCGGCGGCGCCGGCCGCATCATCGTCGACGGCACGAGCTACGACCTTGCCAAGTATGATTGCCTCTACGCCGGCAAGGGCGTCAAGGATATCCGCTTCGAGAGCGCAGATGCTGCCAATCCGGCGAAGTTCTATCTGGTCTCGACGCCGGCGCACCAAGCGCAGCCGACCGTGCTGCTCACCCGCGAAAAGGCGCGTCACCTGACGCCGGGCGAAGCCGCCACGGCAAACAAGCGGTCGATCTACCAGTTCATTCACCCGGAGGTCTGCCAGTCCTGTCAGCTCACCCTGGGCTTCACCATGATCGAGCCGGGCAGCGTCTGGAACACAATGCCGGCCCATACGCATGACCGGCGCATGGAAGCCTATCTTTATTTCGATCTCGAAGCCGACCAGCGGGTCTTCCATTTCATGGGCGAGCCGCAACAGACCCGGCATATGCTCGTCGCCAATGAACAGGCGGTCATCTCGCCGCCCTGGTCGATCCATTCGGGCGCCGGCACCAAGAATTACAGTTTCATCTGGGCGATGGCCGGCGACAACAAGAGCTTCACCGATATGGATCATATCGCCATTGCGGATCTGAGGTGAGCATCGTGGCAAATCCCTTCGATCTCTCCGGCAGGACTGCCGTCATCACCGGTGCCAATACCGGGATCGGCCAGGCCATCGCGGCAGCCTTGGCCGAGGCCGGCGCCTCGATCGTCGCGGTCGGGCGCTCCACGATGGATGAAACCGAGGCGCTGGTGCAGCAGGCGGGAAGTCGCTTCCATGTCATCAAGGCCGATCTCGGCACCATCGAGCCGGTCAAGCGGATCGTCGCCGAGACCATCCAGACCTTCGGGGGCCTCGATATTCTCGTCAATAATGCCGGCATTATTCGCCGTGCCGATGCGCTCGACTTCACCGAGGAAGACTGGGACGCCGTTATCGACGTCAACCTCAAGACGGCCTTCTTCCTGTCGCAGGCGGCCGGCCGCCACATGGTCGAGCAGGGCAGGGGCAAGATCATCAACATTGCCTCGCTTCTCTCCTTCCAGGGCGGCATCCGCATTCCGTCCTATACCGCCTCGAAAAGCGGCCTTGCCGGACTGACAAAGCTGCTCGCCTGCGAATGGGCCGGCAAGGGTGTCAACGTCAACGCCATCGCGCCGGGCTATTTCGTTACCAACAACACGACGGCGCTGCGTGAGGATCCCGATCGCAATGCAGCCATCCTGGCCCGCATTCCGGCCGGGCGCTGGGGAACGCCGTCCGAACTTGGAGGTGCTGCGGTGTTCCTGGCATCGCCTGCATCCGATTATGTGCATGGAACGGTGCTGCCCGTCGACGGCGGCTGGCTGGCGCGGTGATCGCCTCGCCAGCGTTCGCCGCTGTCGTGACCGAGGTCATTTTGCCTTTCCAGCCGGCATGCGCTAGCAAAGGGTCGTGGCCGGCCCAGCCGCACCGACAGGCGGGATTTGACAAGGAATGACGGACAAGGACGACGCGCTCTTCACCACCGTTCGCCAGCCGGCGAACCTGCGCAGCGGCCTTGCCGATACGCTGATGGCGCAGATCGAGTCCGGTGACCTCAAGCCAGGCCAGCGCCTGCCAACCGAACAGGCGATCATGGCAGCGACAGGCGTCAGCCGCACGATCGTGCGCGAAGCGCTCGCCACGCTGCGCGCCAAAGGGCTGATCACCACGCACCAGGGTCTCGGGGCTTTCGTCACGGACGATCCGACACCGAGATCCTTCTCCATTATTCCGAATGACCTGAAGTCGATCGACGAGGTCCTTCGGGTGCTGGAACTGCGCATGGGGGTCGAATATGAGGCGGCCGGACTTGCCGCAATGCGGCGCACCCAGGAAGATATCGACCGCATGCAGGATCGGCTCGACGCTCTCGATAGGGCACTCGAAAAGGGCGGATACGGTGCACAGGAGGATTACGCCTTCCACCGGTCGATCCTGGTCGCGACGCAGAATTCTTACTACGGCCGCCTCTTCGATACGTTCGGCAACATCATGGTACCGCGGCAATGGGCGCGCCTGGACAAGATGACGGCTGCGGAGCGCAAGCGCCATGCCGCGCGTATGCGCAGGGAACACCACGCCATTTTCACAGCGATCCGCGACGGCAATGAACCCGCCGCGCGGCGCGCAATTCGAACTCACCTCTTAAAGAGCGCTGCACGCTTCGAAGAGCTGCGTGGCTCCAGCCTGTCCTGAATGTTCACATCTTCGGTTTCGGCTTCCTCAGCCGCCGCCAGGCGCTGTGATCCGTCTGCAGAGCGACGGCGGCGTGCGCCGCTGGCAGAAGCGGCTTGCGGCTGCGCCGGCCGAAGCGTCGTTTGAAGCCGAGGATATTTTCGACGAAACTCCTCGTGTAGAGGCCAGGTCCGCTCGAATAGATGCGCCATCCGCAGTCGACGGCGATCTTTCCGGTCTTGGCGCGCGCCCAATGCTCTGCCGCCTGATAACGGTCGTGAAAAGCCGCGTCGCTGCTGCTGAAATAGGTATTGCGCTGGCGCAGTGAAGCATGCGGCAAGGCCGTCGTGACGGCGATCGGATTCACGACGGCGATCGCCTTCCACAGCTCCTCCGCCGAAGCGTCGAGCGCGAGCGTCTCGCAATAGCGAAGATGCGCATGCACATACATCAACCCGATCTCGCGGCCGAAGAAGGACGAGGATTCGGCCCGGCGAAACAGCGTTTCTAGCCCGCCGGAGTAAGTCGCCGGCTTTTCCATCAGCCGCACGCCGTCGGGGAAGAGCAGATGCTCTTCGATCAGCCGCATATGATCCCGCCTCTGCGCCGGTGTGAACAGCTTGCCGAGCATGGCCTGCGTCATCGAGATCAGCGAGAAGGAAAGCCCGGTGCGTGTGTCGCTCGGATGCAGCAGCAATTCGACGCCGTCATGGGCGGGATCAAAGATGCCATAGCCGGCGACGACGCCGTCACGCATGAGATGACGGTTGAAATCCCGGCGCATCGCAGTTGCAATCTTCCTCAGCGCCTTAGCCCGGTCGTCGTGGCCAATGCGGCGCAGGATCGCGGAATAACGGACGATCTGCTCATAGAGCAGGGCAACGGTCCAGCTGCTGACCATCCAGTCGCGCAGATGCGGATCGGCCGGCTGCAGCGAATCGTTCCAGTCTCCCTCGCCATAGCGGATCAGATGCGTTCCCGGAATGAACTGTTCGCCGACGGTATCGAGCAATTTCTCGACATGGATCGCGATGCTGTCGCTATGGGGCGTCTTGTGCATGGTCTTTTCGTCGCGCCAGGAGACCTCCTCGTCGAGAATGGCGAGATCGCCAGTCGCTTCGATATAGTCGCAGAGCGCTTTCAACGGCCAGACGATGACGTCGCCGTGACTGTCGCCCGCCCGGATGTTGGCATAGGGCTCCAGCATGAACCATTGCGGCCAGTCGCCTCGTTCCAGATATTGTTCGCTGAAGACGGTCTTCACCACCTCCCTGGCTTCGCGGTCGTGCTCGTAGGCAAGCAGGAATTCAATCGGCCCCTGGCAGGCGTCGCGCGTACCCCAGGCCGCGCCGGTATATTGCTCCAGGCCGTGCGGCACGCTCAGATGCACGATGGCGTCATGTGCAAGCCAGGGCAGGAGGGTCGCCTGGGCAGCGAGATCGGCCGAAGGGCTGTCGATCCTCATGCCACGCACGGTGTTGCGCCAGAATGCC
This sequence comes from Rhizobium bangladeshense, assembly GCF_017357245.1. NCBI lineage: Bacteria > Pseudomonadati > Pseudomonadota > Alphaproteobacteria > Hyphomicrobiales > Rhizobiaceae > Rhizobium > Rhizobium bangladeshense. The sequence continues at coordinate 391,868 of NZ_CP071614.1, read as the reverse complement.
GATGCAGGGGCAAGCATGGCCTCATCGCTGACGCCGCCCTCGTAACGGCGCGCCAGCCGTTCGGCTTCTTCGGCATCCGTCATCGAACCGACGACGGCAAAGCGCAGGCCTTGCGTCGGTCGAGACCTCAGCGCGACGAAGGCGCCGTTGCGCGCAACGCCATCGGCATAAAGCAGCTCATCGCCGCCGATCTCCTCGATGGCGTCAGGCGTCGAACTCACCAGCCAGTAAACGGCACCGGGGTAACGCTCGCCCCAGAGCCAGGCCGGGTCCGGCCGGAAAGAGATGCGTTTGCGGCCGGGATCGAAATCGATCTGCCCGCCGGCGTCATATTCGCGCTCTCCGAGCACGACATGACCAAACACCAGGAAGCGGCACGGCTTGCCCTCTACGGACACACTCCATTGCATCGCCGCATCCTCGCCGGAAGCGACTGCCGTGACGATGATCCTGCGCTCCGGGCACTCATATATCCAGCGGCAGTCGCTCAGTCCCATCTCGAAAGCCGACGGCACCGCCAGAAGCTGCCAGCCCGCGCCCAGATCGGCCAGAATGCGCAGCCCGCTGGCACGCGTCAGATTGTAGGGATCGCGGGACACGGAAAAGAGCTTGTGGAAGGACGTATTGCCAATCGTCAGCTGCGCGGCGAAAATCCCTTGCATCCAGCAGGTGGCGGCAAGGGTGGTATCGTCGAGCAGCATGTTTTGACCGCTTCTGACGATAGCGCCATGACGCCGCGCGACGACGAGCTCCTTGTCGCGCAGGACGACGTGGCGGTTGAGAACGCCGTCCGGCACGAAAAACGAAAGAAGCTTTCGGTGCGCGCGCTCTTCCAGGCTCCGCTCCGGATAGAGCTGGCCGATCGCCTTCTTGTCCAGCGCCTGGGCCTCCAGCAGGGGGGCACCCTGGAGCAGGCTTCGAACTGGTGCCAGGGCCTCTGTATCGGCCGCCGTATTGCCGGACGGCTCAATGCCGTCGAGCCGCGAAAGGTCAGCATCGCCTGACGCCTCGGCATGGTCGGCTGCGAAAAGGGCAAAGAAACCCGCCGTCGCGCCACTTGCCGGCACGGAGAAGGTTTTCGACTGAATGGCGGGACAGGCCATCTCCTGCTGGCGCCGTTCGCTCGGCAGGCTAGTGCCGAAGGGGCCGACCAGAAGCTCGCCCTGGCGGTGCTTCGCCTGCACCAGCTGGATCGCATCCGTGGCATAGGCGACCGCGCCATTGAGGCAGCCCTGGACGAGCCAAGGATTGCGGGCGCCGGGCTGCTTGAGATTTTGCCGGTTCATCAGGACAGGACCGTATGCCTTATGGTCGGCGATGTGATGATCGATATATTGCGAAGCATAGGCTTCGCTGTTCATCAGGAACCCGCGATCGCCGAGACCGACGTCCTGGACGAGCACCAGATCCACCGGCAGCGTTCCCCGCTTCAGGTGCCGGAACGAGCCACGCCAGAACCATGCCGTTTCGGAGGGATGAAGCTCGAGACGAACGTCATAAGCGATATCGCCTGTCTTGCCGCTCCAGGAGAAGCTGGTCGCATTCCACCCGAAGCTGCCGTCGGCATGAGGTCCGACGATCTCGACGACACCGGGGTTTGAGCCTCCAATACGCAGATAAAGGCGGCCGATGCCGCCGATGAGCGGCGAACCCTGGGTCTGGTTGATCTGCACCGATCCCTTGTCGTCGACATATTCAATGGCAAACAGCGTACCGTTTGGCAGGGCCGATATGGACAGGCCGGAACCGTTGCTGATCGTGAAGAGGTCCAGCTCTTCGCGTCGGGGCACCTGCAAACTGCGCGTGAAGTCCGGGGACATCGGGATCTCATCGATTGGGAGCGAATCGGAGGATGACGCAAAAAGATTGAGAGAAATCTTACCGGCGATCGGAAGACAGACAACCCGCCACGAACGGCTAGGACGGCATTGTCGACACCGTTCTCAGTCGCTGCGACGACCTTGAGTTTGAATTCGTTGAGGACGTCGATTGCACTGTCCGCCGTGTAGGCAAGTATTGACGTCCGCGGGGGAGGCCAAGGGCGTCGGACTCGGCGGAATCCGCCTTGTGGCCTAACCTCAGCATGGTCGCGATCAACCACAGGCGGCATTTTCGAACGCCGCCGGCGCCAGTCAATCAGAAGGCGCTTGAGACTCTGGCAAAGCCGGAATCGGTGATTGACGACCCGGCGGGTAACTGGCTAACGATATTAAATCAATTTGATTGGGTCCTTCGACCCGAAGTTTTGCCGTTCCAGACCTGATCTGCAAAGGAAGCAGCGACCATGTCCACACCGCGATCGAAAGCCCTGCGTCTCGAGACGCTCTGGAACCCGCCTGCCGACGGCAAGGAGTTTTCCTATGTCCTGCGCCTCAAGAATCTCGGCGCAGAGCCGCTTTCGAATTTTTCTCTCTGCGTCAGCGGCCCCGGCCGCGTCGATCCCGCCGGGCGGGTCGAAGGCGCCACGGTTTCCCAACGACTTTCGAATTTCACGGAGTTCCAGCCGCCGGCCAATTTTGTGCTCGGCGCGGGCGAGACCTGGACCGTATCGGTCTATGCGCTGAGCTGGCCGTTCCGCCACTGGACGGACGGCGCAACGAGCGGTTATGTCGCGCTCGCCGATGGCAGCACGATCGTCCTCCCGATTGAGCCGACACGGTCCTCCGTCAGCAACGCGCCGCTGAAGCGCGGTGCCGAGATCTATCCCGTTCCCGCAAATGCGCCGGTTCAGGTGTCGATCATTCCCTGGCCGAACCGCGTCGCGGTCGCCTCGCGCCGTCCGCTGCCGGCGGGTTTTGCCCCGCAGGCGCAGAGCCCCGAAGGGGAGGCGGCTGCGAAAAGCTTCGCGGCGCTGGTGGACCATCTCTTCGCGGTCGAAGGCATCGTGCGAACCGAGGCCGAGGGCGCGGTTCGTGTGGGGCTGAAGGACGCCGCCGCCTTCGGGGCGGAGGCCTATCGGCTGAGCTTCGAGGACGAGGCGATCACGATCGAGGCAAGCAGCCGGACCGGCTTCCTCTACGGCCTTGTCACGCTCGGCCAGATCTGGCGCGGCGCCAGGCTGCATCCCGGTGTCTTCCAATTTCCCGCATCCGGCGAGATCGTCGACGAACCGTCGATGGGCTGGCGCGGCCTGCATCTCGATGTCGCACGCCAGTTCTACGGCGCCGCCGAAGTCAAGAAGCTGTTGGCGGTGCTTGCCTGGAACAAGCTCAACCGCTTCCACTGGCACCTTTCCGACGACGAGGCCTGGCGGGTGGAGATCGATGCCTACCCAGCCTTGACCGAGATCGGCGCCTGGCGGGGTCACGGTCTTGCCGTGCCGCCGCTTCTGGGCTCAAGCCCGGCTCGAACGGGCGGCTATTATACCAAATCCGTCATCCGCGAGATCGTCGCCCTCGCAAAGAGCTTCGGCATCGAGATCGTGCCGGAGATCGATATGCCCGGACATTGTTATGCCATGCAGCAGGCCATACCGGAGTTGCGCGATCCCGCTGAGAAAGGCAGCTATTACTCGGTTCAGGGTTTTCCCGACAACTGCATTAATCCGGCGCGCGAGCAGACCTATCACATCGTCGAGACCATTCTTTCCGAACTCATCGAACTCTTTCCGTTCAAGACGATCCACCTCGGCGCCGACGAAGTTCCCCTCGGTGCGTGGTCCGGCTCTCCGGAAGCGCTGGCGCGCCTGCGAGCCGTCGCCGGTGACGAGGTTGCCGATGCGCATGCCAAGCGGCTGAACGTCGTCACCAATACGCATGGCGCCGATGACATTCACGGCTCGGGCGCCGCTATCCTGCAGGCGGAATTCCTGGAGCGCGTCCAGCGCTTCCTGGCGAGCAAGGGCTGCGTCACTGGCGGCTGGGAGGAAGCGGCCCACGGCGACGTCATCGACAAGTCGAAAAGCTATCTCTGCAGCTGGCGCAATGTCGAAGTTTCGGCTGAGCTCGCCGGACGCGGCTACCAAATGGTCGTCTGCCCCGGCCAGGTCTACTATCTCGACATGGCGCTCCGGCCGGACTGGGATGAGCCCGGCGCCAGCTGGGCAGGAAACTCAACCGCGGAAAAGCTCTACAATTTCGATCCGGTCGGCGGCTGGACAGCGAGCCAGAAACAGCAGCTTCTCGGCATCCAGGCCTGCATCTGGTCCGAACCGATGACGGACCGCGCCGTCTTCGACCGTCTCGTCTTCCCACGCCTTTCCGCACTCGCCGAAACCGGCTGGACGAACCCCTCGTCCAAGTCCTGGGAACGTTTCAAGGCGCTCGCGGGGTTGATGCCGCTGCTCTACGGACTGCAGGAGTCGTAGCGCCCGGATTGGGCAACGCAGCGATCCAAAATAGGACGGGTTCCGACAGGAGGCCGCGCATCACTGTCGCTGCCGGTAGGCAGAGGGTGTGACGCCTGTGCCCGACTTGAAAGCCCGTGTCATGTGGCTCTGGCTGCTGAAGCCGCAGGCTGACGCGATCTGTGCGATTGGATCCCTGCCGCGCAACATCGATTTGGCGCGCTCGACACGCCGGTGCGCCACCCATCCATGCGGGGACACACCATAGCTTACCCGGAACATCCGCTGAAAATGAAAGGCGCTGAGCTGCCCGATTGCCGCCAGATCCTGCAAGCGGATCGTCTCATCGAGATGGGCCTCGATATATTCCAGGATCCGGCGCCGCACGTGAGGAGCAAGCCCGCCGCTGATCGCACAGGGGCGCATCCCTCCGTAACGTGAATCAACGAAGAAATTGTTGATCGTCTGCGTCATCGCTTCTTCAGCCAGCAGATGATCACCCGCCAACATCGCTTCGGTCAGCTGCCGAAGCGTATGCGCCAAAACGGGTGCATCGGCGAAGGTCGCTTCGGCAAGAGCCATAAGCCGGGCATCGCGGTCGAACGTCTCAGCAAACATCCGGCGCATCTGATCGTCGGAAATGTAGAGATGGACGAAGTCGAAGGGATCGGTGATTTCCCATTCGGACGAGTGCCCCTGTGGCATGACGCACAAGGCCCCAGGCCGGCCTCGCGCGGCGGGGCTGCCATCCAGACGGCGTGTTCCGGCGCCACCGTTGAGATAAAGGCTGAACGTATGTCCGTCCGGCCGCTCATAGCTCATCCTGTCGCTGCCATTGCTCCAGAGGGCCGCAGATCGCCCGAACCCCAAATCGATGGACTGCGACACGCGCGCAGAGGGAGATGCTGACAAAAACCCGAAAACCGAGAGACGGCTATCTTTCACCAATTCTTCTTCCCCACATGTGTGAAGCCTTGCGAACAATACCGGTGGACGACCCACGTGGCGAGTGGGAACTCCGGGCGGATCCATTTCATAGCAAGAATCTGCAAGAGACCGGCTTACCGTTGGCCTATCGCTCGAGAAAACGAGGATCACTCCATGGCCAATGCCGCTCTCTTCATCTCGACCGTGCTCATATGGGGCACGACCTGGATTGCCATCGCCATGCAGGTCGGTCCCGTGCCGGTGCTGGTCTCGGTCTTTTACAGATTTGCGGTCGCAGCAGTGATCCTCGTCGCCATCCTGGCTTTCATGCGGCGGCTCAATGTCCCTGCCTTGCGGGACCAGCCCTTTATCCTAGCGCAAGCGCTCTGCCTGTTCAGCCTCAATTTCATCTGTTTCTACAATGCAGCTGGCTTCATTCCCTCCGGGCTGATCTCCGTCATCTTTTCGCTGGCAACGATCTACAATGCCGTCAATGCGCGACTTTTCTTCGGCGACCGCATTACAGGCCGAACGCTCCTGGCTGCGACGCTCGGAGCAACAGGCCTCCTCCTACTTTTCGGAGAGGAGGTTGTCGTCGATTTCAATATGGGCACGTTGAAAGGGATAGGGCTCGCGGCGCTTGGCACGCTGTTCTTCTCGCTCGGCAACATGGCATCGCGTCGAAACAGCGCTGCCGGGATCTCACCGCTTACCGCCAATGGCTGGGGCATGACCTATGGCGCGATCGTCCTCCTCTTGCTGATCGCCGTGACCCAAACGCCGATCGTGGCCCCGCCTGACATCACCTATCTTGCCGCTCTCCTCTATCTCGCGGCCATCGGATCGGTGATCGGCTTCACCACCTACCTCATGCTGGTGTCGCGCATCGGCTCCTCACGCGCTGCCTATGCCACCGTCCTGTTCCCGATCGTCGCCCTGTCATTGTCGACAGTCTTCGAGGGCTACCACTGGAGTGGTCTCGGCCTGATCGGCCTGGCGCTGACGCTTCTCGGCAACGTGGTCATCTTTGCGCGACCTTTAGCCCGCCGCCCAATTCAATCGACTGCGCGGCTGCCGGCAAGCGGGTGACAGTGTCAGCCGACCGGCTTTTGCAGGACGTCGAAGCGCGGATTGGTTTCGGAAAAGATCGGCAGGGCGGCAGCGCCAAGGATCGCCGTATCCTTGCCGGTCATGCCGATCATAACGCGGGGTATCGTCCGCTTTCGGTCGGGATCGATCGGCACGTGCAGCGGCTCGAGCCGCTCGGCAAGGCGGCGCATCAGCGATGTCGATACGCTGCCGCCGAGTACGATGGTCTGCGGATCGAAGGCAAGCTCCAGAAAATCGAGGGTCTGCCGCAACGGCTCGACGGCCTGATCCAGCCAGGCATCGAGGCCTTCGCTGCCTTCGGCGATCAGCGGATCGAGATCGTCGGGCGAAAGCTCCCGCGCATTCGCAATGCCCATGCATTCGTAAGCTACGCTTGGCGAGAGATAACGATCCAGGCAGCCGCGCTTGCCGCAGCTGCAGAGCCTGCCATGCGGCTCGACGATTATATGCCCGATCTCGCCTGCATTGTTGCGGCTGCCCTTGTAGAGATGGCCGTCGAGAAACATTCCGGCGCCGATGCCGCCGGCGCCCGCCAGGAACAGATAGACGAAGCTGCCGAGGCCGCGGGCGACGCCGTGAAGACGCTCGCCGATCGCGGCCGCCGTCGCATCGTTCTCGACCAGGACCGGCACTCCAACCCGTTGTTCCAGTGCATGCGCGACCGGAAAATCCTGCCAACCCGGCAGGCTCTGCGGACTGAGGGACGTGGTGCCGCCATCGGCGTAGCGGCCGGGCAGGGCGATGCCGACACCGAGCAGCCTATCTCGGTCGAATGCGAAGGCCTGCTGAAGCTCCTCGACGATTGCCTGGAGAGCAGACATGGCCCTTTGCGGATCGGGGTGTTCGACCTGGTGCTCGATGCGCGCGCAGACGGCGCCCGAGAGATCCGTCAGCACGCCGCTTGCGCGGCGGCGGCCAAGTTCCAGGCCAATTGAATAGGCACCGTGCGGATTGATGCTGTAGGGAATGATCGGCTGGCCTCGCGCCAGCTTCTGCGCCTCGGCCGCAACGAGAAGATGCGATCGCTCCAGCTCCTCGACGATGTTCGAGACGGTCTGGGCCGTCAGCGCCGTCATCCGGGCGATCGCGGCCCGTGACAGCGGACCGTGGATGCGGACAGCCTCGATCACCACGCGCCGGTTGTGAGACTTGGCCTGCTCGAGATTCGTGCCGGAAATCGCCTTCATGTCACCTTCGAAGGAAATGAAGCATCACCCTTGTCACAAGACGGAGACTGATGAAAGACACATTCCTCGCTGCTCTTATTTGCCGATGGCGCCAGCTCGATGAACGCTGCGCCTCCGCAAGAAGCCAAGCATCGTTATCCCCGATAGGCCGGTGACGGCACTGAGGACGGCGGTGCCGGAATAGCTCGCCACCGCCGTGCCGGCAGCAAAGACCAATGCGCCGATCCCGGCACTGGCAAATATATTGACGGAGATCAGCGCGCTGCCGAGCCCCGGTCGATCCGCGATCAGATCCTGTAGATAGGTGATCGGAATGCTGATGATCGCCGCCGCGCCGATGCCGGCAAGCAAGGTGAGAGCGTAGAGGTGCCATGGTTCAGAGGCAAAGCCGAGAAGGCCGAGGAACACGGCATAGACGATGGTGCCGGCGGCAAGCGCCGCCATCTGCCCGGTCTTGCGGGCAATGCGCGACCAGACGATGATGAAGACGACCTCCAACAATGCGACGATGCCGACGAGAATGCCGACATCGCTGAGCGCGCCATGCGCCGCGCCGGTGGCGATCAGCGGCAGAAGGGCGTCGTTGAGATGCAGCGTGCTGGTGATGAGCGCCACCCCACAGACATGCGCGGAAATCCGCGGCGAAACCACCTGGCGAAGCGCGCCGAGATAGGTGAGATGGTGGGTTGCGGCCAACTCCGTTCCCGCCCGTTTCGGCAGGGCGAAGAGGATGATGCCCTGGCAGAACAGACATGAGATGGCGGCAAAGAGATAGGCCGGCAGCATGCTCGACGCACCCGAGAGAACAAGGCCGGTAACGCCTGGGATCAGCACCCAGGAAAGCGAGATCATCGCCCGCACGCCTGAATTGGCCGTCACCATCTCGCTCCGGGTCATGCCCTGCATCGCCGCACGCGCATTGGCGAACAGCAGCGAATTCAACGCGCCGTAAATCGGCAGCGGCAGCAACCCGCTGATGATGAAGATCGCCGCCGTGGGAAAGGCGTAGACCATGCCGTAACCGACGATGCCGAACACGCAGGCGCCGATCATCGCCGAACGATACTCGCCCAGCCGATCGGCGAGATTGCCGAGCAGGACGCTGACGACGACATTCACCGCCGCCGATGCAAAGGTGAGGGTGGAGTAGAGACCATCGCTCAGCCCCAGTTCGCGAATGCCGACGACCGAACGATAGGGCGCGGTCATTGCTCCCGCCATGCCGAAGGTGAAAATGGCGATCATGCTGGCGCGGATCGCCGGATTGCGGAAGACGTCGGGAAAAAGGCGGCTCATGCGGTCGATCAATCGTCAGGGAAATCGGCAGGCGCGGCCGCGTCGGGCAGTCCCGGAGGTCATCTCATGCTATCGTTTCGGCTCGGAACTCGGAGCCCTGAATGTCAATAATGCTCCGATTGCGAGAAGGTCCGGGCCAGTTCGGCTTGGCCGGCCGTCAGGCCACAATCGACGGGCAGGCAAACGCCTGAGATGGCTGCTGCCAGAGGGCCGGCAAGGAAGGCCACGGCATAGGCGACATCCAGGGGATCGACGACGCGCTGCAGCGGATACCAGCGGCGCGCTTCCTCGAACACATTGGGGTTGGCCGCGGCGCGCGCCTCCCAGGCCTGCGTCTTCACCGTGCCGGGCGCAACCGCATTGGAGCGGATGCCGAACTTGCCGTATTCCACGGCGACCAATCGGGTGAAATGCAAGAGACCGGCCTTGGCGGCGCTATAGGCGGGATGTCCAAAGACATTCATGCCGTTGACCGAGGCGATGTTGACGACGGAACCCTTGGACGTCTTCAGCATCGGTTCGAAGGCGCGAAAACATAAGAATGCCGCCTCGAGATTGAGCGCATTGTCGGCCCGCCAGATCTCGGGCGTCGTATCGTGCAGGCTGGTGGCGCGAGCGGCGCCGGCATTGTTGACGAGGGTTCGAACGAGGCCGCTGCCGGCAGCGCGTTCTGCCAGTTCGGCAATGCTCATCTCACTGGTCACGTCGCATCCGAAGGCCACGAAACGGTCCGCCGGGCCGAGCTTCGAAGCCACGGCGGCTGCGGCAGCCGCGTCGATGTCGGCAAGCAGAACGACATCATGATCATCGGCGAGCCGCGCGGCAATCGCCGCGCCGATGTCGCCTGCAGCGCCCGTCACGATGGCGATCGATTGGGTCATTTATTGTCGCTCCTGTTCATATGCTTCAGTCTCCAAGCAACTGCCGGTCATCGCCGTCGCGGTGAAGGACAAGCTGCTGCTTGATGCGCCGCAGCGTCACCGTCGCCTTCGGCTGAACGGCGTAGGCCACCAGGCTCGACAGGATGTCGACCATCGCGATGTAGGCGATGCGCGTCGAGGTCGGACGGTAGATATTGTTGCCTTCGGGAAGATCGATCGCCACGACGATCTCGGCTGCCTTGGCGACGGGGCTGTCCGTCTGCGTCAAAGCGATCGTCTTCACCCTGGTGTCGCGGGCAAGCTCGAAGGCCCGCACCAGCTCCATATTACGCCCGGAGAAGGACGAACCGATCAGCACGTCGCCCGGTTTGGCGGCGGCTGCCATCATCAGCTGCATGCTGTGGTCTGAACTCGCCGTGATACGAAGTCCGAGACGGAAGAGGCGATTCTGCAGCTCGTCGGCGATCATCGACGAATTGCCGCCCGAGCCGAAGGCGTAGATCATGTCGGCCTTGGCGATATGGGAAACGGCAGCTTCGATCGCGGCAAGATCGAGGGATCGATGCAGGAGGAAGAGCGCGTTCTGCGCCTTGGTGATGATATCCTGGGCGACATCGGCCGGATCGGTACTCTTCGATTCCGGCTTCAGATAGCGAACGCCGATATGGGCGGTGCGGGCGAGCTGGACCTTGAAGTCGGAAAAGCTTTCGCAACCCAGCCGGCGGCAAAAGCGAGTGACGGTCGGCGGCGAGACCTCGGCCCGTTCCGCGAGTTCGATGATCGAGGCGTTGACGGCGAATTCGAAGTCGTTGACGATGATCTCCGCGATGCGGCTTTCGGAGGGGGAGAGCCGGCCTTTGTCTTCCTGCAATGTCGAAAAAATATCCAAACCCGTCCCCCCGATGGCGCCATCAATCCTTCTTCTTATAGGCCACGCAGTCGATCTCAACCTTGCAATCGACCATCATCGACGATTGCACACAGGCGCGCGCCGGCGGATGCTCGCCGAAATACTCCTGATAGATCTTGTTGAAGGTCCAGAAGTCGCGCGGGTCGTCGAGCCAGACGCCGACGCGCACGACGTCCTCGACGCCGTATCCGGCCTCTTCGAGGATCGCCAGAACATTGGCGATCGTCTTGTGGGTCTGGGCGATGATGTTGCCGTCGATGATCTCGCCATCTTCCATCGCCACCTGCCCGGAAACATAGAGCCATCCGTCAGCTTCGACAGCGCGCGCGAAAGGCAGCGCCTTGCCGCCGGCGCCGGTTTGCACAGTGCCATAGCGCTTGATAGGCATTCCCAAATCCTTGCAAATTATTTTCTTGATAAGTTGACAAATGACCATAGAAAGCAGAATTTGACCAGTGAAAAACGCCGATTATGAAAAGAATTTCAATCCGGGGCTGATATGCGCGATCCTTTCGAGAGTCCTTTCCCTTCCGACAGCGCCCGGCACGCGATCTGGGAAATGCTCGTTCCGCGCGATATCGATGCCTTTCTGACCGCCGACTGGTCGATGGTGGAAAATGACTTCGTGGAAGAAGGCTTCATCGGTATCGACGGCCGCAAGGAGACCAACCCCGACAAATGGCGGCTCGCTTTCCCGACGCTCAAAGCCTACCGCGACGAGTGGCTGAGGCAGGCGCAGGATTTCGCCGGACAAAGTTTCGCCGAAGATCCGCGCACGGCGATCTTCACCACGACGACGCTCGAAGATATCGAGATCGAAGGCGACATGGCGCTGGTGCGCAAGAAATTCGACGGCGGCATCACCAAGTCCGACGGCACCCGCGACATCCTGCAATGGCAGACGCTTTATTATTGCCGGCTTCACGAAGGACGCTGGAAGATCTCAGGTTTCACCGGCTACCTGCCGAACCCGATGGGGTAAAGCGGGGCCGACAACACGAAGGCCACTTTCTTGCGCATATTCACGGCAGCACTGGCGACCGAGACCAACTCCTTCTCCCCGATCTGCGTGGATCGTCGCGCATTCGAAGCCTCGCTCTATGCCCCGCCCGGCCAGCATCCCGAAACGCCGACGCTCTGCACCGCGCCGATCACCGTCGGAAGGCGCGTCGCCAAGGAAAAGGGCTGGGAACTGATCGAGGGGACCGCCACCTGGGCCGACCCCGCCGGCCTCGTCAACCGGACGACCTACGAAGGACTGCGTGACGAAATCCTCGGCCAGCTCCACGCGGCATTGCCGGTCGATGCGGTCGTCATGGGCCTGCACGGCGCCATGGTGGCGGCCGGATATGAGGATACGGAAGGCGATCTTCTCCAGCGCATGCGCGAGATCGTCGGACCTGACGTGCTCATCTCAGCCGAACTCGATCCGCATAGCCATTTGACCGCGAAGCGCGTCGAAGCACTCGATTTCGCCATCTATTTCAAGGAGTTTCCGCACACCGACTTCGTCGATCGCGCGGAGGACCTCTGGAGCATCGCTGTAGAAACGCTGGAAGGCCGGGTCAAGCCAGTCATGTCGGTGTTCGACTGCCGCATGATCGATGTCTTCCCGACATCGCGCGAACCCATGCGCTCCTTCGTCGACAAGATCATGCAGATCGAGAAGGATGACCCAGAGATCCTGTCGATCTCAGTGATCCACGGTTTCATGGTCGGCGACGTTCCCGAAATGGGAACGAAGCTGCTTGTCGTCACCGACAACAGGCCGGAAAAAGGCGCGGCGCTGGCGCGGGAACTCGGCCTTGAACTGTTTTCCAAGCGCGGCACCTTCATGATCCCGCAGATCGACGAGAAGGAAGCCGTCGCCCGCGCAATGGCCGCGACCGCCTGGCCCGTCGTCATCGCCGACGTCTGGGACAATCCGGGTGGCGGCACGGCAGGAGATGCGACTGTTATTCTCGCAGAGCTCATGGCCCGCGGCGTCACCAGCGCCGCCATCGGCACCATCTGGGATCCGATGGCCGTGCAGATCTGTTTTGCGGCGGGCGAGGGCGCGGAGATTCCCCTGCGCTTCGGCGCCAAATCAGCCCCCGGCACCGGCAATCCCATCGACGGCACTGTCAAGGTCGTGAAGCTGGTTAGGAATGCCGAGATGCAGTTCGGCGAGAGCCTGGCGCCCTTCGGCGATGCCGCCCATATCGTGCTCGACGACCTCGACATCATCCTCAATTCCACGCGCGCCCAGAGCTTCGATCCCAGCCTGTTTTCGGTGATGGGCATCGATCCCACGAAGCAGAAGATCCTGGTGATCAAATCCACCAACCACTTCTTCGCGTCGTTCTCTCGGATTGCGGCGGAAATCCTTTACTGCTCCGCCGGAACGCCTTATCCCAATAATCCAGCGACGACGCCGTACCGGCGGGCGCCGAAAACCATCTGGCCGATCGTGGCCGATCCACATGGGACAGAACGCGGAGCCGCCTAAATGCATGATGCCAGCTTCGCCGTCGTCGCCAAGGCAGGCGACAGGATCACCGATCTCTCGACGCCGCGCCCTGTCATCGACGAGGACCGGCTGGCTGCGAACATCCACCGCGTTCAATCCTATATGGATCAGCACGGTTTGAACTTCCGACCGCATATCAAGACGCACAAGATTCCGGCACTCGCCGTCGCCCAGGTCGCGGCCGGCGCCAAGGGCATCAATTGCCAGAAGGTCACCGAAGCTGAGGTCTTTGCCGAAGCAGGTTTCGGCGACATCCTGATTACCTTCAATATCCTCGGACAGCAGAAGCTCGAGCGCCTGGCGAGATTGAACGAGAAAATACCGGCCCTCAAAGTCGTCGCCGATAGCGAAGTGACGGTCGACGGGCTCGCCGCACATTTTTCCGGCCATAAGCCGCTGACCGTGCTTGTGGAATGCGACACCGGCGCCGGCCGCTGCGGTGTGCAGACGCCGGAAGAGGCGGCCTCACTCGCCAAGCGCATCGCCGCAGCCGACGGCCTCACCTTCGGCGGCATCGTCAACTACCCGAAGCCGCAATCGGCCGCCGCCGTCGAAGCCTTCATCGCCGAGACGGTGAGCCGCCTGCAATCGGAAGGCATAAGCTGTCCGATCGTCAGCAATGGCGGAACGCCGAGCCTGTTCGAGGCGCATCTCGTCAGGTCAGCCACCGAACACCGTGCCGGCACCTACATCTACAACGACCGGCAGATGGTGCGCATGGGCCATTGCACCGAGGACGATTGCGCCATGCATGTGCTGGCGACCGTGGTGTCACGGCCAACCGCCGACCGCGCCGTCATCGATGCCGGCTCGAAGGCGCTGACCTCGGATCTCCAGGGCTTCAGCGACTACGGCCTGATCGTCGGTTATCCCCAGGCCTGCATCACCAGCCTGTCGGAAGAACACGGCGTGATCGATCTGTCGAACTGCACCGGCCCCCGGCCGCAGATCGGCGAAAAGCTCTTCATCATCCCGAACCACACCTGCGTGGTGTCCAACCTGTTCGATACGATGGTTTTCCATCGGGGTGGGATCGTGACGCGCGTTGAGAAGGTCGCGGCCCGCGGCCTCGTCTGGTAGGGGTTCCGGTTAAGGGTGAACAGCCTCGGTCACTGAAGGCCTCGGAGTCACCAGAGTTCAGTCGCTGGAATCGCAAGACCTGTGCGCGGTATGTCGCGCCAACGGGGACTTGGACTGTACAGGCGAGTGTCCGCTTTGGGCCGTTGGCGAGCGGACCGTTTTCGGGAAGCAGGCGCTGACAGCTTACATTCATTCATCAGCGGCTCGAAGGTCCGCTTTTTAAGTCGCAGCAGACAATTTTTGCTGCCGCCGCCGCGGTGCAATAAGCTCGAATGACCTGCCTGCAGCAGGGAAAGTTCGGGACGCTTGCGCTTCCTGCGCGAGCAGATTACACTGAACTACATGGTTCAGTATTCCAACCCTCCCCTCGATCTCTCGTTCGCGGCACTGTCCGATGCGACCCGCCGCGGGATCATTGATCAGCTCGGGCGAGGAGACGCGTCGATCACCAGTCTCGCCGATAAGTTCCAGATGACGCTGACCGGCATGAAGAAGCACGTCCAGGTTCTCGAGCGGGCGGGGCTCGTCGTTACGCAGAAGGTCGGACGCGTGAGAACGTGCAAGCTGGGAGAACGCGGGCTCAAGGCGGAGGCCGAGTGGATCGAGGCGCATCGCAAGCTCTTCGAGGTCCGCTTCGAAGCATTGGATGAGATCATCAGCGAAATGAAACAGGAGGGAAGAGATGAATCAGCAAGTTAACAGTGGAGGTGGGGCGCAGACCTCAACGTCAGTCGAGCGCAAAGGAGATCGCGAACTCATCGTGACGCGGACAGTCGATGCGCCGCCGAGCACGGTTTACAGGGCGTGGAGCCAGCCCGAGCTGTTCCGGCGCTGGTGGGTGCCAAAATCAGCACCCGGCATTTCGCTCGTATCGTGCGAAATGGACGTCCGTACCGGCGGCAAATATCGGCTTGAATTCGGCGCCGGCGGTTCAGACACGATGGCCTTTTACGGCAGGTATCTCGAGGTGGTGCCGAACGAGCGCATCGTCTGGACCAACGACGAGGGCGAAGAGGGAGCGATCACGACTGTGACCTTCGAAGATCAAGGCGGGAGGACACTTGTGGTTTTCCACGAAGTCTATCCGTCCAAGGAGGCGCTTGAGGAAGCATTGCAGGGCTCGGCGGCCGCATTGGCGGAGCAGCTGGAACAACTCGACGAATTGATTTCCAGCATGGGCGAGTAGCGTGGGTCGGGAAACTCGCCTCGGGCATGCGTCTGTTCTTCGGAAGTGGCCCGACCGGCCTTTCCGGCCGGCGCGGGGCGCACCCGGGCGATGTTAGTCGTGAGCGCCGGTCTTCCATAGATGCATTGAGGATTGTTGTCGTCGTGGTCATCGCCGATCGGACGGTGCTTCCTCGCCGGAATGAGAAAGCACCGTTGCGTCTCGGAATTAGCCTCACCCGGCACTCCGGGCACTTTGGACATCGCCTCTTCTGCTCATTGTGGCGGAGCTCGAAGAGTCAGTTGCGGGGCTGCAGCAATGCCAGAACGATGGTCGATAAAGCCAACACGGCCGTAAGTGTCAATGGCGCTGACGCACCGTAGTGATCGACCACGTAGCCGCCGAAAAGCGCGCCGATGCTGATGGCTACCTGGAAGGAAACGACCATCAGGCTGCCAGCAGCCTCCAAGGCATCCGCTGCGCCGCGAGACAAGTTGGTAGGCAGTACCACCGGAGCCATCCCAAAAGCGAAGCCCCAAACTGTAACCAGGGCAAACGCAATGCCGCTATATGCACCCCAGAGTACGAGAGCAAGCGCCGCAAACGCCATCAATGCGCCGGTTACAGCGAGTGCCGAGCGGATATTGGCGTCCGCCAGTCGGCCTCCGGCGACATTGCCAATCACAGCGGCGATGCCAAACCCGAGAAGCGCCAAGGCAATCGGCCCTGTGCCAAGGAGGGTTACTTGTTCGAGGAAGGGTCGCACGTAGACTGAGCCGGCAAAATGCCCCGTCATCAGCAAGAGGATGGCGAGCATTCCAAGTTGAACGGTGCGCCGTTTGGTCAGCCGGAAGACGTCAGAAAGACTGTTGCTTGCGTTTGCGGGTAGCGTCGGCAAGCTGAGAATCTGCAGCAGCATCGCAATCACTGCGAGACCTGCGGTCATGGCCGTGGCGGCACGCCAGCCAAGCCAATCGCTAATCAAAGCACCCATGGATGGTGCAGCTATTGTGGCAAGAGAGACGCCCAGAGTGACGATAGCCATGCCCCGGCCTGTCGCATTGGCGCCGACCAATCTCGCCACCACGGCAACTGAAAGTGCCCAGAAGCCACTTAGCGCGATGCCCAGTCCGGCTCGGCCCAATAACAATAGCCAAAAATCCGTCGCGAGGGCGGCCACGAGATTGGAGCCGATAGCCAAGGCACTTAGGCCAACAAGGACAGTCTTCCGGTTCAGTTTGCCGATGAGGACATTGCTCAATAAGGCCGTGACCGCGCCAACAGACGCGGTTGCAGTGACAACCTGACCAGCGGTTCCCTCGCTGATGCCAAGGTCACGCGCCATCGGCGTCAACAGGCCCGCCGGCAGGAATTCAGCTGACACAAGCGCAAAACTTGTAGCTGCCATTGAAATAACGGCAAACCAGGTGGTGGGGCTCCATGAACTCGGAACGGTAGACTCGAGGTCAATCGCGGTGCCGTCTAGCTGTGATGTTGTGTCCGTCATTGAAATACCTCCAAGGTTGGAAGTCTTCATAGCGGAGTCTTTCAGGATGATATGTACCCTACAGTCCGAATTCTATGTCCGTTCGTCCGGGAATGGTGCGGCGCACAACGCCAGGTGAAACGCTGGTGATGCGTTTAAAGGCGCGAGCGAACGAGGCTTCAGATTCATAGCCCAACTGAGAAGCGACCTTCGCAACGGACATGTTTTGACCGAGCAACTCTCGTGCAAGCTGCATACGCAGACGGGCTAGATACCGTGCCGCGCCTTCCCCTAGGATGGCACTGAAGCGTTCCGCGAAGATCGAGCGCGATTGACCTGCCACGCCGGCAAGGGTCTCCAGCGTCCAGTCGCGGCCGGGATCTCGGTGCATTGCTGCCAGCGCTCGACCGATATGGGGATCACGGATCGCAGCGAGCCAGCCGCTGGTCGAGGCTCCGCTGCAATTGACCCAGCAGCGAATAAGCCGCGCGACGAGTACGTCGGCCATGCGTGACAAAACCGTGGCGCTGCCGATCTGGGGCTGCGACGCCTCTGCCGTCATGGCGGCGAGGAGGGGGCCGACGACCGGATCATTGCCAGCAACATCACAACCCTTGATAATCGGTGGCATCAGAGCGATCAACGGGTTGAGGGCGTTCGCACCCAAAGCCATGGAACCGCAGAACAGGGTGCTCGTCGTTCCTGTTCCTTCTTGCACCACTTCGCAGACATTGCCTCCCAACTTGGTAACCTGGCAGCTCTTAAGCGAGTCCCCGATAACATCAGGCTTGCTGGCCAACCGGTGTTCGACACCCTGTGGCAACAACACCAGATCGCCGTCTTGCAACTCCTGCCATCCCTGGGCTTCAGTATGGATCCAGCATGGTCCTTCACTGACAAAATGAAAGCGAAGCAGTTGTTGCTGCGGAAAGGCGATGCTCCATGGATCGCGTAGCTCACAACGGCCGTAGTTGACACCGCTCAGGCGAAAGTCCTGTAGAACTTCGCTTAGTGCGTCCGTGGGAATTGGCGTCGAAGATTGGGATGAACGATCAACCATTGTGCGATTTTATATGCCAGGCGTCCGGCATGCAAGCATGGCATCTGTGTCGTGGCCGGCTCTGAAGTCATCCGGCGGATGCAGCTCTGCGGCGGCTGTCAATTCACTTCCGAACGGACTTATTGTAGGATGACCGCCCACACGGAGCCAGTCGATTCAAGCCGCCGTCGGGTTGATCACGTTCATATCGATTTCGGTCAGCTCCACCCGCCGCTCGAAGGCAATGCCCGCCTCATCGAAGAGATGGCAATCGGCGGCATTGATGCCAGTCGAAACAGGCGCATCCGCACGGATGCCGACGCTGCCGGGCAGCATGGCGCAGAAATTCTCGGCCTCCCCGTTGAGCGAGGCGTAAGCGACCGTATTGGCACCGAGGCGCTCGATGACCGTTGGCGTCACGCTAAAGACGATATCGCCGCCGTTCAGCTGAATATGCTCCGGCCGGATGCCGAGCGTCAGGGTCTTGCCGGCCATGCCCTCGCGCGGCCTCACCGGCAGAACGGCGGTCTGGCCTTGATACTCCACTTCGACGCCGTTGGCGCTGACGCCTTTGCAGGTTACCGGCAGGAAATTCATCTTCGGATTGCCGATGAAGCCGGCGACGAATTGGTTTGCCGGTTTGTGATAGAGCTCCAGCGGCGCGCCCGTCTGGGAGATGTTGCCGGCGTCGAGCACGACGATGCGGTCGGCCATCGTCATGGCTTCGACCTGGTCGTGCGTCACATAGATCATCGTCGCCTTCAAGGCCCTGTGCAGCTTGGCAAGTTCGATGCGCATGTCGGCACGCAGCGCCGCGTCGAGGTTAGAAAGCGGCTCGTCGAACAGGAATATCTTCGGTTCGCGCACGATGGCGCGGCCGATCGCAACGCGCTGGCGCTGGCCGCCCGAAAGCATGCCGGGTTTCTGCTGCAGCCGCTGGTCGAGATGCAGGATGCGGGCGGCGTTTTCGACCTTTGCCTTGAGCTTTGACTCTTCCATCTTCTCGACGCGAAGCGGGAAGGCGATGTTCTCGAAAACCGTCATATGCGGGTAGAGCGCGTAGGACTGGAACACCATGGCGATGCCGCGCTTGACCGGCGGCAGGTCGTTGACCCTGACGCCGTCGATGACGATATCGCCCGCGGTCGTCGCGTCGAGACCGGCGATCATGCGCAGGAGCGTGGACTTGCCGCAGCCCGACGGGCCGACGAAAACGACAAACTCGCCATTGCCTACCTCGAGCTGCACGCCCTTGAGAACTTCGTAGTCGCCATAGAACTTCTGGACTTTGTTGAGAAGAAGCTGTCCCAAAAATCTGTCTCCGCGGCGGCCTTCGTCGCACGTTTATCGTCAGGGGAGGGATCGCGGATTGTCGCTCCGCGATCCCACGGCGTTTGAGGCTAGCTTACTTGAAGGCCTCGATTTCGCCCGCAGCCTTCTTCAGCGCGGCTTCCGGTTCGGCCTTGCCGGTTACGACGGACTGGATCATCTCGATCATCGAGTTCTGGAAGCCCTTATAGTCGGTGAAGAGCGGTTCCGGGCCGCCGTAGCTGATGCCTTCGATCAAAGGCTTCCAGTGGGGATCCTTGGCGACGAATTCGTCGACCTTTGCAGAGGGACGCAGCGGCGTGAGGCCGGCGCCGCCCTGCAGTTCGTATTCCGACTGAACCTCCGGCGAGGTGATGAACTTGGCGAACTCAGTCGCCTTGTCCTCGACCCCCGACCCCTTGAAGATCGCGAGGCTGTCGGTGATCAGCAGCGTGCCGGGGCCCTTGGCGTCGGGACCGAGCGGCAGCGTCGTGATGCCCCAGCTGATCTTCGTAGCCTTCAGACGGTCGGCCGCACCCGAGCCGGCCTGAATCATCGCGACCTTGCCGTCGAGGAAGATGGCGCGGACTTCGTTCTGTTCATAGGCCGTCGGGCCTTCCTCGGAGTAAGGGACGATATCCTTGTAGGCCTTCAGCGCGGCGAGAATCTGCGGGCTGTCGAGCGTGACGTTGCCTTCGGCATCGATCACCTTGCCGTTGTTGGTGTAAACCCAATGCATGAACTGGTGCATCGTGTTGTCGAAGGTCTTGGCGACGAGACCGAAGCCGGGAATCCCGGTCTTTTCCTTGATCGTCTTCGCCATCTCGATCTCTTCGGCCCAGGTCTTCGGCGGCTTCTCGGGATCGAGGCCGGCCTGCTTGAAGAGGTCCTTGTTCCAGTAGAGCGCCTTGGTCGAGAAGGCGATCGGCACGCCCCACTGGTTACCTTCGAAGGTCACCGTGTCGACGATGTTCGGATAGTAGCTCTTCTTTTCATCCTCCGTCATCGGTACCGGAACGATGAGGTCGTTCTGCGCGAATTCTTTCAGCGTTCGCGAGCCGACATAGGCCATGGCAACAGGCGTGCCGGCGGCGGCGAGCGTCGTTGCCTTGTCCTGGCACTGCGCCCAGCCGACGACTTCGGGCGTGATCTTCCAGCCCGCGTTCTTTTCTTCCCACTGCTTGATGTATTTGGTGTGGATCGGGTCGATCGTGTCGCCGCAATAGATCCAGCTGATTTCCTTGTCGGCCGCATGGGCAGTGACCGCGGTCAGTGCCGTCGAACCGAGCAGGGCGAGCGCCATAAGGCCTGTCTTGATTGTTATGCTCACGTCGTGACTCCCATTGTGGTTGTTAGCTGTTCACTCGTTTTTGCTCTTATTGTTTCACCGCACCGGCGGTCAGACCGCCGACGAGATAACGCTGAAGGAAAAAGATGACGACCATGGCCGGAGCGATGCCGACGAAGGAGGCCGCCATCAGTTCGTTCCAGATGACCTCCTGCTTGCCGAAGTAAGCAAAGAGCCCCACCGGCAGGGGCATGTATTCGGTCTTCGAGTTGAAGGTCAGCGCGAAGATGAATTGCTGGGCGTAGGCGCCGATGAAGGTGGTGATGGCGACGACGATAATTCCCGGCATCGCGATGGGCAGGATGACGCGGCGAAGCGTGTAGAAATGGCTCGCGCCATCCATATAAGCTGCTTCGTTGAGCTCCTGGGGAATGCGGATCATATAGGTGCGCAGCAGCCAGATCGCCGACGGGATCAGGAAGGCGACGCCGGGCACGATCATGGCGAGATAGGTGTTGAGTACGCCCATGCTGCGCATCAAGCGGAAGAGCGGAATCAAGAGCACGGCGCCGGAAAACATGTTCACCGTCAGGAAGGCGCCGAGCAGAATGCCCATGCCCCTGAATTCGAACTTCGCGAAAGCATAGGCCGCGGGAATGACGAGGCAGAGCACGATCAGCGTGACGACGGTCGAGATGAAGAAGGAATTGAAGATATAGCGGGCAAAACCTGGCACGCTGATCCACATTGTCCGGTAGGCTTCGAACGAGCCGTTCTCCGGCCAGAAGCGGTAGGGCGAGGAGAAGAGCTGGCTGAGCGGCTTCAGCGATACCAGGAAACCTTCTAAGAAGGGCGCCAGCACGAAGAAGAGAAAAACGGCGATGCCGCAATAGATCAGGATGATTTCCCACCAGCGGTAACGGTCGATCATGGCGGGGCTGCTCATGCGCGCTTCTCCGGGTTGAGGCGGCGGGTGACGCGGAAATAGGCGAAGCAGAAGAGCGACAGGAAGATGCAGATCAGCACGGCGCGCGCAGCACCTTCCCCATATTTCTTCGAACCGATCGCCGTCTGATAGGTGTCGATGATCATCGTCGTCGTCTCGCCGCTCGGCCCGCCCTGCGTCAGTATCCAGATGATGTCGAAGGAATTGAAGGTGGCGATCAGCGATAGCATCGACATGGTGATGATGGCGGGCACCATCAGCGGCAGGGTTATGCGGCGGAAGCGGTACCAGCGGCCGGCGCCGTCGGTCCAGGCGGCTTCGTAGAGATCCTTCGGAATGGACTGGATCGCCGCCAGGAAATAGATCGTCACCAGCGGCACGCCGATCCACACGTCGGTGACGATCGTCGCCCAGAAGGCCGTACTTCCATAGGCGAGGAAGGCGACCGGGCCGTCGACGAGGCCGAAGCGCTGCAAAAGGCCCGATATCATCCCGAACTGGCCGTTATACATCCAGCCCCACATGAAGATGCCGATCGCCATCGGCACGATCCATGGCGGCATGGTCAACAGCCGGAACAGGGAGCGGCCAGGAACGGCGGCATTCAGCATGCATGCGCCGAACGTGCCGATCACCATTTTCAGGGCGACGGAGAAGAAGGTCCAGACGAAGGTCCGAATGATGACCTCGGCAAAGCGTTCATTGAAGATCTTGTCGTAATTGACCCAGCCGACCCAATTGGTGGTCTTCCTCAGCGACGCATCGGTGAAGGAGAGTATGAACGTATCGACCAGCGGATAGGCGACGATTGCGAGAACATAGAGAACGGCCGGAAGGAGAAGGATCCAGGCGAAGATGACCGTGCTTCTCTGAACACCCATCCTGCCGCCCTCCTCAAGCTGCCTTAGCGTGAAGGGCCTCGTCGAAGCGATCCCAGACGGGACGCAGGTCGACGACAGTCTTCTTCATCCTCGCTTCGTCCATCGCCAGCGCCAGAATGCCGGCTTCGAGCGCATTCAGGGTGGAAACGGGAAGCTCGAGCCCGGTGCGGACGCTTTCGAGCAGATCGCTCGCCATCTGTTCGTCGGCGCCGTAATGCTGGGAGAGTTCGGTGGCGGCATATGTGTTCTCGACCACTTTTTGGCCGGTCAGCTGTTCGTGGACGTTGAGATAGCCGCGAACGAAATCGCCTTCGGCCATGCCGCGTGAACCCATGATGGCGAAGCGGCGGAACTGGTCGGGCACGTTCAAATTGGTGTGGAAGTTCATGCCGACGCCATTGGCATATTCGACGATCGCCACCTGATAGTCGATAATGTCGGCATCGCTGTCGAAGACCTTGTCCGATCCCATCCAGCCGCTCGGCTTGCGATGGAACAGCTCGAGATCGTTGATGCCTTCACGCGCCGGGTCGTTGGCGGGAGTAAAGCTCTTGCGTCCGCCGAAACTGGCGACGCGCTCGGGCCGCGCTCCGACGACGCCATTATAAAGGTCGAGATCGTGGCAGCATTTCTCCAGCATGAAGCTGCCGGAATAGCGCTCGTAGCGGCGCCAGTCGCGCATGAAAAAGGCGCCGTGGTAGGGCTCGATATGTTCGGAAGCCTCGATCGACACGATCTGCCCGAGTTTGCCCTCGGCCTGGATGGCGCGCAAATCCTTGTAAAGAGGAGAATAACGCAGCACGAGACCGACCATCAGCCGCTGATGGCCGAATTTCGCCATCAGATGGGCAAGCTCGATACTTTCCGCGATTGTCGTGACGATCGGCTTTTCGCAGAAAACCTTGAGACCGGCTTGCAGCCCGAGCCGGATATGATCGAGATGCAGGTGATTGGGGGAGCCGATCATCAGCAGATCGAGCTTTTCCGAGGCGAGAAGCTCTTCCGGCGAAGCGTAGGCCTTGCCGACCGAAATTCCCTTTTCCGTCAATCCGGGGAGCCCGGCAGGTTCCGGATCCACATAGCCCACAATGTCAAAACTGCTGTCGATCGCCTTGAAGACATAGCCGAGATAACCCAGCCGGAATCCTAGCCCGATGATTCCTACTTTCATGCCGATCATGTTCCCAGTTAAGTAATTTATTTTCTTTAAGTTGGGACAAAAATCCGGAGGCGTCAATAGAAAACGGGCATCGAAGCACGCGCATGAAATTGATTTTCATATATCGGTAGGCGGCTGTCGATTTTGTGCAGAGAGAGGCCGAATGCTGCGGCAAATGGAACACGGCGCACCTTCAGGCAAAGGACGGCGGATGGACGCGCCCTGCGCCGCTGATCACGCAAGGGCTCGCGAAAGGTTGAAAGGACTCGCTATTCCTCGTGTGTAGGATGCCGTGAGAAGCCGAGGCAAGGAGGAGCAATTATGACCCGTATGACAGCCAAGGATTTCCCGCAGGAACTTCTCGAACTTTACGATTATTATGCGCATGGGAAAATCACCAAGCGCGAGTTTCTCGACCGCGCCGCCAAATTTGCGGTCGGTGGCATCACGGCAGCCGCCATTCTTGCGTCGCTCAGCCCCGATTATGCGCTGGCCACCCAGGTCGAGTCCACCGATCCCAATATATCAGCCGAATACATTACCTATCCCTCTCCCAACGGAAACGGAGATGTCCGCGGCTATCTCGTGCGCCCCGCAAAGGCCGCCGGCAAGGTCGCAGGCGTGGTCGTCGTTCACGAGAATAGAGGCCTCAATCCCTATATCGAGGATGTGGCGCGGCGTGTAGCGAAGGCGGGCTTCATCGCACTGGCGCCGGATGGCCTGACGTCGGTCGGCGGTTACCCCGGCAATGACGAAAAGGGGCGGGAGCTCCAGCAGAAGGTCGATCCGGAAAAGCTGATGAACGACTTCTTCGCGGCGGTCGAGTTCCTGATGAGGAGTGATCTCACCACCGGCAAGGTCGGCATCACAGGCTTCTGCTACGGCGGCGGCGTCGCCAACGCTGCGGCGGTCGCTTATCCCGAACTGGCCGCAGCGGTGCCCTTCTACGGCCGGCATCCGCGCGCCGAAGACGTGCCGAAGATCAAGGCGCCATTGCTTCTTCACTATGCCGGGCTGGACAAGGGCGTCAACGAAGGCTGGCCAGCCTATGAAGCCGCGCTGAAATCGGCAGGAAAAACCTACGAGGCCTATATCTACCCCGACGTTAATCACGGCTTTCACAATGACACCACGCCACGCTACGACGAGGCGGCAGCCAAGCTCGCCTGGCAGCGAACGGTCGACTGGTTCAGCAAATATCTCGCTTGAGAATACATCGGCTTGAAGCGGCGGGGGACATCACCGCCGACTGGCAAATGTCGCGCCCGGCTATTGCGAACGGTCGACCTTGCGCCGTCCTCGACTGACCATCATTCCGCCGACGATGAGAACAATTCCGCTGGCGTTCGCCCAGAACGACGCCGGAACGGCTCTGATGTAAGCAAACGCCACCCCCGTTACCATCTGCCCGCCGTTGATCAGTAGAGCCGAGTTGACCGCACCGATCCGCGCGATTGCCCAACTGCCGACGGCCACGAAGATCACGCCGATGGGACCGCCTAGATAGGCATACCAGGGCGCCTCGGCGGCGCGCTGGGGAAACAGGCCCCCGATGAAGAGGCCGAGGCAGGTGAGTACGGCGAACCCTACGGCGTGATTCCAGAAGGATGCGATCAGCGGCGTCGTGGAGATGCTCAGACGCCCATTGAGCTGGCGGCTGAGGCCGACAAGCACGCCGCCCAGGCTCGCGAGGAAAACGAAGACCGTCACGCCGCACCTCGCCCGAACAGGATAATCAGGGCCGCACCCGTCACGACCAAGCCGAGCGCCGCGACGTCCCGTGTATCGAGACGTCGCTTTGGCAGCCCGAACAGTCCCCAACTATCGGCGGCGGCGCTGAAGACAACCTGACCGGCCAGGCCCAGAGCCAGGGTGCCGGAGAGCCCGAGCGGTGAATTGACCGCAGTGGAGGTTAGAATGACCGTTGCCGCACCGGATATTCCGCCGAAATAGGCCCATAAGGGCGCCTTGGGGGTGTTGCCCCGCGTTGGCGTGTCTCGCCGGTGGATCAGCAGGAGAAGAATGACGGCGGCAATGATGCCGGTACCGTGAGCGGTCCAAGAGGAGAACAGCGGATTGCCATAACGTGCCAGCTCGCCATTCAGGTGCACCATGAACGTCAGGAGCCCACCCGTAGCAAAAGCGCCGGCAAAATAGATCGGATGCGGATTTCGTGCGGCGTCGATAGTCATTGGAGATCCCGTCAGCGAATCGATTGCGGCGGATGTTTTCAAATTGCCACTAAGGCCATTCATCGGCATCTTCAGGAAGACGTGGTGTCGTCATAGCCTGGCAGGCATGGAGGACGCGATGCTGCTCAAAGGCGAACGAACATTCGTGGTGCGGGATGCTGGAGGTTTCGTCGCGCACATCAATATGCCCGGGTGGCTGAAGCCCAGGCCGGTTGACCACGGCCATGGCCCTCTCGCAATGGTCGTCGAATCCATTCTCGATCCTGGCCGGCTGATCGCGATGCATGAGCACAGAAACGACGAGATCGTTTCCTGGGTGCCCGAAGGCGTGATGCGTCACGACGACAAGGCCACCGGCCGCCTGGTCATCGACCGCGACCATCTGATGGTGATGAATGCCGGAACAGGCTTCTGGCACTCCGAAGAAACGCTCGCCTCCGATCCGCCGCTGCGCATGCTGCAGATCCTTGTTCGCCCGCGCGCCATCGGTCTGGAGCCGAAAATCCAATACGGCTCAATCCCTGCGGCCACGGCGAATTTCT
Organism: Rhizobium bangladeshense; assembly: GCF_017357245.1. Lineage (NCBI taxonomy): Bacteria > Pseudomonadati > Pseudomonadota > Alphaproteobacteria > Hyphomicrobiales > Rhizobiaceae > Rhizobium > Rhizobium bangladeshense. The sequence goes on along the minus strand of NZ_CP071614.1, from coordinate 365,677 downwards.
GGCGGCATCTGGTCGGCCCGGAAGGGGAGGGCGCGCCGTATTATATCCGCAACGCCGTCGACATATTCGACATTCGGCTGGAGGCGGGCGCACGGACAGAATTCCCGCGGAAACAGGGCAGAGATCTCTACTTTTATGTCTTCAGTGGCTCAATCGTCGTTGATGGGCAGAGCTTTACCGAAGGCGAGCAGGGACTGCATCTGTCGGATGACAGGCTCGGCCTTGAGGCCAAGGATCCAGCCACGTTGATCGCGTTTCTCCTCGATGCAAACGCACCGGTCGCCAAGCAGGGGACCGTCGGCGACCACAGGAAGATACCGCCGGTCATCGTCATACGTGCCTTTCTGAAATGGAGGAAATTTCGCTGGATGTGGAGGCGTTCTTCATAGCGGCGGCACTCAATGATTACCGCAAGTCGCTTCCGCTTTCGGCAATTGTGCGGTAGCCTGTCCGTTCGTTCACATCCAGCGAAGATCTTCGCTGCAAGCCCCATAGATGCCGAGGACAGGCGAAGTTGCGATCGTCCAGAGCCTCGGAACAGTTTCCGTCAGCCGTGATACGGCCAAAAAATGTGTTGTGAACGGAACAAGCATGCCGGCAATTGGGTTTCGAACCTTAGTGTTTAAAAGGAGGAGCATTATGCCTACGGTTGCTGCGACGCCCATCACTCCGCCCGATCAGCACGTTGTCACCGCGCGCGAGGCCATCGAGCCGCTTTATGAGAAGCTCGAACTTCAAACGGAATCGCTGGTTCTTTCTGCAGCGCTTGAAGCAGGATGGTCTCCGGACGAGGCAACGGAAGCGCTGGCGGCGCTCAGACTGCAGGACGCGCTGTCCATCCTCGACGAACGATCTGGCCAATAGTTCGAGAAGGTGATCACTACTGCCATGGCGGCAGATCTGCTTGTCTCTTTCCTCTGAGGTCTCACAATATCCGGCGGGATCGAAGAGTCTTTTGAGGCTCAGCGTGCCGCCGGATTTTGAGCGATCCTTCAGTAAATCAACATTATGGTACGCAAGTCTTATCGCGGCTCGTGTTCCTATCCCTCAAGAGCGACCATCCGTCCCTGTCGCATAGACGGATCCAGCTGATTATTGCATACTCAGCGCCGCAATTCGGGACGGGAAACCGCTTCTCACCTTGCCAGGAACGGCTCTAATGCGGCCGAAGTTCTTTGGTCGCGATCAGCATGACGAGATCTTCCGAGGCGTCTGCGAGTGTCAATGCCAATTCCGCGGCCGACCATCCACGTTTCTGCAAACTGACGAGCATTTCCACCATTGCGACTTCGACTTCTCGTCTGCAGCTCGAAATCGGCTTCAATTGGATAACGTTCTCATCACATACGGTAGTCATCTTAGCCTCCGTTCTGCCATTGAAAGGGCAGCGTAAAGAAATTCGACGATAAGTGGATATTGTAGGGTTGCGTACAGACCTCGAGCCATTACGCATAGACATGTATGGCCTCGGCTGCGCGCAACCCCTCGCGCGCCATTATTTGCCGATGTCGGCCTCAGGAGCGTCTCGCATCAGTCTGCACGACGGACCGTAGGATTTTACTGGCGCACCCTCGGAATGATTCCTGTTGCAATCCAACGCTTGCGCAAGGCGCGCACGATTTACTTCTCCGATAGTTCACGACCTATCCTCCCATGTTTGCATCTTTTGTTTTGAACAAGTGTCGTTTTGTGTTCTCGGCGCTTCGACACTACATTGCACCGGCAGTTAAGTATTTGGAACTCCCGAACTTTCTGTCGGAATGAACCATTGCTTATTTAGATATATGAACGGAACGCACTTGTCGTTATCGCAGCATCCAGAAAATTATCGGTCCGTCCATTTCTGCTCGCAGAGGAATATGATAAGTAGCTTATGCACGTAAAGCTTTAGCCAATTCCGCTGGCGGATGGCTGCGCGGTTCAGCCCGCGAAAACATTGTTTGCTTCAGTCTCAACAGCCCGGATGGCTTATGCGCTGGAGGAATTGGATGGTTACAGAATCTGGAGATGACCCCCCTGCGGGACAGGAATGGCCGGCCCACTTGGAGCGGCGGCGCTGGCCGCGCGAACCGCCCCCCCAGAAAGAACATCGGGTGGACATTCCACCGGCGCTGGTGCCCGTGCGATTTTCGACGCACGACCTGCCACCCAAAGAACAGTTCCAGGCTTGGCGATCACATGTGGCGCCGCTTGTGGATGTTCATCTGCCGGACGGCAAATCAGAGGGAGACGGTTTCCTTGCGGAACAGACCGGCTGGCATCTCGGCGATATCCTCATCGTTCAGCAGCGCGCGCAGGCGTGCAGCTATATTCGCGACCAGGCCATGCTGCGATCGAGTCCTATCGATCACTGGAACGTCGGCGTACTGCGCAGCGGCCGGGCCTGGACCGAGGCTAATCGGCATGTAACGGAGACCGGGCCGGGTGAAATATTTTTCAGGTCTCTAGGTTTTCCGTACCGCGGGCGGATGACCGATTCAGCCGCTGTGCTGGTCTTCCTGCCCTATGAACTGTTGACTCGTGATGCGAGTCTTCTGCAGAGCGCCAACAACATAGCCTTCTCCGGCAGCCTGGCTGAATTGCTCGTCAGCTATATCAACGGGCTGGAGGCGAACCTGAGCAATTTGACAGTGGAAGAGGTGCCGCGGATCATACGGACGATTGGCGATATGGTCGTTGCGTGCGCTGCATCATCCACCAGTTTGGATCGCGGTCAGGAACAGACCAATATGGGGCTGATGGAGCGGGCGCATCGCTATATTCACCTCAATCTACATTCGGATAGCTTAACGCCAGAGGTCATGTGCCGTGCGCTGGGCATCTCGCGGACGCGGCTCTACCAATTGTTCGAAACGAGCGGGGGCGTCTTCAACTACATTCGCAAGCGCCGATTGCTGCAGGCCTATGCGGATATTACTAACCCGACCGACAACAGGTCGATCTCAGAGATTGCCGAGGCCGCCGGCTTCGATGTTGCAGCCAATTTCACGCGTGCGTTCAGCCATGAATTCGGGCTCAGCCCGCGGGAGGTTCGAAAGACCATAGCAACCGAGCGCCCGGCCATCTCAGCAACACGTTCCATGCGACGTGTCGGGACAACGATCGGTGATTGGCTAACGCTCGCACGTTGATGTGGAAGGCACCCAAACGGTATATCTCAAGGAATTATCCAGCAGCTTTGCCTTGCGCCATCAAGTTCCATAAGACAGATTACGCCGCTTTTTACATGTAGCCGCAAAGTTAAAGTGTCCTGTTTCTGCAAAGTAAGAATGTCACTCTCCCCGGGTTTTGATGACCTGGGAGATTGCGGATGGGACTGATAGCGATGAGCGAGCGTGATGTGCAGCGGATCGAGATTTTGTCGAAGGTGATTGCCGGCCGCATGACGCTGGTGTCGGCGGCACATGTGCTTGATCTGAGCACACGTCAGGTGCGTCGTCTGCTGGAGCGGATCAAGACTGACGGCGCAGCGTCGATCCGGCACAAGGCGATCGGCCGGCCGTCGAACAACCGGATCAGTGATGGTGTGCGCGATTACGCGGTGACGCTGGTTCGCGAAGGCTATGCAGACTTCGGCCCGACGCTGGCGGCCGAGAAGCTTGCCGAGCGAGATGGATTGCGTGTGTCGCGCGAGACGTTGCGCAGCTGGATGGTTGATGCCGGGCTGTGGCTGTCGCGCAAGCAGCGCCGAACGTTTCATCAGCCGCGGTTGCGGCGCGAAGCCTGTGGCGAGCTGGTGCAGATCGACGGCTCCGAGCACCGCTGGTTTGAGGGCCGCGGTGATCCGTGTTCGCTGCTGGTGTTCGTCGACGATGCGACCGGCAGATTGATGCAGTTGCGCTTTGTCCGCTCGGAAAGCGCCTTCAGCTATTTCGAGGCATTGGCGCTCTATCTGAAGGCGCATGGTGCTCCGGTTGCCTTCTATTCCGACAAGCATTCGGTGTTCCGGGTGGCGAAGAAGGACGCCAGAGGCGGCCAGGGCATGACCCAGTTCGGGCGTGCACTCTCGGAACTAAATATCGAGATTCTTTGCGCAAATTCGAGTCAGGCCAAAGGCCGTGTCGAGCGGATGAACCGGACGCTGCAGGATCGGTTGGTCAAGGAACTGCGACTGGCCGGTATCGACACCATGGAGGCGGGCAACGCGTTTCTGCCTGGCTTCATGGCGGATTACAATGCGCGGTTTGCGATTGCCCCTGCCCGGTGCGATGACCTGCATCGGCCAATGAATCTGGCGCCGGATCGATTGCAAGAGATCCTGTGCAAGCGCGAGCAGCGCTATGTGGGATCGCAGCTGACGTTTTCGTTTGAACGCAAGCGGATCATGCTGGAGGAGACTGAGGTGACGCGCGGTCTGGCCGGTCGCTATGTTGAGACCTACGCCTATGCCGATGGCCGCCTGGATGTGCGCTGGAAGGGGCACTCCCTGCCCTACAAGACCTTCGACAAGGACCAGCGGGTGACGCATGCGGCGATTATCGAGAACAAGCGATTGGGGGATGTTCTGGCCTATATCAAGGAGCGCCAGGAGCAGCAGTCGAAGCCGGCTGTGAAGACCAACAGCGAGAAGAACGGCTATGTGCGACGTGCTCACGGACCGGGACGGCGGAAGGATTTCATGAACGATCCGGCGGTCCTTGCGCGGCGCCAGAAGGCACTGTCGCGGCTTGATGCTGCGGAGTGAATGGTCGATTGAAGAGACTCAAAGCTAAAGCCGAAGAGGTGTGCTTCACCCGCCCCCTCCTTCCCTTGCAACCCGGCCCAGCCGGTCCGGTCGGGGGCTTGCCTCAGTGCAAGTGGAGATGTCGAGTGTCGCATTTCTAAATGGCTGAAGACGCCCCAAAGTGACATTTCTACTTTGCGCAACAGCGGACATTTCAACCTAGCCGCCACATTTACATGTAAGCCGGGTGGGTTCAAGGATGAAGTTGAGTATCGCCAGATAATTTTGGACTTCGGTCACGCACTCTTGGACTGTGCACCCACAGTTTCGGATCTACGCACTCACCTGCCCGAATGCCTGACCTCTCCGCCTGTCAGCGATGCCGGAAACGAACCGGCAACGGATCGAACATCCGCTGCCGAAGATAATTCAACAAGTGGTCTGCTTATTTTGCCGGGGCTTTGTAGGCAGATGCGATTTTGCCCGCCTTTTCTTGGGCGGCCTTGAATTCGGCACCCGTGTACGCTCGCACGGTTTTGATATTCGATACTGCTCCCGATGCGCCGACGACAAGAAGCGCGGGGATCAGGTCAACACCGTCGGGGAATTCTGCGATTACCATCCAGTCGGTTTCGCCGGTCGTGACGTAGAAAGAATGCTGTTTCCCGCCTGCTGCTTCCATGATGGCACGGGCCGCCGCTTCCCGGTCCGATGGATCGGCGATCATTCCCTTCGCTGCCGCGGCTGAATAGCACCCTGTGATTATGAACAGTGGCATAGGACATCCTCCTCAACAATCGGGCAGATCGGCTGATCTGCCGCATATTCAGTATCTCACATCCAGGCGTTCACCGCGATTAGGTAAACCGGAGTAAACCCCGGCGTAGGGCGCCCTGTCGTGCAAGAAGCTCAATGCCGCCCTCTCCTCCGTCGCCGATGCCACTTCCCCGGCACCATTGACATCGTTCCTGGCCCGCTTTCTCATCGTGCTGAGCGCCGTGATGGCGACGATTCTACTCCTGAAGTTCAGTTGAATATTGTGGGTGAAGGCTGTCGCTCGATTCAGGATTATGCGTTTCAGCATCCAAAATCGGCCTTCGACGGTCTCTGATTTTCATAGGCAAAACAAGGTTATCTGGCGGAGCTCATTCAGCTGTGGCAACGCTCAAACCAGACGTGGTCATTCGAGGCAGGCAGTAGAGATTCTCGCGCCTAATGAGGGCTAAAGGTCGCAGAGCTACGTTCAACCAGCTTGCAAGAGACAACTCGACTGCCCGGATAAATCTTCTCGCCCGCTATCAAATCGTTCAGGCACTGCGCACCCTCTCGGCCGAGATCGTAGTATGGTAACGCCGCCGTGGTCAGCTCTGGCTTCAGCGCCATAGTGACTGTTCGAAAATCGTCAAAGCCGACGATGCTGACATCTTGTGGAATCCGCAATCCCAGTGCCATGGCAGCAATGTAGATCTGAATTGCCATTTCGTCGTTGCCGCTCATGATCGCAGTCGGACGGTCGTCTTGTTTGAGCATTTCGGTCGCTGCAGCAAAGACGTAGTTGTTTTCTGCCCCAACAGGCCCATCCATGCCCAGGCTGATAGAGAGGTCGTTCTCTGTGAGACCGAATTCGCTTGTCGTTCGGCGAAATGCATCCAAGCGCAGTTCGGCTCCCAATAGGATCGGATTGAGCCGGATGTAACCGATTCTGCGATGACGCCGTTCAAGGAGATACCGGGTAAGATCTCGCGCCCCCTGATAATCATCGGGCTCGATAGACGGCAGGAGCTCCCTTGTTTGCGGCCGACAATTTATCATCACGGTTGGAATGCTGACATCGCCGGTCTCCGGATCCACAATGCGGCGGTACATGGTTACATACAGGACTCCATCAATGCGATGGGACTGGAACATTTTCCAGATTTCCACCTCTCGCTCGGACGAACCACCGGTGTTGGCTATCAGGATGGTTTTCCCATTCGCATTGGCCCAATCCTGAATTCCGCGGACAATATCAACCGAATAAGGCGTCGTGGAAACATAATCGGTGATAATCCCAAAGGTGTTGGAGCGGCTGGATCGTATGAGGCGCGCCGCCATATTCGGGATATAGCCGAGGTCCCGAATAGCCTTTTCCACCCTCTCCCGGGTTTCCTCAGTCACGTAGGGCTCGCCATTGATGACGCGAGAGACTGTTTTATTCGAAACCCCTGCCGCTTTCGCGACGCTCACGATGCTTACCATTTCCGCCAATTCTCCTGATGCGGGTCTGTTGTAATCCACACAAATGACAACGTCGACATATTTTTCTGACAACGTCGACAATTGGAATTGACAACGTCGTCATAGCACGCCTATGGTCCTGACAATGGAGCAGCCTGAGGCAAGTGCTTCCGGCGGAACAAGGGAGGAACTCATGAAGAAACTGCTTGGCGCCAGCGCGCTCGCGCTCGTTTGCATTACGGCCTCCGCCAAGGCCGAGACCATCAATATCCTTGTGGAAGGCGGCGGCGAAATGCTGCAGAAGGCAGCCGCAGAGAAGTTCTCGGCCGAGACCGGTATCAAGGTGGACTTCACCGTCGTTCCCTATCAAGGCGTCTTCGACAAGTTTTCGGCCGAAATCGCCTCAGGTTCGTCGGCGTTCGATGTGGTAACGATCGACGTCGTGTGGAACGCGAAATTCGCAAGCCATGTCGAAGACCTTGCGCCGCTTTTCACCGATGCAGTTCGCAAGGACCTGCCGCCTGCCTTGCTTGCCGACGCGAAGATCGGTGACAAACTGATCGGCATGCCTGCTTGGGCCAATGCCGAAGTTGTTTTTTATCGCAAGGACCTCTTCGACAAGCCTGAGGAACAGAAAGCGTTCCAGGCAAAATATGGTTATCCCCTCGCGCCGCCGAAGACTTGGCAGCAATGGCGCGACATCGCAACATTCTTCACCCGAGACACAGATGGTGACGGCAAGACCGACTTTTGGGGCACCGACACGATCGGCAGCTTCTCCGAAGAATGGATGGCGCATGTGCTTCAGGCGGGCTCGCCAGGTGTAATCCTCGACAAGGATGGGAAGGTGATCATCGACAACGAAGCGCATAGGAAGGCGCTCGAATTCTACATCGCGCCGCACTGCATCGATCATTCCGTGCCCGAAAACGTGAACGAGATCGGCTGGGGCGAGGCTCAGAACCTGTTCTATCAAGGCAAGACAGCGATGATGAAATTCTGGGCGCACGCCTACAAGATGACGCCCACCGATTCCAAGGTCAGCGGAAAGGTCGGCGTCGCCCCAATGCTGGCCGGCGATGCAGGAGTCGGGGCAATTCCGGGTCCTTGGTACAATGTCGTTCCGTCGACGTCCCAGCACAAGGAAGCGGCCAAGAAGTTCATAGCTTTCGCGATCGCCAACAATGCCCTGGGTATCGAAGCGCCGCTTGGGTTGGCTGCGACGAACTCGGCCTATAACGGCTATGCCAGCAAGCCCGGTTATGAGCATTTCACGCCGCTGCTTGAGACGTTGAGTGCTCCTGCGACGCAAGGCCGTCCGCTTAACGAAAAATATCAGGAAATTGTCGACGAAGCGGTTCTTCCAGCTGTGCAACAGGCCCTGACGTGCAAAGCGGATGTCGGCAAGGTCCTGGCGGACGCCAAGGAAACGATCGAAGACATCCTCGAGTAATCCCTCGGCGGCGAGGAGGCCGGGGTGGTCCTCCTCGCATCATCAGCTTTCGGAGAGCGCCATGTCGGGTGAAGACCGATTCGTGCTGTGCATGCTTGCGCCGGCCCTCGCCATCCTTGGCTTGCTGGTCGCATACCCGGTAGGGCTTTTAGTGTTCGATTCCTTTTTTAAGGTCGATACCATTACTCCCCACATACGAGAGTGGATCGGGCTCAAGAACTATATCGATGCGCTCACCTCGAAACGCGTCGCGGAAAGCGCATTCAGAACAATTCAGTACTCGATCTTTGCGCTGTTCTTCGAATTTACCTTCGGTTTCTGCGCCGCTCTGCTGTTCACGGCGCTCCCAGGCCAGTCGCGCTGGCACCGCACGATCTTCACGCTGCCATTAATGGTGCCGCCCATTGTCGCCGGCCTATTGTGGCGCTTTCTCCTGGTCGGGAACATCGGCATCTTGAATTACGGGCTCGTCCATCTGGGCGTCATCAGCGACCCCGATGCGATTGCCTGGTTGTCCGATGAAGATATCGTCATCTATTCCGTTTCTTTCGCCGATATCTGGCTAACGACATCCTTTGTCGCCCTCGTCTCCTACGCCGGATTAACCAACATTCCCAAAGACCTGCTCGAGGCCGCGCGGATCGACGGCGCGAACGCGTTCAAACGCTTCTGGCATGTCACGCTGCCGCTGATGCGCCCGGTGATCGCCGTTGTCGTCATCGTGCGTGGGGTGGATGCGGCCAAGACTTTCGACCTCATCTGGATTCAGACGCAAGGTGGTCCCAACCACGCTTCTGAAGTGTTTTCGATGAACATCTATCAGCGCATGGTGCGCTTCGGCGATCTCGGCGAGGCGTCGGCCTCCGGCACGCTGTTTCTGATCGTCATGATGCTTCTGGCTGCCGCTGCCTATTGGAAGATATGGAGGCCGGTCCATGCTTAGTGCGCGCCGCCTGAATCTCAACGGCATCGTGATCAATTCCGCCGCGCTCGTCCTCGTCCTGTCCTATGCGCTGCCCTACGTTTATCTGCTCATGACGTCGATCAAGCCGGCAGCGGATGTCCAGCAGATCCCGCCGAGCTTCTTTCCCGTCGTGACCTCTTTCCAGAATTTTCGCGAAGTCCTGCAATCATCGACCCTGCCGCGGGCCTTCGCAAGCTCGCTGACGGTGGCGGTACTGACAACCATCCTTTCCCTCGCTGTGGCGGTTCCGGCCGCTTATGTCGCGACCCACTACCGGCGCCGGATCACCACCCTGTTCCTGCTTTTCGCGCTGGTCACGCGCATGGTGCCCTCGGTGTCGCTCGGCGTGCCGTTGTTCCAGCTTCTGAAGTCGCTCGGTCTGCTGGATACCGTTCCCGGTCTGGTGCTCGCCCACACATCAGCCGCGGTACCTCTTGCGCTTCTTCTCATGGCAGCCTTCTTTGAAGGCGTTCCGAAGGATCTGGAAGAGGCGGCGCGCATGGACGGCTGCACCCGTTTCCAGGCTTTTCTGAAGGTCATTCTTCCGATCATGACGGGCGGAATCGCCGTCACCGCGCTCTTTACCTTCATCACGAGTTGGAACGAGTTCCTCTACGCTCTGCTGCTGACGTCAGAGGCGACCAAAACGGCACCGATCGTCATTGCTGAATACAACTCAGTCTATGGCCTTGCCTGGGGAGCGATGACGGCGGCGGCCGTGCTCTATTCGCTGCCCGTCATCATCGTAACACTCGCACTTCAAAAGCAGATCGTCGGCGGCCTGACTTTCGGCGCTGTAAAAGGATGAGGGAGGCGGAGACATGGCCGGTATAGAACTACGCAACGTCAACAAGATCTACGGCAACAGCTTTCATGCGCTACACGACCTGAATTTCAACATCAGGGATGGTGAGTTCATGGTGTTTGTCGGTCCCTCGGGATGTGGGAAATCGACGGCGCTTCGGATGATCGCCGGCCTTGAGAGCGTTTCGAGCGGCGAACTCAGGATCGGGGACAGGGTCGTCAACGATGTCGATCCCAAGGATCGCGACATCGCCATGGTCTTTCAATCTTACGCGCTGTACCCGCACAAGACCGTGCGCGAAAACATCGCCTTTCCACTGCTAATGGCGGGGTTGCCAAAATCCGTCATCGCCAGGCGCGTGGATGAGGCCGCGCGCATCCTCGAACTGACGGCTCTGCTCGACCGCAAACCGGCGCTGCTCTCCGGCGGCCAGCGGCAGCGCGTCGCCATGGGTCGGGCGATCGTCCGCCAGCCGTCCGCCTTCCTGATGGATGAACCGCTGTCCAATCTCGATGCAAAACTGCGTGTGCAGATGCGCGCCGAGATTGCCAGCCTCCAGAGAAAACTAAACGTCACCACCATCTACGTCACTCACGATCAGGTCGAGGCAATGACGATGGGTGACCGTGTCGCTGTCATGAAGGGCGGTGTGCTGCAGCAAGTCGACACACCGCAAAACCTGTACAGCCGCCCTGACAACGTCTTTGTTGCGGCTTTTATCGGATCGCCCTCGATGAACTTGTACGAGGCCGTTCTGAATGGAAGGACGGTGACCCTGGGCAGCAACAGTTTCGAAATTCCTGACCGGGTTTTCGAATGCCGTCCCTCGCTGAACGGTGCGTCTAACCGTCAAATTCTCCTCGGTATCCGGCCCGAGCACATGAACGACGCTGCAATCCGGCCTTCTCCCGCCGAGATCTCGGCCCCGGTCACTCTTGTTGAGGCGCTAGGTTCTGAATCCATGGTGCATCTGAATATCGATGCACCTTGGGTCGATGCTGGCGACCCGGACGCCATCGCCGACATCGGCGACGAAAAAGCTGCTGTAGCCCGTTTTTCCCCAAAGAGCACGGTGCGAGCAGGTGACATCGCGCGCATAGCTGTCGATGCCGAAGAACTTCACTTCTTTGACCCGGACACCCGCACCAGCATCTGGTGATGGCATAGCCAAAACAAAACAAGATTACTCTCGCCGTCCGAGGAGGCATTACAATGCTTAGCGAAAATTGTTACGACGTCACGAAGTATCCAGCAGGCAATCCTCGTGAGGATATTGGCGCCGTCATCAATAACATCATTGCGGATATTAAAAACAGGCAAGCGGTTGTCGATGCAAATGACGGCGGAAAACCTGGATCAGTTATCTATATACCGCCAGGCGATTATCGTCTTGTCACTCAAGTCGTGATAGACGTGAGCTATCTGAAAATCGTTGGCTCTGGGCATGGTTTTACGTCGTCGAGCATCCGTTTCAACACACCCGCAAGCGAGCTAGCCCACTGGCACGAGGTGTGGCCGGGCGGAAGTCGTATACTTGTGGACATTTCTCCAGAGGCGGCAGACGGTGAGGCTGCTGGTGCCGCGTTTTATGTCAAGCGCGGCGGAAATCCTCGTATAAGCTCTGTGGAGTTTGCTGACTTTTGCATCGATGGCTTGCACTTCATCGATGATGGTTCGGGGCAAAACGACGCAGAAAACACATACAGGAATGGCAAAACGGGAATTTACGTCGGCAGCGCCAATGACTCATTCCGAATAACCGGGATGGGCCTTATCTACCTGGAGCATGGAGTTACTGTTCATGATGCGGATGCGCTCGCAATAGACAACAATTTCATCGCAGAGTGCGGCAACTGTATCGAACTGAAAGGCATGGGGCAGGCCTCAAGAATAGCAAATAATTTCGTCGGCGCCGGATATAGGGGACACTCAATTTACGCCGAGAATTACGCGGGCATTCTGGTATCCTCAAATAACGTATTTCCTCGAGGAGCGAGCAGTGTCCATTTCTCCGGCGTGGTGCGCTCCTCGGTCACAGGAAATAGGTTCCATTCCTTTTATCCAGGAATGTTGGTTTTTGCTGCTAACTGCTGCGAGAATTTGGTCTCCTCAAATCACTTTCTGCGAGATCGCGAGCCATGGGCGCCGATGCAGAAGTACGACAACGGCTTGGATGATCTATTTGGGCTTTTGCAGATTGACGGCAGCAACAATTCGCTGATCGCGAACCATATTTCGGAAACCATAGACGCTCAATATATCAGGCCTCCCGCAGCAAAACCCGTAATAATTAATGTAGTTTCCGGCAGTGGAAACTACATAGCCAACAATCACATTGTGGCCACCACCGAGATACCTCAAAATGACAGGACCGATGCGCCAAACAGCGCCTGTTTTTCAACACAAGTAACCGCATTGCTTTCAGTCGGGAATTCGACAGCGCTCGACGTAACGACAGTGCTGGTGCACAAGGACTCCGTACGGAATACAGTCCTAGACTCCGGAAATGTCGAACAAGTGGTGATGGACAGAACGGTAAATGCATTCAGGGGCAATCCGGTTCCTGGGCAATAGAACCCGCAGCCGCAAGGCCTCTTCCGCCGTCATGGGACCGAAAGTCCTCCCCTGCATAATTTGAGCCAGTCTTCGGACCGGCCGTACTTCACTTAGATTGCGTCTCCAAATGGCTAAAGCGATTGTCTCATTTGCTTCGGGCGAGCGTTTGGAATTCTGGGCAACCGGCCCTGGGGCCGTCACCATTTCACAATATGGTGAGACCCTCTGGCATGTGCCCGCTTTCGAAGCTCATCCATCATACTATTCCTATCACCACCGCGAGGCCGGCAGCGTTCTCGTTGAATGGGACCGGCCGGAAGCATTCCTTTGGGCCTACTCCTACGATCCGGCAACCGTTGCGGAGGCCGGCATAAAGCTATGGGAATTCAACACGGATGAAATTCTAATTCGCGCAAGAAGCGAAATTGGCACATGGCTGCGAAGCGATCCTCAGCGGCCTCGAATTCATTTTTCTCCTTGTCGCAACTGGATGAACGATCCCGTGGGTCTCTGCAGGATCGGCGACTGCTGGCACCTGTTTTATCAATTCCATCCATGCGGCGGCGACTGGGGGCCAATGCACTGGGGACATGCTACCAGCCCTGACCTGTTCACTTGGACACACATGCCGGTTTTCCTCCATCCGGAGCAGAACCTCTGGCGTCTCGGTGCAACCGGAGGCGCATTCTCCGGCAATGCATTTCAGGACAGGGATGGCAGCCTGATGTTCTTCTATACGGAACGCCTGCCCGCCTATGACCTTTTCAAAGGCTATCGAGAAATACAGAAGATCGCCCGGCCGGACCGGCGGATGATCAAGGCGGAAAGCATCTCGACCGTGCTCGAGCAACGACCCGAAGGAATTGAGCACGATTTCCGCGATCCAAAGGTGTGGTGGGATGAAGCCTCCGGCGCTTATCGCATGGTGCTCGGAGCTTCTATTCATGGCGACCCGGCAGTCTTGCTTTATGGTTCGGAGGATCTGCTTGAGTGGAAATACCTGGGACCGCTGTACCGTGCGCCGCCCTATTTCCGCGAGCAGGGCGCCAGGGCAGTTGAATGCCCTGACTTTTTTTCCATCGACGGCAAATGGGTGCTGATCATGGGACTTGTCGGACACTGTGATCCTGACAGCGGGCGACACAACCTGCTCTATGGGCTCGTCGGGAGTTTCGCCGATGACCGCTTCATTCCGGACTCCGATGCGCTGCAACTCCTCGATTTCGGCAGCGACTTTTATGCGATGCAGAGCTTCGCGGCGGGTGGCAGGCAGATCGCGTTTGCGTGGCTCTTCAATTGGGAGTTCCGCAAGCCTGCCGGATCGCCGTATTCCGGCGAGTTGTCGTTACCCCGCGAGCTATCGCTGGATGCGCGCAACAGGATATGTATGAGACCCGCCGACGAAGTGGAGGAGGCTCTCCCTCATGCGCCTCTGTCTTCCGCAGAGCCCGGCAGATATGTTCTGGAAGAAGCGTCCATCGACATCCGACTGAACGGGATGCTAGACGGTACAAGGATCACCGCGACCGAAGCCGGACGATTGTCATTTTCCATCCTGGTGGAAGATCAAAGTATCTCCGTGCATCTGCCACAAGACGACGGATCGATCCGTTATGCCGCGGCCATTGCCGATGCAACGGATTTGAGAGTCATCCACGACAAGGGCATCTTAGAGATTTTTGCTGACGGAGGAGCCGTCTGCGGCACGCGGCGCAACTATCTCAACGTCAGACCGGACAATCTTGTAATTCTATCGAAGGCACATGTGAGCGTTTTGAGAGAGTAATCGCATCGTGCTGAAGTCGCTCTAAGGGATAGTCGCAAAGCTAAGCTAAGTTGGAATGTGACACTCCCCGCATCTGATGATGCGGGAGATTGCGGACGGGACTGGTTGCATGTGCTTGATCCGAGACGTCGTTACCTATCGCACCTCGAATTCCGGATCTGTGGGAACCTGCATAGCGAGAGCGAGATAATTTGTCTGCGCGGCAAGCCCGATGATCGTTAGCAGTTCGCCATGCTGGGCATCGGTCATGCCGCGCGTGCGGGCGGCTGCGGTGTGGGATTGAATGCAGTACTGGCAGGCATTGGCCGTCGACACGGCGATGTAGATCATCTCCCGCGTCAACGGATCAATCGCGCCTTCGACCGTCATGACCGATTTGAGCGTCTCCCATACCCGCTTGAGATTTGCCGGATCGTTTGCAAGAGCACGCCAGAAATTGTTGATGAAATCGGTCTTGCGTGTCGCTCTGATGTCATCGAACACGGCTTGCACGGCTGGAATGGCTGCCGCCTCTTGGTCCGACAGAAGCTTGACTGTTGCCATCGAAAGTTCCTTTCCGAGCGCCGATCTACGGCCTCAAAGCATATTTTTCTCGGCGATCCCACTCTGCCGGGCGGTACATACGAAGAAATGACAATGGCCGCCAGCCTCCCTCCCGGCGAGGAAATCGAAGACAGCTGTTTCAGGAAAACAGGCAAAATTAGAAATTATTGTCTACAGATTTTATAGATTATACGGTTCCATAGCCCCGTCGACTTTCAGCGATGAGATTTCGAACGTCCGATGAACCTTTCTTCGGGCGCTGGCGACCTGCCGACTTCTTCCAATATCAACAGGAGATTTCCATGAGCAATCCGGTTCTCGTCAATCAGATCATTCCCGAATCCGATGTCGTTCCGCTGACCGGCCGTGTCGGAGCCGAAATCAGAGGTATCCGCCTTGGCGGAGATCTTTCGGATGCAACGGTGGCAGCCATCAACCAGCTTCTCCTGAAACACAAGGTCATCTTCTTCCGCGATCAGGGACATCTGGACGATTCCGAACAGGAAGCCTTCACGCGCCGGCTCGGCGATCTCGTGCCTCATCCGACCCAGGGACCGGTCGCCGGCACGGCTTCCATCCTCAACCTCGATTCCAGCCGCGGCGGCGGCCGGGCGGACCAGTGGCACACAGACGTCACATTCGTTGATGCCTATCCCAAATTCTCCGTCCTTCGCGGCGTCGTCATTCCGGCGGCCGGTGGTGACACGATCTGGTCCAATACCCATGCCGCATATGAAAGCCTGCCGGCGCCGCTCAAACTGCTGGCCGACAATTTGTGGGCCATTCATAGCAACGCCTATGACTATGCCGCCGTGCGCCCTCGCGCCACCGCCGAAGAGAAGAAGTTTTTCGAAGAGGTTTTCACCTCCACGATCTACGAGACCGAGCACCCGGTCGTGCGTGTTCATCCGGAGACCGGCGAAAGATCGCTGCTGCTCGGCAACTTCGTTCAGCGCCTTGTCGGACTGTCGAAGAGCGACTCCGCGAAACTGTACGAGGTGTTCCAGTCCTACGTCACCGCCCCGGAAAATACCGTGCGCTGGCGCTGGAGAGCCGGAGATGTCGCGATCTGGGACAACCGCGCAACCCAGCACTATGCCGTCAACGACTATGGCGACCAGCACCGCGTCGTGCGCCGTGCCACGGTTGACGGCGATGTTCCCTTCAGCATCGACGGTCGCCGCAGCATAACCCATGTCAAGGCCGCCAAGCCGCAAGCAAAGGCGGCGTGATCCCACATACATGAGTGTTGGCCGGCACATGAAGCGACCAGAGCTTCATCTGCCGGTCGACACCTTCCAGGACAGACGGCGGACGGCCGGAGACCCCTCGCAAAGAAGCCCCCGGACAAAATGAGCCGCATGCCTTACGAGAAAGAAAGCTTCTCGCTTGGCCGGGTCAGCGTTTCCGGGCGCAGCACCGCATCCAGATGCTCCTTCTGCATAAGGCCGCGTTCGAGAAGGATTTCATAGACCCCCCGTCCCGAATGATGCGCTTCCAGCGCAACCTCCGTAGCATTGCGATAACCGATATAGGGGTTCAGCGCCGTCACGATGCCGATCGACTGCTCGACCGTCTGTCGCAGCCGGTCACGGTTGGCGGTAATACCTTGAATGCAATTCGCCTCGAGCGTCAGGCAGGCATTGGTCAGGTGGCTGAGACTGCGGTAGAGGCTGTAGAAGATCACCGGCTCGAAGGCGTTCAGTTGAAGCTGGCCGGCTTCCGCGGCCATGGTGATCGTCACGTCGTTGCCGATCACTTCGAAAGCGACCTGGTTGACGACCTCAGGGATGACCGGGTTGACCTTGCCCGGCATGATCGAGGAGCCGGCCTGCCGCGCCGGCAAGTTGATCTCGTTCAGCCCGGCGCGCGGTCCCGAAGACAAAAGCCGCAGGTCGTTGCAGGTTTTGGACAGCTTGACCGCCACGCGTTTGAGGACGCCCGAAAGCTGCACGAAGGATCCGCAGTCCTGTGTCGCCTCCACCAGATCCGGTGAGGTCACCAGATCGACGCCGACGATAGCAGATAAGCGCTCGCGCACCAGCGCGGCATAGTGAGGATGGGCGGTGATGCCGGTGCCGATGGCCGTTGCCCCAAGATTGATCTCGCGGATCAGCGAGACGGCTTCGGCAAGGCGCGCCTCGTCCTCCGCGAGCATCAGCGCATAGGTTCCGAATTCCTGCCCCAGCGTCATCGGCACGGCGTCCTGCAGTTGGGTGCGGCCCATCTTGAGGACGTCGGCAAACTCGATCGCCTTGGCCTCGAACGACCGGCGCAAGACGGCCATGGCGTCGACGAGACGGTGAACGCCGATCCATGCGGCGAGCTTCAGCGCCGTCGGATAGACGTCGTTGGTGGATTGCGAGAGATTGACATGCTCGTTCGGATGCAGGTGCTGGTAATCGCCCCGCCCATATCCCATGATTTCGAGCGCCCGGTTCGCAATCACCTCGTTGGCGTTCATGTTGGTCGAGGTGCCGGCGCCGCCCTGAATGAGATCGACGACGAACTGGTCGTGCAGCGCACCGTCGCGGATCTCGATACAGGCCGCGATGATGGCGTCGGCGCGCGCCCGATCTAGAAGACCAAGGCTTGCATTGGCCTGAGCCGCCGCCTGCTTGATTGCGGCGAGCGACGCAATCAGATCCGCCGATTCACGCAGGGTCTGGCCGGTAATGGGAAAATTCTCGACCGCGCGTAACGTATGCACGCCGTAATAGGCCGAAGCCGGCACGTCGCGATCGCCGATCAGGTCATGTTCCACGCGGATTTTTGCAATATCGGAGATAGTCATGGCTGGACTTTCGAGAGAGGGCGCTGCGGAGCTGAAAGACGGCGGCAGGCCAAAGAGATGATGGGTTGAGACGCAGCAGAAATTGCCGCGTCCTGATTGTGTCATCGGGTTAAAGCCGCAGGACTGGAATTCTCTCCGTCCGGCGTGTATCCGCGTAGCTTGAAAGGAAAGGACACGCCGCCGGTCGTGACACCCATGGTGTTCACGCGCTTGGGATGATGAAACTCCGCAAGCTGCTTGCGGCGTTCCGGCGAGCCGATGCCAAGCTGTTCGAGGATTTCCGTGACGACGGCGTAGAGGATTTCGACGTTGCCATCCTCGATCTTGACCGAGATGCCGAGCGCCCCATCCGCTCCCAATCGCCTGGTATCATCCGAGGCGCGCACACCGATTGCATAGCTGGCATCGGCGCCGAGCTTGCCGATTATCGCACCGCCGAATGCGCCCATCAAAACCGTGCAGTAGCGCCCCTCGCCCGCGACCATGTCGGGGTGGCGCGTCATCGCCTGGAAAATGCGAGCCAGTGCCGGGCCTCGCCTCGACGACCCCTGGCGCCACTCGCCTCCATCTGCTGCCGAAGCAAGCTTGGCATAGAGGCGCGCCAGGCGATCCAACGGAAAGGCGGGGGTCGGCAAATTGCATCCGTCGATCCCCCATTCGACGTCCTGCGGGTCCAGATCGCACAGCTCGGCAACCGTTCGCTTCACGATCACCTGCATCGGATGATCCGGCAGGTGATAGTCCTCCGCCCCCGCTCCGATGGCGCGGGCGCCGGCAATCATTCCGACGTGCTTTCCCGAGCAGTTGTTGCAGACCGCCGTCGGCGTATAGTCCTGCTTGATCCAGGCGCGGTTCACCGTTTCGGACAGGGAAGAATGGCCGCCGCAGCGAAGATCGGCCTCCTCGGCCTTGATCTTCGACAGCATGGCTCGCGTCCGTGCGATATGCCGCTCTTCGCTGCTGTGGGAAGCGCACATTAGCGCGAGATCCGCATCATCGAAGCCGTATCGCTCGAACCCATTCGTCTCCAGGATGGCGAGCGCCTGGGCCGGCTTGGCGGCGGAGCGGGCAAGCGTCATGCGTGTCGGGTCCCCCAGCGTGTAAAGCAGCCTGCCCTTAGCATCGACGACAGCAACGTGGACGCGATGACGGTTCTCGACGATCCCGCCACGATCGGTGACGACGCAATCCTCACTCGGGGTCATTTTTCTCTCCATTGATGCGGTGCCCCGGCGGCGGCATGATGCGCCACCGGGACAGGTTCGATTATCCCTCAGGCCAGATCGAAGCCGCCGCGATCCTCGCCCTGTTCGGCGGCGAGCATGTGGATGCGCTCGCGCATCACGAGCCAGCCGACCACCAGCGCCGGAATGATCAGCAGCAGAGAAGCGACCGTGTAGGTTCCGACGGGATAATCGAGCGCCATCAGGCTCACGACGACCGCCAGGAAGCCCAGCGTCAGCAGGCCGGTATAGGGCGCGCCGAACATCCGGAATTCAGGCCGGGCAAGCTTGCCCTGACGCGACAGGTGCCACAGCTTGAGCTGGCACAGGACGATGACGCCCCATGCAGCGATGATGCCGAGTGCGGCGACGTTCAAGCCGATCTCGAAAGCTTCTGCCGGAACGACGGCGTTCAGCACGACGCCGAAGGCGGTCACGACAGCCGTCACCGCGATGCCGCCATAGGGCACGCCGGATCTGTTCATCTTCGCCAGCGCGGCCGGCGCCGAGCCCGAAATCGCCATGGAATGCAGGATGCGGCCGGTCGAATATAGGCCCGCATTGAGCGACGACAGGACCGCAGTCAGCACGACGAGGTTCATGACGACGTCGGCGCCCTGGACGCCGATCTTGCCGAAGAAGGTGACGAACGGGCTCTCGCCGCCCTTATAGGCGGTATAGGGCAGCAGCAGCGACAGCAGCAGAACCGAGCCGACATAAAAGACCACCAACCGCAGCACAACCGTTCGGATCGCGCGGGGCATGACCTTGCGCGCATTTTCGGTTTCGCCTGCGGCAGTGCCGATCAACTCGATCGAGGCATAGGCGAAGACGACGCCTTGTATCACGACCAGCGCCGGCAAGATCCCGCTCGGAAACATGCCGCCGAAGTCGGTGATTGTATTCAGCCCCGGAACATGGCCGTCGATCGGCGTGCCGGTGACGACGAAGTAGACCCCGACGATCAGGAAGACGACCAGAGCGAGAACCTTGACGAGGCTGAACCAGAATTCCAGTTCGCCGAAGACCTTTACCGACACAAGGTTCATGGCGAGAACGAGGACCAGCGCCGTCAGCGCAAATACCCACTGATCGATCATGGCGATCCATGGGACATATGCCTTGAAGAAATTCATGTAGAGAGCCACTGCGGTGACATCGGCGACGGCTGTCATCGCCCAGGTCAGCCAGTACAGCCAGCCGACCGCGAAGGCGAGCTTTTCGCCGTAGAATTCACGGGCATAGGAGACGAACGAACCCGAGGTCGGGCGATGCACGATCAGTTCGCCGAGCGCTCTCAGAACGAGGAATGCAAAAAAGCCGCATAGGGCATAGACGAGCACGAGCGCCGGACCGGCAGCGGCAAGCCGCCCGCCCGCACCCAGAAACAGGCCGGTGCCGATGGCGCCGCCGATGGCGATCATCTGGATCTGCCGCGGCTTCAGCGCCTTTTTGTAACCGAGGTCCTCCTCGGCGAAAACCTGGCCGTCGGCCTTCGTTCTGGTGGATTCCATGACTGTCATTTCTCCTCCCTATCTTGGGTTCGGCAGCCTCCCCGGCCGCCACACAAGGTGTCAATCTGCAATGCGGTCTGACAGGTTCGGGAATAACGGAGAAGCCGCGCCACGGTCAAGGGCCTTTCGTTCGATGGTGTGCATATATGGAAGCCGGTTCGGCCATCAGCAGCTGCCTATGCCCGCACGCAACGGTGTTGCGGGAATCGTTCGCAATTGCTTAACGCGGTGCGGCGCCGATGATGCGATTGACCGCCGCCTCGACCTTTTGGAGATGGACTTCCATCGCAGCCCGGGCCTCGATATCCGAGCCGGCGCGGATGGCTTCGACAATGGCGCGATGCTCTTCATTCGACTCCTGACGCCGCGGTCCCAACACCGTCAGCAGCCCGGATTGCTGCGCCATCGCCTCCCGAACCTCGTCGACGATATCGCGGAAGACGGCGTTCTTCGATACCGTTGCGATAAGCCCATGAAAATCCGAATCCAGCCGCACCCAGGCCTCGGTATTTTCCTCCTGCTCCATCTCGTCGCAAAGTCCGAACAACCGGGACAGCTCGTCATCGCTCCGACGCAGCGCCGCCCAGCCGGCGGCCGATACTTCGACGTGAGGCCGCGCCTCCATCAGATCACGCGCCGAATAATCGCCGTAACTGATATCTCCGTCGCCGGCAGCCGCAAGCACATATGTACCGCTGCCCGTTCTCGTCTCGGTCAGCCCCAAAATCTGCAGCGAACGCAGCGCTTCCCGCACGATTGGTCGGCTGACGCCGTATTTTGCCGCCAGCTTAGCTTCCGACGGCAGCTTCGAACCGGCAGCAAATCGGCCGGAAAGGATGAGGCTACGCAACTCCTCGAACACAAGTTCCGAGGCGCTTTTGCGACTGATGGTCGCGGGATTGGACAGCCAGTTTTCTAGATCGTTCATCGCTTGCATTCGATCGGCCGCGCGGGATATCCGGGCGCAAATTTGAAATCATGCCTTCTCGGCAGCTCGACTGTCATCGGCAATCCCGATAATGGACCGCTTGACCTCCAGTAGGTGCTCCGCCATGGCTGCGCGCGCATCCTGCTCGCTGCCCGCGGCAATTGCCTCCAGGATTCGACGATGCTCGGCGTTCGACGCTTTGCGCCGGCCGCGAACATGCTCGACCAGTTCCGATTGCGTCGAAAGCGCGCCGCGAACATCGGCGACGACTTTGCGGAAGATCGCATTGCCGGAAGCCTCCGCGATTTGTCCGTGAAAGGCGGCATCCATCCGCACCCATTCCCGGACACCCTCTTCCTCATCCATCCGCTCGCACAAGGATGTCAGGCGGCTCAGCTGCTCGTCCGAGCGCCGCAACGCCGCCCAACCGGCAGCCGGAATCTCGACGCAGGGTCGCGCCTCCATCAGATCGCGGGCGGAATAGGCGCCGCCGCCGAGTTGTCGCGCGGGGCTCTCCGAAACGACGAAGGTGCCCCGGCCAGTCAGGGTCTGGGTAAACCCCAGTGTCTGCAGCGAGCGGAGCGCTTCACGGATAATAGCCCGGCTGATGCCGTAACGTTCGGCGAGCTGCACCTCCGAGGGAAGACGGATCCCGAGCGCCAGTTTCCGATCGACAATGGCCGTGCGGATATCCTCGAAGACCGCTTCGGCAGCGTTTCTTCGGCCTATTTCTTTCTTCTCCGACAGCCATGAATCCATATCCCGCATCGAAGGACGATGCGGGCAATCCAGAGAGCTGTCAAGCAACCGAACAGGGGATCCGAAGCGTGCCGCGCGCGTGCCACGCGCGTCGCGAAAAGCGACTACCAGAGCTTCATGTGGCGGTTGACGTCCTTGTAGAGCAGGTACCGGAAGCGCCCGGGGCCGCCGGCGTAGCAGGCCTGCGGGCAGAAGGCGCGCAGCCACATGAAGTCGCCGGCCTCGACCTCGACCCAATCCTGGTTCAGGCGATAGACCGCCTTGCCCTCCAGCACATAGAGGCCGTGCTCCATGACATGCGTTTCCATGAAGGGGATCACCGCGCCCGGCTCCAGCGTCACGATATTGACATGCATGTCATAACGCACATCGGCCGGATCGATGAAGCGGGTGGTGCCCCAGCGGCCGTCGGTGTCTGGCATGGCGCGGATCGGATGGTTGTCCTCATGTGTGACGATCGCCGGCGGCAGCTCCAGTCCCTCGACTTCCTGGAATGCCTTCCGGACCCAATGGAAGATCGCTGCGGTCGAACCGTCGTTCTTCAGGCGCCAAGCCGAGCCGGCCGGAAGGTAGGCGAAGGAGCCGGCGCGCAGCCCGTGGCTGACGCCTTCGAGCTCGATCGTCATGCCGCCTTCGACGACGAACAGCACCGCTTCGGCCCGCTTGTCGGGCTCCGGCCGGTCGCTACCGCCGCCCGGCTGAACCTCCATCACATATTGTGAGAAGGTCTCGGAGAAGCCGGAAAGCGGGCGGGAGAGAACCCACGCGCGCGTGCCCGTCCAATGCGGAAGGAGGCTCGTGACAATATCGCTCATGACGCCGCGGGGGATGACCGCGTAAGCCGTGGTAAAAACGGCCCGGCCCGAAAGCAGCTGGCTCTGCGGCGGCAATCCGCCGAGCGTCGAAAAATAATCTGTCTTGTTCATAAGCGCGGCTTTCGAAGCATTTGTCTCTGCACCTGCTTTATGCGCCGCCGATCCGTTAGGCAACTCCCAAGCCGGACGAGCGATCGGCCATGACAAGATGGCCCGGCCCGACCTCGCGATAGGCGGCTATCGGAGGGGCATAGTCGATCGGGCGCATCGGGCTCTTGATCTCGTCGTTCGCCACCATGCGCTTTTCGTGGCGGCGGTCGGGATCGGGCACCGGCACGGCGGCGATGAGTTTCTTCGTATAGGGGTGCTGTGGATTTTCGAAGATGGCGGCCCGCGGGCCGATCTCGACGATCTCGCCGAGATACATCACCGCCACGCGGTGGCTGACGCGCTCGACCACCGCCATATCATGCGAGATGAACAGGAAGGCGAGGTCGAGGCTCTGCTGCAAGTCGAGCATCAGGTTGATGACCTGCGCCTTGATTGACACGTCGAGCGCCGAAACGCTTTCGTCGGCAACGATGACCTTCGGCTGCAGGGCGAGCGCCCGGGCGATGCAGATGCGCTGGCGCTGGCCGCCGGAAAATTCATGCGGATAACGCACGGCCATGTCAGCGGAAAGGCCGACCTTGATCAGCAGATCGGCGACGACGTCCCTGGCCTGTTTTGAACTGCCCATCCTGTGCTCGAGATAGGGCTCGGCGATCGCAGCACCCACCGTCATGCGCGGGTTGAGGCTGGCGAAGGGATCCTGGAAGATCATCTGCACGGATTTGCGCATCTCGCGCAGCTCCTTCCTGTCGAGGCCCAGCACCTCCCTGCCTTCGACGAGCACCGAACCGGCCTGCGGCTCGATCAGGCGCATGATCGCCCGCCCTGTCGTCGATTTGCCGCAGCCGGATTCGCCGACGAGCGACAGCGTCTCGCCGGCATTGAGATCGAAAGAGACGTTTTCGACCGCGTGCACGCGGCTCGTCAGCCGCCCGAAGAGGCCGGAATGGATGTCGAAGCGCTTGGTGAGGTTTTTCACCTGCAGGACTGGCGTTGCCGCCACCGTATCGGCAGCCTCGGCGGGGACGTCCGATTCACCCGTCGCGGTGTTGACCACGGGAAAACGCAGCGGCCTCTGCCGGCCCTGCATCGAGCCGAGCACCGGCACGGCTGACAACAGCGCCCTTGTGTAGGGATGTCTGCCGCGGTGAAAGATATCGGAAGTGGCGCCGCTTTCCACCTGCTCGCCGCGATACATCACCACGGTCCTGTCGGCAATCTCGGCGACGACGCCCATATCGTGGGTGATGAAGAGAACGGAGGTTCCCTCCTCCTCCTGCAGCATCTTGATGAGATCGAGGATCTGGCCCTGGATCGTCACGTCGAGTGCGGTCGTCGGCTCGTCGGCGATCAGCAGTTTCGGCCGGCTGGCAAGCGCCATGGCGATCATCACCCGCTGGCGCATGCCGCCGGAAAAACGATGCGGATATTCGTCGAAGCGGGAGGCGGCCGAGGGGATGCGGACCTTCTCCAGCACCCTGATCGTTTCAGCCCTGGCGTCGGCCCGGCTCATATCGGAGTGGCAGAGCAGCGCTTCGGAGATCTGATCGCCGATGGTGAAGAGCGGATTGAGCGAGGTCATCGGCTCCTGGAAGATCATTGCCACCTCATTGCCGCGCACCTGCCGCATGGCATGTTCCGGCAGGGCCAGCAGATCGCGTCCGCCGAGCATGACGCGGCCTTCGATGCGGCTCGTCTCCGGCTGCAACAGCCGCATGATCGACAGCGACGTCACGCTCTTGCCCGAGCCGGATTCGCCGACGATCGCCACGGTCTCACCGGGCGCGACGGTGAAGGAAACGTCGAGCACGACCGGCTTCCAGGCGCCGTCGACCACGAAGGACGTGGTCAGCCGGTCGACGGAAAGAACGGGGCTCAATGTGTCGATCGGCTGGGCTTGGGCGTTGGCCATGTCGGCTCCTCTTGCGGCGGATGAGAACGGCGGATCAATCCGGCCAGCGCAGCAATCCGTCGAAGCGGTGCCTGCTGCGGTTTTCGATCGGAGTTGCAATGATCTCGTTGGAAGCGCGCGCCTTGTCGAGCTCCTCAGCAAGACGGTTTGCGACGATCACCTCCTGGCCCGGATGCAGGTTGCACGGGTCGAGATAGAAATAGCGATGCTCCACTTCGTGGTCGCGCACGATAATCGGCGGACTGCCCCTCGCCAGCGCATCGGCCAGATCCCAGGCGGTGATATGCGCCTCTTCCGGATCGACGATCAGGCGAAGACGGTCGAGGGGGTTGTTGGTCGGGTCGGGCTCGATCAGCGCGGTGACGCCGGGACGGCCGTCGAGCGTCTTCTTCCAGAGATTGAGATAGCTGGTCTCACGTTCGCGGATCCCGGCATGGTCGCGGCTTTCCCAGGCTTCCAGCGCCGCCATGACCCCGAAAATGCTCTCCTTGCCGACCTTCATGCCGCGGCCGATGCCCATATTCTGTAGGAAGGCATGGCGCACCAGCTCCTTGCTGCCGGCAACGATGCCCGAGGTCGGACCGCCGAGGAATTTGTGGCCGGAATAAAGGGCGATATCGGCCCCCTGCTCCAGGAAAATCCTGAGGTCGTATTCCGAGGCCGCATCGACGATGACGGGCACGCCCCTGGCATGGGCGATCTCGACAAATTCCTTGAGGTTCAGAAGACCATAATCGACGACATGATGGGAGATGACATAGACGGCAGCGGCGGTCTTGTCGGTGATCGCTCTTTCCATGTGGAAACGGTGTGTCGAGGTCGCCTGTCCCACAAGCACCACCTTCCCGCCGGCAAGCCGGATCGCCTGGTCGACCGGCGCACCGTAGCTCACCACATGGCCCATCTGCACCAGCACCTCGTTCTTCTCGGGCACGGCATCCGGCAGCCTCTCGATCGCCAGCAGATTGTCGCCGGTGATCGCGCCGGCGACGGCAAGCGAAATGCCGGCCGAGCAGGAGGCGGTGACGAAGCCGGCATCGCCGCCGGTCACCCGGGCGATGACGCTGCTTGCCTTGCGCTGCAGGTCGTTGATCTCGACGAAGTGCGGCAGGATCGCCGTCATCGCGGCGATCGCCTCCGGAACGACGATCGAGGCGCCGAGGCTGGTCATCGTGCCGGAGACATTGATGACGGGGCGAAGGCCGAGCGAAGGTCTGATATCATCGGGCATGAAGTTCTCCGGAAGTCTGGGGCGAAGGGCAGAACATGGCGCGGTCATCCGGTAGTGTCGAGACGCCGGGCGAAAGATGCGGATTGAAATAGAAAAAGCTCATCCGAAGACCACTCTAAACATGAAAACACCTCGTCAGCCATGCAAGGCGACGATGGCCTCGATCTCGACGGTGATGTTGCCGGGCAGCGAGCCGAAGCCGACCGCCGAGCGGGCATGTTCGCCGGCCGCTCCGAAGACGGCGATCAACAGATCCGAGCAGCCGTTGATGACGCTCGGATGGTCCTCGAACTCAGGCACGGCATTGACCATGCCGAGCAGCTTGACCACTCGTTTGACGCGGGAGAGATCGCCAAGCGCCTCATGCATGACGGCAAGCAGGTTGATGCCGGTCAGCCGCGCATGCCGGTAGGCCTCCTCGACACCGACTCCGCCGCCGACCTTGCCGGCATGCAGAAAGCCATCGGCCTCGCGCGGTCCCTGGCCTGAGAGATAGAGCATGTTGCCTTCCACCACATGCGTCACGAAATTGGCGATCGGCGGCGGCGGTGGCGGCAGCGCAATGCCGAGGGCGGCTAACCGATGATAAGGCGAGTTCTCGACCTTGCCGGCGGCAGTGGGAAACTGATTCACGCAAACTCCTGTCATGCGAATTTTCGATTTGGCGAATTCCGGATTAAGCCGACTGAGAGGTCGGCGGATTAAAGGTCCTTGCGAAGCCTTGGGTCGAGCATGTCCCTCAGGCCGTCGCCGACCATCTGCAGCGACAGCACCGAGAGGACTATGGCGACGCCGGGAAAAAGCGTCATCCAGTCGGCCTGGCCGATATATTGGCGACCGGCGGCGATCATCGTTCCCCAGGTCGGGATTTCTGGGCTGACTCCGAGGCCGAGGAAAGAGAGACCGGCTTCGGCCAGCATCGCGCTGGCAAAGAGGAAAGTAGCCTGCACCAGGATCGGCGACAGCAGATTGCGCAAGACGTGCCGCGTCATGATGTGGAAGGTTGAAATGCCGAGCGCCCTCGCCGCCTCGACATAGGGCAGCTCGCGAATAACAAGCGTCGATGCACGGACGACACGGGCAAGGCGCGGTGCATAGACGATCGACAGCGCGATGATGACGGTCGTCAAGGACGGGCCGAGGGCGGCGACGAGGGCAATCGCCAGCAGGATATCCGGAAACGCCATCATCGCGTCGATCAGCCGGGCGATCGGCGTATCGAGCTTCTGGAAAAATCCGGCGAGCAGGCCGAGGGTGACGCCGATGGCGGCCGACAAGGTCACGACGGCGGCCCCGACGAGCAGCGACAGCCGGCCGGCGAAAATCGTCCGCGAGAAGACGTCGCGGCCGAACTCGTCGGTGCCGAAGAAGAAGGTGCCGCTCGGCGGCTTCAGCCGGTTGACGATGGAAAGCTTGGAGGGCGAATAGGGCGCGACCACAGGCGCGAAGACCGCCAGTAGCACGAAGATCGCCAGGATCAGCAGGCCGAAGGCCACCGTCCTGCGCTTCATCAGGCGGCGGACGAACTTGCTGCCTTCGCTTTCGACGGGTTTGATTGCGATATCGGCCATCAGTAGCGCACCCTCGGATCGACCAGCAGGTAGAGCATGTCGATCGCAAAATTGATCAGCACATAGAGCGCGGCGATGACCAGCAGCGCGCCCTGGATGACGGGATAGTCGCGGCGCAAAACCGCCGAAACGACGAGATTGCCGACACCCGGCAGACCGAAGACAGTCTCGGTGACGACGGCGCCCGAGATCAGCACCGCTGCCGTCAGGCCGAGCACCGTCAGGATCGGGATCAGCGCGTTCTTCAGCGCGTGCTTGAGGATGACCTTGCGCTCGATCAGCCCCTTGGCGCGGGCCGTGCGGATATAATCGTCGCCGAGCACATCGAGCATAGAGGCGCGGGTGAAGCGCAGGATGAGCGCAGAAGAGACGATGCCAAGCGCAAAGGCCGGCAGCGTCAGGTGATACATCCGGTCGATGAAGGTCGAGCCCGGGCCGCCATAGCCGGAGACCGGGAAGAGATTGAGCCTGACGGCGAAGAACTGCATCAGGATGAGGCCGAGCCAGAAGCTCGGAATGCTGGCGGCGAACATGGCGAGCGTCGTTGCCGCCTGATCAATGAAGGAACCGCGCCGATAGGCGGCATAGATGCCGATCGGCAGGGCGATGATGCTGGCGATCGCAAGCGAAAACAGCGTCAGGAAGAAGGTCGGCTCGGCCCGGTCGATGAGCGCCGATGTGACCGGCATATTGAGGAAGATCGACTGGCCGAGATCGCCCCTCAGCAGCTGGCCGATATAATAGACATATTGCAGCCCGAGCGATTGATCGAGGCCGAGCCGGCTTCTCAGATCGGCAATATCCTGCGGCGTCGCATCCGGCCCGAGCATTACGGCGGCCGGATCTCCCGGCGTCACGCGCACGATGACGAAGACGATCGTGACGACCAGAAACATCACGACGACCATGCCGAACAGGCGCTGGAGGATGTAGCGTATCATGAATGCCGGCCTTCAAGCCCTTACAGATGCGGCAGAAAAGATGACCGGTACCGGTCGCGAAGGACCGGCACCGGCGGTGATGCTTACTTCTTGATCGAAGCGTTCCAGAAATACGGCCACGGAGCTGGATCGACCCCTTCGAGCTTAACCGACTTCGCCGAGACGGCGTTGAAATCGCCGATCTTCATGAAGGGCGCGTCTGTATAAACCGCGTTCTGGACATCGGCCCAGAGCGCCACGCGTTTCTTCGGATCGACCTCGGAGGTAAAGGCATCGACGGCCGCTTTGCGGGCCGGCGTATCCCACCAGCCGGGCGAGCTGGTCGAGAGCGAGCCGATGAGCGCCGGCTCCGGCAGGAAGGGGCTGTGGGTGATATAGATATCCCAGAGCTTCGGGTCGGTGCGGCGCTGCGTCAGCGTCGCCCAGTCCACCACCTGCATATCGACGGTGAAGCCGGCAAGCTTCAGATATTCGGCGGCGACCTGCGCCATCTTGTAGTGGAACTCGTATTGGCGGCTGGTCAGAATGCGGATCGGCTCGCCATTGTAGCCGGCCTTCTTGGCGGCCGCAGCCGCCCCTTCCGGATCAGAGACATTATAGGCGCCCTCGACGCCGGTATCCGTCGACCAGGCAAAGGTCTTGGGGTAGATGGCGCCGTCGAGCGCATAAAAATCCTTGCTGCCGAAAGCCGCCGCCAGCATGTCTTCCATGCTGAGCGCCTGGCGGATCGCCTTGCGGACCTCGACATTCCCGGCAACACCCTCCTTCGTGTTGAAGACGAAGACTGGATAACCGAAGGGCTTCAGCATGACCGGCTGCGAGGCGGTCGATGCCTTCAGCTTGTCGTAGGATTCGACCGGGATCGAGTCGACATAATCATACTGGCCGGAGATAGCGGCCTCGACGCGGGTGTTCGGGTCCGGCACCGGTACGAAGCGGATTTCATCGAGATATTGATGACGGGCGCCACCATAACCATCGCTCTCGCCGCTGCGCGGGACATACCCGTCGAAGCGGACGAGCTGAATATACTGATCTGCCTTGCGCTCTTTCAGCATATAGGGGCCAGTGCCGATGAATTCCTTCATCGGTTCGTCCTGCTTTTCCGACGGGATGATGATTGCCGCCGAATTGTTGAAGGCCAGCAGCGAGGTCAGCGGCGCATAGGGCTGCTTCAGCGTGATCGTCACGGTCGCCGGATCGGCGGCGGTGACCTTGTCGATGAAGCCGGCCACCTGCTTGCCGCGCGAGGCGATCTTCATCCAGCGGTTAAGGGAGGCGACGACATCCTCCGACGTCATGTCTGTATTGTCGTGGAACTTGATGCCGGTTCTGAGTTTGATCGTATAGGTTTTGCCGTCGGCGCTGATCTCAGGCAGGCTCTCGGCCAGCAGCGGCGTGACGTTCCAGCTCTTGTCGAAGGTATAGAGCGTTTCGAAAATATGCTGCGTGACGATGCCGACGAGATCGGCCGTCGACGACATCGGATCAAGCGTCGGCGGCTCGCCGATCGTCGCGACATTGATGACGCCGCCCTTTTCCTGGGCAGAGAGGGTCGAAGGCAGGGCGACGAGCGCGGTGCCGAGAAGGAATGCGACAAGCGTTTTCATGTAAGAGCTCCCGATTTAGTTCCACAATTATGTAATTCATCTTTTTGTAACAGAATAGAAGCTGGAACTATCGTGTCAAGCCGAAGCCGCGGATTATGTCTGCGGCGGAGGCTGAAATGCCTGAGAGAGCACAACATCGCCGGCCGAGACTGGCTGCCTGCGCGAAGGTCGCGCATGATACGAACATGGAGAATCGGCAGCGTCAGGACTTCAACAAAGGGAGGATCGAATGAGCATCGACTTCAACCAGGGACAATGGCTGAACGAACCGGCCAGCTGGCACGCCGACGAAACCGGCCTGACGATCACAACGGACGAAAAGACCGATTTCTGGCGCGAGACCTATTACGGCTTCACCCGCGACACCGGCCACTTCCTCGCCTTTCCCACCGGCGACAGCTTCACCGCACAGATCCGCGTCCAGGGCGAGTTCCGCACCCTCTACGACCAGGCCGGCCTGATGGTGCGCCTCGACGAGAGCCGCTGGTTGAAGACAGGCGTCGAATTCACCGACGGCGAAGCCTTCCTCAGCACCGTCGTTACCGACGGCAGATCCGACTGGTCGGTATCGCAGCCCTTCAAGGAACTGGAGGATTTCCACATCCGCGTCACCGTCGCAAACGGAGCGATGCGAATCCAGGCTTCACGCAATGGGCGCTTCTGGGCGTTGCTGCGGTTAGCGCCCTTCCCGGCTGCAGACCGTTACGAGGTGGGGCCGACAGCCTGCACGCCGGAGCGCAGGGGGCTGACGGTGCGGTTTTCGGAGTTTTCGATCGCGGCCGCGATCACGACGGGTCTTCATGATTTGAGTTAGGGGGATTTCGTCAGGATTGCGCTCCGAAGCACCGCAGTAACATCCACGCCCAAGGGTAGCCACTATACCCGAATTGTCATTTTCGGAGTGACAGCCGCGCCCTTCTCTGCGAAAAGAGCACGATTGAGAGACAGGGGCGTTCGTCGACAGACGGGCTGAGAAGAACCCTTCGAACCTGAACCGGATAATGCCGGCGGAGGGAGTCGCTCGGGAACCCGCCGTGAGAGGCGCGCCCCGCGCCCGCCCCCGCCTGAAAGGGGCGCCATGCAAAGAAAGTTCACGTCGGGAACCATGCTGAAGGCGATGCGCGAAAAGCCGCCGCTCGTCCAGTGCATCACCAATTATGTCGCCATGAACATCGCGGCCAATGTTCTGCTTGCGTCGGGTGCTTCGCCCGCCATGGTGCATGCCGCTGAAGAAGCCGGTGAATTCGCCGGTATCGCGAATGCATTGACCATCAACATCGGCACGCTGTCGACGCAATGGATCGACGGCATGCAGACGGCGGCGAAGGCCGCCAACGCAGCCGGCAAACCATGGGTGCTCGATCCAGTCGCGCATTACGCGACGGCCTTCCGCCGCGCAGCGGTCGCCGATCTCCTGGCGCTCAAGCCGACGATCATCCGCGGCAACGCGTCCGAGATCATCGCGCTTGCTGGCGGAGAGAGCCGCGGCCAGGGCGTCGACAGCCGCGACCCGGTCGAACAGGCGGAGGATTCGGCACGGCGGCTGGCGGAGCGGCAGCAAGCCGTCGTTGCCGTCACCGGTGCGGTCGATTTCGTCACCGATGGTGAAAGGGCCGTGCGCATTCAGGGTGGGTCGGCCCTGATGCCGCAGGTCACCGCGCTCGGTTGCTCGCTTACCTGCCTCGTCGGCGCCTTCGCCGCGACCGCGCCCGAGGATATCTTCGGCGCGACTGTCGCCGCGCTTGCGACCTTCGCCGTTGCCGGCGAAGATGCGGCGCTGGGTGCCGCCGGCCCGGGCTCCTTCTCCTGGCGCTTCCTCGATGCGCTGGCTGCGATCGACGCCGAAACGCTCGATGCCAGGGCAAGGGTATCGGTTGCATGAAGCGCTTCGACCTTTCGCTCTATCTCGTTCTCGATTCCGATCTCTGCGCCGCGATCGGCATGATCGAGACCGCGCGCCTTGCCGTTGCCGGCGGCGCGACGATGGTGCAGCTGCGCGACAAACATGCGGGCACGCCCAGAATGATCGAGACCGGCCGAGCCTTGAAACAAGCGCTTGCGGGAACCGGCGCGCTGCTTATCGTCAATGACGATGTCGAGGCAGCGGTCGCCATAGGTGCCGACGGCCTGCATATCGGCCAGGAGGACATGGATGCGCGCACGGCACGGACTATGATCGGTCCCGACATGATCCTCGGCCTCTCGGTCGAGACAGCGCCGCTTGCTAGCGCCGTCGATCCCGGTCTCGTTGATTATACCGGCGTCGGACCGGTCTTTGCGACCCCGACCAAGGCCGACCACAAACAGCCAATCGGCTTTGACGGTCTTGCAAGGCTGGTGAAGGCCTCGCCGGTGCCGTCGGTCGCCATCGGCGGCCTCAAGGCGAGCCACGTGGCCGAGGTATTTGCCGCCGGCGCCAGAGGACTTGCCGTCGTCTCCGCCATCGCGGGCACGCCAGACCCCGAGGCGGCCACGCGCCGCATCGCCGCAGAAATCCGAAAGGTCCGCCCATGATCCGCAACGTTCTCTCCATCGCCGGCTCCGATCCATCCGGCGGCGCCGGCATCCAGGCCGACCTCAAGGCCTTTTCCGCCCGCGGCGTCTACGGCATGGCTGTGCTGACCGCGCTGACGGCGCAGAACACGCAGGGTGTGACCGGCGTGCATCTGGTGCCGCCGCAATTCGTCGCCGACCAGATCGATGCCGTCTTTGCCGATGTGCGCGTCGACGCCGTCAAGATCGGCATGATCGCCAATGCCGCCATCGCCGAGGCCGTCGCCGCAGCCCTTGCTGACCGGCGCGGCATTCCCATCGTCCTCGACCCGGTGATGATCGCCAAGGGCGGTGCCACCCTGCTTGAGCCTGACGCGGTCGACGTGCTGACCCGGCGGCTGCTGCCGTTGGCCACGCTTCTCACCCCGAACCTACCTGAAGCCGCCGCCCTGCTGCACCAGCCGGTTGCGACCAATCGCGAGGAGATGGCCGCCCAGGCAGAGCGATTGCGCGCCCTCGGTCCGGCCGCCGTGCTGGTCAAGGGCGGACACCTCGACGGTGAGGAAAGCCCCGACGTGCTTTCAATTGCCGACGGCCTGCACTGGTTCGAGGCCCGACGTGTACCGACCAAGAATACCCACGGCACCGGCTGCACGCTCTCCAGCGCACTGGCCGCCGAACTCGCCAAAGGCGCCTCGGCGCCAGAGGCCGTTGCCATCGCGAAGGATTATCTCGCCGGCGCGGTCGCAGCCGCCGGAAAGCTCAGCGTGGGCTCCGGGCACGGTCCGGTCCAGCATTTCCACGCGCTTTGGAAAGAGGGCGAATAGGCGCTGGCGTCGGCGAACAGATCCAAATGCAAAACGGCCCGGCTCTCCCGGGCCGTTTTGCATTGGACCCATACCTCACGTCGAAGCCGCAACGAGAATCGCAGGCGCCGCCGCGCCGCATCCGAAAATCCCTGTTGACAAGCCCTCCGAGATGGCGAAGTCTATGACATTAAAAGGGGATATATTCCGCAATAACGGAACTCGGGAGGATAGACAGGTGCCAGACCTGCTTGTGAGCTTATATTCAAACAGGCTCGCGGAACTGAAAAAGCGGGCTGACGTCGTCGGCGCTTCCATCCGTCCGGCTCTTCCTCCGGAACTGCACCTCGTCGTCAACTGGGTTCGCGAACAATTCAGCGAGAATTGGGCGAGCGAGGTTTCCGTCGCTTTTTCCCGCCAGCCCGTCGCCTGTCTGATATCAGTCGAAGGTGGCAAGCTGCTCGGCTTTGCCTGCTATGACACGACGGCCCGCGGCTTCTTCGGCCCGACCGGCGTCGATCCGGAAGCACGCGGCAAAGGGATCGGCCTCGCGCTGTTTTCCGCGTGCCTCCAGACCATGAAGGCGCTCGGCCATGCCTATGCCTTCATCGGCGATGCCGGCCCCATCGATTTCTACGCGAGCACCGCAGGCGCGATCGCCATCCCTGCCCCCGATACGGGCATTTACGAAGGCATGCTGCGAAGCGCGCCGAAATGACCAGCTGATATTGGAGCACCAGAATTGTCCTCAACCCCGCTCGCCCTATTCGTCGGCCTCCCGAACCCTGCCATTTCGGATGACGAATTCGCGCTGTTTCGCGACACCAACCCGCTCGGCCTCTTCGTCGGGCGGCGCAATCAGCGCGAGCCGGAGCAGACGAAGCGGCTGGTCGACCGCTTCCGCGAAGCCGTCGGCCGCGACGATGCGCCCGTTTTCACCGACCAGGAAGGCGGCCGCGTCCAGCATCTCGATGCCGGTCCCTGGCCGCTCTTCCGCAGCTTCGGCCAATTCGCCGAGCTTGCCCGCCGCGATTTCGATCTCGGCAAAAAAGCACTGCGCCTTTCCTCCCAGGGCATGGGCGCGATGATGACGGAACTTGGCCTTTCCAGCGGTTGCTCGCCCGTTCTCGATCTCGTCTTCGAGACGACGAGCGCGGTCATCGGCGCCCGCTCCTTCGGCCCCGATCCGGACTTTATCGCCGCGCTCGGCCGGGAGGTGGTCGACGGCCTGCTCGAGACCGGCAACATGCCGGTCATGAAGCACATTCCCGGCCACGGCCGCGCGACGCTCGATTCCCACAAGGAGCGCCCGGTCGTCGATGCCAGCCGTGAGACCCTCATCGCCACCGATTTCAAACCATTCGTCGCGCTGAAGGATACGCCCTGGGCGATGGTCGCTCATGTCGTCTATTCGGCTTATGACGCGGAGCTGCCGGCGTCGATCTCGCCTGTTATGCACGACGTCATCCGCAAGGACATGGGTTACGAGGGCGTGCTGATCTCCGACTGCATCTTCATGGAGTCGCTTGCCGGCACGCTGCCGGAGCGGGTCGCCCAAGTGCTCGATGCCGGCTTCGACATCGCCCTCCACAGCCATGGTGACGTCAGGGAAAGCGAAGCCGCCGCCAAGGCGGCCCGCCCGCTGACGGATGCCGCCCTCAAGCGCATCGCCGCCGGCAAGGCCCGCCTCGGCGATCTCAAGATCGATTATCGCGCCGCCCACGCCGAAGTCGAAGACATGTTTGCAAGCGCGCTTATCTCCTGACCGGCGCGCCATCTCTCACTGTATAAAAGGGGAATAGAACATGAAAAAATATCTACTTGCAGCCGCAGCACTGACGCTGCTTCCGGGATCCGCCATGGCGCAGACGATCCTGACGGCGAATATCGAACCGGCGACGACCTGGGTTCGCAATTTCAACCCGTTCAACCAGACATCGTCGCGCCAGTCGACGCTCGACTTCATCTACGAGCCGCTTGTTATTTTCAACCGTTTCGACAGCAACAAGCCGGTCTATCGCCTGGCCGAAAGCTTCAAGCTCTCCGACGATCTGAAGAGCATCGAATTCAAGCTGCGCCCGAACCTGAAATGGTCGGATGGCAAGCCGTTGACCGCAGCCGACGTCAAGTTCACCTATGACTACCTGAAGAAATTCCCGGCGCTCGACTTCGTCAGCATCTGGACCTTCGTGACCGATGTGCAGGCGGTCGACGGCCAGACGGTTCGCTTCACGCTCGCCAATCCGAGCTCGCTTGCCGCCGAGCAGATCTCGCAGCTGCCGATCGTCCCCGAACATATCTGGAAGGATGTCGCCGATCCCGTCACTTTCGCCAACGAGACCCCGGTCGGCAGCGGCCCGCTGACGGAAGTGCCGCGTTTCACCGGCCAGACCTACGACCAGTGCCGCAACCCGAACTACTGGGACAACGCGCATCTGAAGGTCGACTGCATTCGTTTCCCGCAGCTTGCCGACAACAACCAGATCCTGACGGCAACGGCCGACGGTACGCTCGACTGGGGCGTCTCCTTCATTCCCGATATCGACAACGTCTATGTCTCGAAGGACCCGCAGCACTTCCACTACTGGTATTCGCCGAGCAGCATGGTCGCCTTCCTGTTCAACCTGGAAACAGCGAATGAGAACAACAAGAAGGCCTTCACCGACGTGAAGTTCCGCCGCGCAGTCGGCATGGCGCTCGACCGCAAGACGATGATCGACGTCGCCGGCTATGGCTACCCGACGCTGAATGAAGACCCCGGCCTTATGGGCGAGCTCTACAAGAGCTGGGCGGATCCGTCCGTCAAGGCCGACTTCGGCAAGTTCGCCACTTATGACGCCGACGCCGCCAAAGCCTTGCTCGACGAGGCTGGTTATAATGACAAGGACGGCGACGGCTTCCGCGACAATCCCGACGGCAGCAAGATCTCCTTCTCGATCATCGTCCCGAACTCCTGGACGGACTGGGTCGACACCGTAAACATTGCCGTCGAAGGTATGCAGGCGGTCGGCATCGACGCCAAGATCGAAACGCCTGAGGAAGCCGTCTGGACCGGCAACCTCATCAACGGAACCTTCGATGCGGCGATCAACAGCCTGCCCGCTTCGGCCTCGCCGTATTACCCCTACAAGCGCGCCTTCAGCGCCTCGGACAAGGGCAAGACCCGCTTCACAGCGCAGCGCTGGTTCAATCCCGATGTCGAGAAGCTCGTCACCGAGTTCACCCATACCGCCGACCTTGCCAAGCAGAAGGAAGCGATCAACAAGGCGCAGCGCATCGTCGCCGAAAACATGCCGATGATTCCGGTCTTCAACAATCCGAATTGGTATCAATACAACACCAGACGCTTCACCGGCTGGTCGACCAAGGAGAACCCCTTCGTCAACCCGTCGATCTCGCGCACCAATCCGGCGCGCCTCTTGAACCTGCTCGCTCTCGAGCCCGTCAAGTAAGCATCATGATCTCGGGAGTGGCGTCGAAGCATGATGCCGAAAAGTGTTAGCGGTTTTCGGAAGACATCATGCTCCTCCAGAAACGCCACTCCCGCCACGACGGAGTTCCCATGGCTTTTCTGCTTCGCCGCCTCGTCTTCTATATGGCAGCCTTCATCGCGGCAGCGACGATCAATTTCTTCCTGCCGCGGCTGATGCCGGGCGATCCGGTGCAGATCATGTTTTCGAGCGCCGGCGCCGAATTGCCGCCGGAAAGCCTGCAGGCGCTGAAGCTCACCTTCGGTTTCGTCGACGGCCCGCTCTGGCAGCAATATCTCACCTATCTCGGCAGTATCTTCACCGGCGATCTTGGCCGCTCGATCAAATATTTCCCGCTGCCGGTCACTTCGGTGCTCGGCCATGCTCTCGTCTGGACCGTCGGCCTGATGGGAACGGCAACGATCGTCAGCTTCGCGCTCGGCACCTTCCTCGGCATCGTCGCCGCCTGGCGGCGCGGCAGCAGGTTCGATGTCGTCGTCTCCGTCGGCGCGATCTTCGCGACCTCGGTACCAGCAGTGGTCACCTCGCTGATCGTGCTCTTCATCTTCGGCTTCACGCTTGGCTGGTTCCCGAATGGTTATGCCGCCGATCCATCGCTCGATCCGGCTCTCAGCCTGCAATATATCGGCAGCGTCGCCTATCACGGCATCCTGCCGATGGTGACGCTCTGCACCGTGCTGATCGGCGGCTTCACCGTCACCATGCGCAACAACATGATCAATCTGCTCGGCGAGGACTATATCGTGATGGCCCGCGCCAAGGGTCTGTCCGACCGGCATGTGATGCTCTGGTATGCGGCGCGCAATGCCCTGCTGCCGACCGTCTCCAGCCTTGCCATCGCCATCGGCACCATCCTCGGCGGCTCGCTGGTGACGGAGGTCGTCTACAACTATCCCGGCCTCGGCAACATTCTTTACCAGGCGATCCTCGCCCGCGATTACCCCGTCATCCAGGGCCAGCTCCTGATCATGACCGCGACCATGCTCATCGCCAATTTCATCGTCGACGTCAGTTATATCTTGCTCGACCCGCGGCTGAAGGGAGCATGATATGAAGGTCCTGTTTCGAAACCGCAAAGCGCTCACCGGCCTCGTCATCATCGCCGTCATCGTCGTCGTTGCGATCGCAGCGCCGCTGCTGACGCAATATGATCCCGCTGCCCGCACCGGCAGGCCGCATCAGCCGCCGTCGCTCGATCATCTGCTCGGCACGACCCGCATCGGCCAGGATGTCTTCGCCCGTCTGCTCTACGGCGCACGCACATCACTTGCCGTCGGCTTCGGCGCCGGCCTGCTGATCACCTTCGTCGGCACAGCGCTCGGCATCATCTCCGGTTATCGCGGCGGCAAGACGGATGAGATCATCAGCTTCTTCACCAACATGGTGCTCGTCGTTCCCAATCTGCCGCTGCTCTTGGTGCTCGCCGCCTTCATCGGCCAGGCAAGTCCGCTGGTCATCGCCCTCATCCTCGGCGCCACTTCCTGGGCCTGGGGCGCGCGCGTCACCCGCGCCGAGACGCTCTCCGTCAAGCAGAAGGATTTCGTCAAATCCGCCGAGATGATGGGCGAGCCGCAATGGCGCATCATGACATTCGAGATCTTCCCCAACGTGATCTCGATCGTCGGCATCAATTTCATCGGCAGCGTCATCTTCGCGATTATAACCGAGGCGACGCTGGAGTTTCTCGGCCTCGGCGATCCCAAAGCAATCTCCTGGGGCGCCATGCTCTACAATGCACAGAAGGCTTCGGCGCTTTCAGTCGGCGCCTGGTGGGATATTCTCACGCCCTGCTTCGCACTTGCCTTCCTCGGCATCGGCATGTCGCTGCTCAACTTCGCCGTCGACGAGATCGCGAATCCGAGGCTTCGCACCGGCAATCACCTGAAGCGCTGGTCCCTGCTCGTGCGTGCCGGGGAGGGTCGCCTGTGACGCAGCCGCTGCTCTCCGTGAGGAACCTTTCCATCGACTATATCGGCGAGGAGAAGGATTTTCGCGCCGTCGACGATGTCAGCTTCGATGTCGCCCCCGGCGAGGTCTTCGGTCTTGCCGGCGAATCCGGCTGCGGCAAGAGCACCATCGCATTCGCCATCAGCCGCCTGCACAGGCCGCCGGCACTGATCCGCAAGGAGAGCCGTATCCTGCTCGACGGCCGCGACGTGCTCGGCCTCGACCGGCAGGCGCTCGCCGCCTTCCGCTGGCGCGAGGTGGCGATGGTTTTCCAGAGCGCCATGAATTCGCTGAATCCGGTGCTGCGCATCGAGGCTCAGTTTTACGATGTGCTGCGTACCCATAAGAACATGAGCCGCGCGCAAGCCCGCGAGCGCACCGCCGAGATGCTGAAACTGGTCGACATCGCGCCGGACCGCATGCGCGACTATCCGCACCAGTTTTCCGGCGGGATGCGCCAGCGCATCGTCATCGCCATCTGCATGGCGCTCGATCCGAAACTCGTCGTCATGGACGAGCCGACGACAGCGCTCGACGTTGTTGTCCAGCGCGAGATCCTCCAGCGCATCAACGAACTTCGTCGCAGATTCGGCTTCTCCGTGCTGTTTATCACCCATGATCTCGGGCTCATGGTGCAGTTCTGCGACCGCATCGGCATCATGCTTGCCGGCAAGCTCGTTGAGCAGAACGGCGCCGAGGCGATCTACAAGACGCCGAAGCACGCCTATACGAAGAAGCTCTGGGCCTCCTTCCCCTCGCTTCATGGAGGCGTGCTGCTGTGAGCAATGCCATCCTCGCTCTAGACCAGGTAACGAAGACCTTCGGCCACGGCGCATCCGCCGTTCATGCTGCCCGCTCGATCTCATTTTCGCTGCATGCCGGCCGGGCATTGGCGCTCGTCGGCGAATCCGGCAGCGGCAAGACCACCTGCGCCCGGATGGCGATGCGCGAGTATCAGCCGACATCGGGGCAGATCCTCTATAAGGGCCGCCCGGTCGAAGGGGCCAAGGCGGACGAAATCGCCCGTTATCGCCGTTCCGTGCAGATGATCTTCCAGGACCCGTTCGCTTCACTCAACCCGGCCCATACGATCGCCTACCATCTGCGGCGACCACTGAAGCTGCATAGGCCGGATATCGGCGGCAGCAAGATCGACGCAACGATCCGAGAACTGCTGCAGCGCGTTAGGCTCGATCCCGATCTCGTTGCGCCGAAATATCCTCATGAGCTCTCCGGCGGCCAGCGCCAGCGCGTCAACATCGCACGCGCCCTTGCCGTCAAGCCTGAAGTCATCGTAGCCGATGAGCCGACCTCGATGCTCGACGTTTCGGTGCGCCTCGGCGTGCTCAACCTGCTGAACGAGATGAAGCAGGAGATGAATCTCGGCCTGCTCTACATCACCCATGACATCGCGACCGCCCGCTATGTCGCCGAGGACATCGCGGTGATGTATGCCGGCCAGATCGTCGAATGGGGCAGCACCGCCCGGGTGATCGACAATCCGTTGCATCCGTATACAAGACTGCTGCTCTCAGCCGTGCCCGATCCCGACGTCCGCTTCGGCGATCCGAAGGCGCGCCTGAGGCCCGGCGAGGTCGACGATGTCCGCCGCCGTTCCGCCGCATCGCAGGACGAGATCGTCGAAGTGGAAGCCGATCATTTCATTCGGATGCTCTGAGGCCCGCTTGCTGGCCTCGCTCTTCGCCCTGTGCTAGGGGACGGTCCCTTTCATGTGAGGCGAAAACGTCATGCTGCCCTGGATCCAGCTCGATTCCGCGACCATTCCCGGCGAAGAAGGCGAACTCAGGCTGAAGCGGCGCGGCAGCGAATTCTCGATCATGCTCGGGGCCAACGAGCTGATGAACAGCCGCCTCAGCGGCTCGGAGGAGGCGCTGGCGACCCTTGCCTGGGAGCGGATCAAGGCGCATCCAACGCCGAGAATCCTGATCGGCGGGCTCGGCATGGGCTTCACCCTGCGTGCCGCCCTTGCCGTTCTTCCCGAGGATGCCGCCGTCACCGTCGCCGAACTGGTGCCCGCCGTCATTGCCTGGG
The DNA here is from genome assembly GCF_017357245.1 of Rhizobium bangladeshense. Taxonomy (NCBI): domain Bacteria; kingdom Pseudomonadati; phylum Pseudomonadota; class Alphaproteobacteria; order Hyphomicrobiales; family Rhizobiaceae; genus Rhizobium; species Rhizobium bangladeshense. The sequence continues at coordinate 324,492 of NZ_CP071614.1, read as the reverse complement.
CGCGCGGGCCGATGGCCGAGGTCTTCAAAGGCTGCCTCTACGACCCGCGCGTCGTCATCCACCAGGGCGATGTCGGCGAGGCGATCCGTGCCGGCAAGGCTGCCTATGATGCGATCCTGCTCGATGTCGACAATGGCCCGGATGGGCTGACCCGCAAATCCAACGACCGGCTCTATGATTTCGCCGGCCTGCGCGCCGCCCGCGACGCGCTTCGTCCCGGCGGCGTGCTCGCCGTCTGGTCGTCCGGCCCCGATCCGGATTTCACCCGGCGCCTGAAGGACAGCGGCTTCCCCGTCGACGTCGTCAATACCCGGGCCAACCGCAAGCGCGGCGCCCGGCATGTGATCTGGCTGGCGGTTAAACTGGCCCGCTGAGACGAGCTCAGCCGCCGGAAGCGATCCTGCGCGCAGCATTGATCGCCCGGCGGGCGCCGGCGCGCAGTTGCACCGTCTCCGCACCGGCGATGACCAGATCGAAGCCGAATTTCAGCAGTTCGCCGGCCCGCTCACCGTCGCCGGCATAGGCACAGGCGAATTTGCCGTGGGCGCGGCAGCGCGAAACGGCGTGCTGCATGGCGCTGTCGATCTCGGCGGCGTTCGGCGCCACCTGGTCACCGTTGGACAGCGCAATCGAGAGATCGGCGGGGCCGACGAAAATGCCGTCAATGCCGGTCACCCCGAGAATGCCGTCGATCGCATCGAGGGCGGCGCGGGTCTCGACCATGGCGATGGCGACGGTGAGCTCGTTGGCGTTCTTGAGATAGGCATCGGCCGACAGGCCGGAATGGTTCAGCGCAAGAGATGGCCCCCAGCTGCGCTCGCCGAGGGGCGGATATTTCGTGGTCCTGACGAGCGCTCGCGCATCCTCGGCCGAATTGATCATCGGCGCGATGACACCGGAGGCACCGGCATCGAGCAGCCGCGAGGCCGAGGCGAAATCGCCGACGGGAATGCGCGCGATGGCCGGCTTGCCGGCAAGACGCGTCTGAGCGACGGCGTTTGCCGCCGACTGCATGTCCCACATCCCATGCTGCATATCCAGCACGACTGCATCGAAAGCTTCCTGCGCCAGATGGTTGACGAGCATGGCGTCGGGGATGCCGACCCAGCCGGAGATCATGCCGCCTCGATGCTTCCTGATCCGGTCCGCAAAGCCATCGATTTCAGCTGCGCTCATGCCATTCTCCTCATTTCGACAGGCCGTCAACGGCCGGATTGCCGCCAAACGGCAGCAGCAATTCATCCTCTGCGGTGCAGCCGCGAGCTGATGACCATCACGACGATGCCCGCAACCGCCAGAACGGCGCCCCAGAGCATCCAGATCTTTTGGGCAATCATGAAACTGGACGCCGGATAGGGAAAATAGCCGCTTCCCTGCCCGATCCAGATCAGGCCGAGCAGGACCATAAGCAGTCCGATGACATATCCGATCGCTCGCATGCGTCAGCCACCTTCTCCTTAGATGCGATCCCACAATGTCGGTCGCCATTGCCAATGACAAGGCTTCTCCCGACGAGAAATGCAACCGTTACCCACCATTTCTCTTCACCTCATCCGACAGCCAGGCGCTCAGCCTCTCGCTGTGGATGTTCCGAGATCGCGGCGGCACCAGCCAGTAACCGTGGTCGGGCGCCTCCAGCGGCGGGCCGGCTTCCAGCAGCATGCGTGCCGAAAGAAGCGTATCAACCAGGCCCATCCAGCCGATCGCCACCCCTTGCTCGCTCAGAGCGGCTTGAACGACCAATGAATAGGTATTGAAACTGATATCGCCGCGACCGGCATTGATGTCGCGCAGGACCGAGAATTCGGCAAAATAGCTGCGCCAGTCGAACCAGGGTGATGGCAGCGGCGCATCGAGATGAATGAGCCGCGCCTTGGCAAGCTGTCCTGGATCGTCGAAAGGGCCGTTGCGATCGAGAAATCCCTGCGTGCAGACGGGCACGATCCTCTCCGGCAACAGCAGCGTACCGACAGAGCCGAATTCCGCCCGCGTACCGAAAACCACCGCGACATCTGCCTCGTCGCGAAATCCGGCGGCAAGCCGCTGCGTCGCGACGATCTGCATATCCGTTTCCGGATGCAGATGGCGAAAGCCATCCATACGTGGGATCAGCCAGAGCGCCGAGAAAGCGTAATCGGTCCTGAGTCTGACGACCGGTCTTTGAGCTTCGACCCTGAAACTGCGGGCGAGGGCATCGATGTCGCCGATCGCTTTTGCGGTGACCTCAAGAAGCCGCTCGCCCTCGGCAGTGAGTTCGGCCCCGCGATGCCGCCGGCGCAGCAGGGTGACGCCGAACTGCTCCTCCAGCCGGCGGATCTGGTAGCTCACGGCTGGCTGGGTCAGCCCGAGAAGAGTTGCAGCCGCTGAAAAGCTCCCGAGCCTGGCGATCTCGACGAACAGGCGCATCCATCCGAGCTCAGGCGGTCGTTCTGACATAAAAATCCCTTTGAGAAGCCATCGAAAAAAGCAGCCTTTACAGGTGAGATGATAGGCGTTTCAATAAAATCTTCCAATAGCAAAAGGCAATTCCAAATGGCGCGCCCTAACTTCCTTATCCTGATGGTAGATCAGTTGAACGGGACATTGTTTCCCGATGGCCCCGCCGATTTTCTTCACGCGCCGCATCTGAAATCGCTGGCTGAGCGCTCGGTGCGTTTCGCCAATACCTATACGGCAAGTCCGCTCTGCGCGCCGGCGCGAGCCTCCTTCATGTCCGGACAATTGCCGAGCCGGACGCGGGTCTATGACAACGCGGCCGAATTTGCGTCCGATATCCCGACCTATGCCCATCATCTGCGCGCGGCCGGATACCAGACGGCGCTTTCGGGAAAGATGCACTTCGTCGGCCCCGACCAGCTGCACGGCTTCGAAGAGCGCCTGACGACGGATATCTATCCTGCCGATTTCGGCTGGACACCTGACTACACCAAGCCTGGCGAGCGCATCGACTGGTGGTACCATAATCTCGGCTCGGTCACCGGCGCCGGCGTGGCCGAAATCACCAACCAGATGGAATATGACGACGAGGTCGCCTATCACGCCACGCGGAAACTCTACGACCTCTCGCGTGGCCATGACGAGCGCCCCTGGTGCCTGACCGTCAGCTTCACGCATCCACACGACCCCTACGTCGCACGGCGCAAATACTGGGATCTCTATGAGGACTGCCCGGCCCTCGACCCGGCGGTTGCGCCGATCGCGTATGTTCAGCAGGACCTGCATTCGCAGCGTCTGATGAGGGCCTGCGACCACGATGCATTCGATATCAGCCGCGAACAGATCAGGCGGGCAAGACGCGGCTATTTCGCCAATATCTCCTATGTCGATGAAAAGATCGGCGAGGTTCTCGACGTCCTGCAACGCAGCCGCATGGGCGGCAACACCATCATCCTCTTCGTGTCCGACCATGGCGACATGCTCGGCGATCGCGGCCTCTGGTTCAAAATGAACTTCTTCGAAGGTTCTGCCCGCGTTCCGCTGATGATTGCGGCACCAGGCTGGAAGCCTAAGCGCATCGACCAACCCGTCTCCACCCTCGATGTGACGCCGACGCTCGCCGGCCTCGTCGGGATCGACATCGCTTCGCTGAGACCGTGGACCGAGGGCTGGGATCTTGCACCGCTTGCCCAAGGCACCGGCAGCCGCGGCCCCGTGCCGATGGAATATGCCGCGGAAGGCTCCGAAGCGCCGCTCGTCTGCCTGAGGGATGGGCGATATAAGCTATCGCTCTGCGAGAAGGATCCGCCTATGCTGTTCGATCTCGAGGCCGATCCGCAAGAACTCAAGAATCTGGCGGCCGACCCGGCGCATGCCGACACCTTGGCTCGGCTTGTCGAACAGGCCGGGCGACGTTGGAACCTGTCAGATTTCGATGCGGCCGTACGCGAGAGCCAGGCACGCCGCTGGGTGGTTTACGCAGCACTTCGCAACGGCGCCTATTATCCGTGGGATTATCAGCCGCTGCAGAAAGCCTCGGAGCGTTATATGCGCAACCACATGGATCTGAACGTGCTGGAGGAAAGCCAGAGGTTCCCGCGCCAGGAATAAGCGCGAAGTCCTTGGTATTTAAGCAATGCTGCGCGCCGGCGCCTCGCGCAGGAAACCCTCGATGAACTGCTTTTGCAGCAGAATGCCGTCCCATTCGTCGGCGAAGAACGGCGAGTCGTAGATCAGCGTGAAAGGACCGGCGTAACCGGCCTTTTCGCACATCTCCAGGCACTTGCGATAATCGTCCGCATCGAGGCCGGTGGCGGCGTAATCGGCCTTGGCGTGGCAGATTTCCGCCCAACCCATGATATCGGCCAGGCCTTTGTATTTGGCCGGTGCCGCCCAGTTGCCAAGGTCGCCGTTGAGCCCGACCCTGCCGTCCAGCCGGTCCAGCAGCCAGTTCACTTCGACGGGGGACGGCAGCAGATCGAACCAGTTTTCGACGACGACACGCACATTGCTGCCCTCCGCCTCTTCGGCCAGCCAGCCAAGGTTGCGGGCGGCGCGGGCAAGGTTTTCCTGCACCGGCTTCTGCTTGCCGGCGATGACGCGCATCCTTTGCGCCCCGAGCGCAGCCGCGATATCGATCCATTCTGCCATCCATCTGACGTCGCGTTCGGCCGTTGCGGGGTCGCTTGGATCGCCGTCCTCGACGAGCAGGGTCTGGAACAGCACGTTCGACGACGCCATCGCGTCGCTGAGTTCACTCAAATAAGCGGCATCAAGGCTCGGCAGATGGAAGGAGCAGACTTCCAGCCGGTGTATACCGCGCGCGGCGAGCGCTGCCGGCATGTCGATCAGCGCCGCACCGCCGGGACCATATGGCTGTTTTGGCGCCGCGCTCTTGCCGGGATCGGGGCTATAGGCATAAACGGTGCCGAGCAGCCGATGCAGCGACCAGGTCGAAACCGCGAAGCGTCCGTTCTGCAAAACCTGCACGTGCTTTCCTCCAGGCTCTCCTCATCCATCAATGGCAATAAAAGCCCGGTGGTTCAATTGCCAATTTCAGACGAAATCGCCGCGGACCACCGCCTCGGCAGCAAGTGCCGCCCCCAGCAGCGCCTCGTCACGACTGGCGGTCGCCGAAAGCAGCAGACCGACCGGCATGCCTGCTACGCCCGTGCCGCAGGGGATGGAAACGCCGCACCAGTCTAGGAAATTGCCGAGCGCGGTGTTGCGCAGCGTCTTGTTATTCGCAGCGAAGAAGAGTTGATCATCATCCTCCAGCGGCGCGATCGGCGGAGCGACATGAGCGACCGTGGGAAAGGCGATCAGACGGTTACCGATAAGACGCTCCGCATCGGCGATCAGGCGGCTGCGTGCCTGCAGGATCGCGATGTAATCGGGCGTCGTGGTCCTGCTTCCCAAGCGGGTGCGCATGACGACGCGATGGTCCATCCGGTCTGCGTCCGGTCCCGCCAAACGTTCGCGGTGAAGGGCGAAAGCCTCCGCCGTCACCAGCGGACCATATCTCGTCATCAGGTCGAAGATTTCGTTGAAAGCGGGAATGGCGGTGCGGGAAACGGAGGCGCCCGCATTTTGAAGGCGCTCCAAAGCCGCCTCGAACGCGGCAATGACACCCGGTTCCGCCGCATCGAAAACGACATTTTCGGGCACGAGCAATTCCAGCCCCCGCAGCGGTCGCTGGACGACATCAGGCGCGGTCAAGCCGCGCATCGCCGCATCGATCCAGACGGCGTCCCTGACGCTGCGGCAGAGCGGCCCCAGGGAATCGAGGCTCTTGGCCAGCGGAAAGACGCCATCCATCGCATGACGGCCGCGTGTCGCCTTGTAGCCGACGATGCCGTTGAAGGCCGCAGGAATTCGCACTGATCCGCCGGTATCCGTGCCCATCGCGACCGGGACAAGCCCGGCTGCGACGGCGACACCGGCGCCGGAGGACGAGCCGCCGGGAACGCGCGGGAGATCGGCGCCGCGTGGATTGACCGGCGTGCCGTAATGCGGATTGATGCCCAGGCCGGAAAAGGCGAATTCGCTCATATTGGTGCGGCCTATGGCGACCATGCCCGCCTGCCTGAGGAGACCGACGATCGCCGCATCGCAGCTGGCGGGCGCGTCGGCGGTCAGGACGACGGACCCCGCCGTCGTCGGCAACCCCTCGATGTCGAAAAGATCCTTCCACGCAATCGGAACGCCGTCCAGCAGACCCAGCGAGCGCCCTTCCCGCAGACGTTTGGAAGATGCGAGCGCCTCCTCCATAGCCCGGTCTTTGAGCAGCGTGGTGAAGACCGCCTTATCGGCATAATTTTCGATGGATTCGAACACCGTCTCGGCCACATCGACCGGATCGGCGGCACCGCCTTGGATGAGGACGGAAAGCTGGGCGACGGACATCGCACCGAAGGATTTGCTCATGGGACGGTCCTGATGAGAGATGCTGTCAAAGGACTAACCCGGAACGTTCGAGCGAGCCAGAGCCTCACGTTCTTTTGCATCTATTGGTACGAATTTTTGAACACTGAGTTTGGATAGCGCCCCTTCATTTGCCACGATTGAAGACACACATGCATGCACGCATGCCGAGCCGGTTCGGCGTGAGGGTGAGAGTGTCCTCTTCGACCGCCCCGCATGTGTTGCAGGAGTAATTAAAATGATAGATTGTGAAACATTAAGCCGTCGCCAGGACATGGTGACCCTCCATGTGAAAGAGGACGAAACGGCCGGCCCAGGCGAGCGCGACTATGTGGAACATGTCAGCGCCCAGAAGCTTTCCGGTTTCGAGCGCATTATCGTGGTTGCGGCCTTGGTCGTCCTGAGCTTTGCAGGTTTTGCCGCATATTCTTCTGGTGATACCGATCCTATGACGACCTCGGCCATTGCCGCCACATCAGGCGACAGCGCGCCGCATCATCAGCCTTACGGCCACTGCCGCGACAGCAGCCCTTATGCTGAAAGGGTTTGCTGAAGGCGACCGTGGCTCGCCTCTGCCAGCCTGGCGCCAGCTACAAGAACCGGTTCGCCGGGCAAGGAGATCTTGGGCCAGGCTGCTTGACAGCAAAGAGGAGAGACCATGGCCGGCAACATCGACTACAATCTTGGTCGTTTCATTGAGGCGCAAAAGGGCGTCTATGAACAGGCGCTTTCCGAGCTGAAGGCCGGACGCAAGACGTCTCATTGGATGTGGTTCATCTTCCCGCAGATTGCGGGCCTCGGCACCTCTGCGATGGCCGAAAAATATGCCATACGCTCGGCCGGGGAAGCGGCCGCCTATCTCGCCGATCCCACTCTCTCGAGCCGGCTGTTGCGCTGCGTCGAGGCGATTTTGTCGATCGACGGCCGATCGGCACACGACATCTTCGGTTCGCCTGATGATCTCAAGCTGCGCTCATCAATGACCTTGTTTGCCGCGATCAGCGATCACGGCTCGCCCTTCCACCGGGCAATCGAACGCTTTTATCAAGGAAAATTCGACGAGCGGACGATCGAAATCCTCAGCGCCAGAGACTAAAGCGTGAAGCGGCAGTTGGTGAAGACACGCGCCGCCAGGTTCTATGGCGCTGATTTTATCCGCTTGATGACCGTTAAATGGCAGCAAATGCAAGCCAAACAGACGGATACAAAAAGGACGACCCCAAGCGGCGAGTAGGATAGCGGCAGGAACGACCAGTCGCTTCGCTGAAGCTGAGGCATCGCAAAGCCGGAAAGGCCGGCTTGCGCGACTGCTGCCCGTCCCATAGTCAGACCGGTTGCGATTAGCGCGATATGGGCATGGATGAAGCCCGACCGGTAGTGTCTTTGCGGCTGCAGGGCCACTCGAATCCCAAAAACCGATGCAAGCATCAACAGGACCGCGGCGCTCCAAATTCCAACGCCGGGTACCGCTAAAAGCAGATAAATGGGTTCGCGCATGACCGGAAGTATCGTCATGTGCAGCCACCAGACGGACTCACTTGAAGGGTGGCTGTCCAACAGCGGTATGCTGAGAAGGAATATCGATGCTATCGCGTAGGCCAGCGATGGCCCAAGTCGCAGCAGCATGAAAATAGCCATCCGCATAAGGCGCTCCATCCTTTGACCTGCTGAGCAGGTTAGGCGACGTTGATTAATTTTCTACTCTGAGAATCACCGGACACATGATACCAACCTGGAATGGTTGCCACCTACCACGCTGGCGTCTTTCAGCGTAGACCGCATCTGTCGCTTTTTTGCGACTATTCGCTCAAATTTTTGAGTTGTTAGCTTTTTTTTACGATGATTTCCGGTGAACGCATCCGGATCTTAGGTAAAAATGTCTGATGGGGGATCGAGTTGCAATGTTGCAGATCAGAGCTGGAACTAAATGCATTGCGTTTTTGATAGCGGCCGGAGCGATTTTAGCTGGCTGCCAATCATCCAGCGTTGATGGTCTGGCTGCCTATGGCGATAGTGCCAAGACCCTTGAGGATGATGCAGCCGTCGCCTTCTATAAGAACGACGAGTTGATCACCACCGGTAAACTGCAGTTTCAGGAAAAGAACTACGGAAAATCCTACGCCATTTACAAGCGGGCGGTTGATGTTTTTCCGCAGGATCCGGCCGCTTGGCTAGGCTTGGCAGCCTCCGCCGACATGGTTGCCCGCTTCGACACCTCCGACCGCGCCTATCAGCAACTCTCGCGCATGATCGGCAATACTCCGGTCTACTACAACAATATCGGATATTCTCACCTTTTACGCGGTGATTTGCGCAATGCCCGACGGTATTTCCTGAAAGCCTATGAGCTTGACCCCGGAAACGAGGTCACTGCCCGCAATCTCGAATTGATGAAGAACAGTGTCAACCACCCTCAGCGGGGATAGGCCCCTTCAGCGACCGACAATCCGCGTCGAGATAGAGCTGCTCTTGCCGAACTGCGAGCATCGGCGGGGCGTCCGCCGATTGCTTTGAAGGTTTCGGTGAGATCGGTGTTTACCGTGCCTTCCGAAGGATGAGCTGGCCTTCCGGCGAGAGTGTGCGTTCGTAACGCGGGAGGTTATCGACGGCAATGCCCCCGGCTTCGATCGACGCAAGAGTGCTATCCGGAGTTTCGGTTTCCGCTGGCACGGCACGGGGTGCGAAAAATTGTGCCGGCTCCTTGCCGGGCGCGCTGAGGACCAAAGCTGAACCCATGCGGGTACCGCTTATGTCGGTGCGCATCCGTTCGTTCATCGACAAGATAGCCTTCTGCAGGCTTTCCATCTCCTGGCGGACAAGTGCGAGTTCGTCGGCCTTGGCATTGTCCGCAATGTGGTGCGACTGCTTGTCCAATTGTCCTTTGAGGCCGTCGATGGACCTTTTGAGCGCGGCGATGGTCTCGCGGCTCTCGCGAACATCCGCTGAGTTCTTGGCGGTATAGATGAGAACGCCAGCATTCACTGGCAAGAGCATGAGGATCAAACCGACGAGCAGCGGGTTTCTTGAGCCTCTCGGCTCCGGTGCTCGCAGATGGCTTGGTTTTGCGCCGTCGACTTCGACGTCGATATTCGGGATGCCGGTCATGCGTTTACTCCCCGTAAGTCATCACATCCGCTTGGACACATCGTCCAGGAAAAGGCCGCGATCAGCGCCAAGTCCGCACTCATTCCGACGTAAATACACCTTCCCACGCCCGTTCGAGCATATCGAGCGACGCGATTCTCGCCAAGCCGTTGAACTCGCAGTAAGAACCGACAAAATCGAGAAGATATTTGGGATGATAGCACGATGCTAGCACATCGCCGTTGTACTTGCGATCGTAGAACAGGCTCAGGTCTGAATCAGAGACAGCCAATCCGGTGCCGCTGGCATAGGATTTAAAAATTCTGATATATTCGTCGCGCGACGGCGTGTTGACAAAGATCTTGTATTTTAGGCGCCGCAAGCCCGCCTCGTCCGAGAGGTCCTTCGGTGCGATATTGGTCGAAAATACCACCAGTTCGTCAAAAGGAACCTTGAACTTCTTGCCGGTGTGCAGCGTCAGGAAGTCATATCCGCGCTCGAGAGGCACAATCCACCGATTGATGAGCGCCTGCGGCGCCACCTGCTGGCGCCCGAAATCGTCGATGATGAAAACGCCGCCTGATGCCTTCAAGTGTATCGGCGCTTCATAGACATTCGGTCCCGCGTTGAAGGTGAGATCGAGCTGATCGAGGGTCAATTCCCCGCCAGTCTTGATCACCGGACGGCGGCATTCGACCCATCGTTGATCCGCTTTCGGATAGGATTCTGTGTCAGCCTCCGATACTGGGAGATGCACTGCTTCGTCATAGAAACTGATGACATGGCCGCCAACTTCGATGGCATAGGGCACCCAGATCGTTTGGCGAAACAGTTGCGACGTCCGCTCGGCGATGCTCGTCTTTCCGTTGCCGGGTGGTCCGTAAAGAAGGATAGAGCGACCGGAGTTGATGGCCGGGCCGAGCTTTTCGACCAGGGCGTCCGAAAGCACCAGTCCTCGAAGGCTATCGGTCAACCGCTCCGGGGTCACGCGCTCGTAATGGATGGACTGCAAACCCAGCTGCCGGCAGAACGCGTCGAGCGACACCGGCGCCGGCCCGACATATTGGGATTGACGCGACGCCGCATGGGCATATTCGACCCCTTTCATCGAAAGCGCGTATCGAACATCGGATCGCACATCCTCGCCGGCCAAGCCGCGAGCCTCGAGATAGGCGAGTTTCACGAGCTCCTTGATCAGGATATTGACGATCACCTTCGGCAATTTCATGCGGTCAGCGAGATGAGATGCCGTGGTCGTATCCTGCTCGGCCGCACATTTGGACGCCAGCCGAAGCAGGAACGACGGGTCCAATCCCGCTTGCTCCATGCTTGCCGGTGCCACGGGCATACGCGGATCGAGGGAAATGATGGCCTCTTTACGATTCTCTTCGAGCGAATACTGCATACGACCTCACTTGGCTTAACCGCCGGGTTTCATGCCTACGAGAAGCATGACGACACGGATAACAACGGGTACGAGAACGATGACGAGGCTTACCGGAAAAAGGAACGCGCCGAGTGGCAGCAGCATCTTGACCGGCAGGGCGTTCGCCTTTTCCTCCGCGCGAACAATCCGCAGATCGCGCATTTCCTTGCTGTAGACCCGCAGCGTCTGCGTTACGCTGGTCCCGAGCTCCTCCGATTGACGGAATAGAACCGAAAGGGCCCTGGCCTCGTCAATCCTCAGGCGGGTGGCGAGGTTGGCGAGCGCCTCGCGCAATCGCCGGCCGCCGCGCACTTCCAGCATCATGATCGAGAGATGCAGGCCGAAATCCTGCTGCTTGTCGACGAATTCACGGGCCACGCGGTCGGCCGCCGCCTCGATGCTCATGCCTGCATCGAGGCAGACGATCAGCATGTCCATGAAATCGGGAAAGAGGCGGCGATATTCCCGCTCCTTGGCGGCGCCACGCCGGTCGATATAGATGTTGACGAGAATGAAGGTCGCACCCGCAGCAAACATGGCAACGAACAGGGTCGCCATCTGCGACATGGCTGGCGCGACCCGGTTCAGGGCCCAGACCGTCGCGACGAGCATGCTGATACAGACGACCGCGCGAACCACCTGGAAGGTGGTCACGGCGCCGGCAGCGAAATACCCTGCCCTGATCAGCCGGTTCTGTGTGGAGTTCACATTGGTGTCACGTCGGGTAATCTCGAAATAGCGACGGATCAGGCGGTTTTCCGCCTCGCCGAGATCGGCAATCGTCGTATCGCCCAGGTGGAACTCCTCGCCTGTTGCCGCCGAACTCTTCGACACGCGAACCGAAACCTCGCGCTGTCGAAAAAACAACTCCGATGCTGCCGCAGAAAATATCAGCACTGCAAAGAAGACGATGAGGTAGATTCCATACTCACTCGACATGACCGCCTCAGTACTCGAAGTTGACCATCTTGTAGAGAATGACATTCCCGATCGCCATGACGACCAGCAAAACGCTCACCACCACGGTTCCGTAGCCGCTCTCCCAGACGGGATCGAAGTAGGTCGGCGACAACGCCTTGATCATCGCATAGAGCAGAAACGGATAGATCGACATGAAGATCGCCGTGATGCGTCCTTCCGAGGAAATCGCCCTGACCTTTGCCCTCAGCATCGTCCGGTCTCGCAGCGTCTTCGAAAGGTTCTGCAAGATCTCCACGAGATTTCCGCCGGTTCCCGCCTGTACGCTCAGCGATATTGCCAGCAGGTTCAGATCCTCGGCGCCGACCCGGTCCGCCAAGTTGAGAAGGGCATCGTCCAGGCTCACGCCGTAGGTGAGTTCATCCGAGAGGAGGCCGAACTCGGTGCCGATCGGATCAGGCATCTCGCGTGCCACCAAAGAAATCGCCGCCGGCAGAGGGTGGCCGGCGGCCAAGCTGCGATTGGCGACATCGAGCGCTTCAGGAAGCTTCAGTTCGAATTTCTTCAGGCGGCGCGCCCGGGCGCGCCAGATGACGAGTGCGGGGACGAGGAGGCAGATCAGGAGAAAGACGGGTATTCTGAACAGAGCGCTCGGCACCAGGAACTGGACGACCAGCCACGTCAGAAGTGCACCAGCGATCGCGAAGAGAGCAAACCTCTTGGCATCGAACTTGATGCCCGACTGGGCGTAGAACCGCAGCAGCCGCTGCATCACGGGGATTTGCCGCCAACCTTCGCCGGCACCGCGCTCCTTGAGCATATCGCTATAGGTCTTGCGATGATCATCGCTGACCTCGAGCAATCTCAGCCGATGGTTCACTGCGCGGTGGCGTTCGGATGTCTTGAAGTAGCCGCGCATGGTCGCTTCGACAGCAACAAGGGCCGCGGTGAAAACGGCCGCGTATAGCAGGGTCAGCATCATTGAACAGGTCCCGTTTGGAGCGGTTTACCGGGCTCAAAAATCGACACAGGGATCTCGATCCCGAGTTCGGCAAACTCCTCGACGAACCGCGGCCGGATGCCGGTGGCGCGGAATTCTCCATGGATCCGCCCGCCTTCATCGGTGCCGGTTTTCTTGAATTTCATAATCTCCTGCATCTGCACGACTTCGCCCTCCATGCCGGTGATCTCGGAAATCGAGACAACTTTGCGGCTGCCGTCGCTCAGGCGCTGGACCTGCACGATGATGGTGATGGCGGACGATATCTGCGAGCGAATGCTCAACTGCGACATCGGCATCCCGGCCATGCCGACCATCTGCTCGAGCCGGCCGACGGCGTCGCGGGGCGTGTTGGCGTGGATGGTCGTCATCGACCCCTCATGACCGGTATTCATCGCCTGCAGCATGTCGAACGCCTCGTCGCCGCGTACTTCGCCGACGATGATGCGATCGGGACGCATGCGGAGAGCGTTCTTCAAAAGTTCGCGCTGGCGGATCTCGTTGCGTCCGTCGAGCGTCGGCGGTCGGGTTTCCAAACGCCCGACATGTGGCTGCTGCAGTTGAAGCTCGGCCGCATCCTCGATGGTGATCAGGCGCTCCTTTGGAGAAATCTGGGACGAGAGAGCATTGAGCAAGGTGGTCTTGCCGGAACCGGTGCCGCCTGAAATCACCATGGACACCTTGCCCTTGACCGCAGCGCTGAGAAGGATGCGCATCGCATCGGCCATCGCGCCATATTGCACCAGGCGCTCCATTGTCAGCGGCTTGCGGGTGAATTTCCGAATGGAAACGAGCGGTCCATCGACCGAGATCGGCCTGATGGCGACGTTGACACGCGAACCATCCTTGAGGCGGGCGTCAACCATCGGCGTTGACTCGTCGACACGGCGGCCAACCGCCGAGACGATCTTGTTGATTACCCGAAGGAGATGATCCTCGTCTTTGAACCGCACGGCGGTGCTCTCGAGCTTGCCGCTCCGCTCGACATAGACGCTGTTGTAGCCGTTGATGAGAATATCTGCGATCGTGTCGTCGGCGAGCAGCGGCTCGATCGGTCCAAGCCCGAGCATCTCGTCGGTGATATCGCGGATCAGATCGCTGATTTCCTTGGCATTGAGCGGGAAGTTGTTACTCCGGATATAATCCTTGACCAACGGCCGGATTTCGGTGGCGATCTCCTCATTATCGAGCGTGTCAAGGATCCCGAGGTTGATGCGATCGAGCAGGTAGCGGTGCAGATTGACCCGTTCGGAAACCATGTCCGGCCCGAGCGAGGCTTCTTCGCCTCTCGCCGTAGCGCTGTCAGAGACCGGTTGAGCAGGCATGTCCTGAACAGCGACTGGAGACGGTTCGGCCGCCTCCGGATGTTCCCGGCTTTCAGGCTCCTGCTGATGCTTGTAGAAACGCCCAATGATTCCGGTCGCCATGCTTCCCACCCCTGAACTATTTTACAATGACCGTGGAACCGATTTTCACCCTCTCATAGAGATCGATGACGTCGGCATTGCTCATGCGAAAACAGCCCGATGACGCGAAACCGCCGACCGTCGACTGCTCGTTCGTTCCATGAATGCGGTAGAGCGTGTCGGTGCTGTCCTTGTAGAGATAGATCCCGCGAGCGCCCAACGGATTGAGCGGACCGGCAGGCACCAGGTCCGGAAGTCCGGCTGAGCGCGCCTTCATCTCGGCAGGCGGGCGCCAGTCGGGCCACTCAGCCTTGCGTCCAACCTTAACGGTACCACTCCAGCGAAATCCGTCTCGTCCGACGCCGATTTTGTAGCGGATCGCGCGTCCATCGGAGATGACGAGATCCAGCGTACGGTTCGCGGTGACGATGACGATTGTCCCAGCCGCGTAGCTTTTTTCGATCGCCACCACGGCGCTTGTCGTCGGCCCGAGGCTTCGTGGTACAAGCCCGGCTGCCCCGGCATCCCCGGCAGCGGCCAGAATTGCCAAAACCACCAAGCCGGCATCGATGGCGCGGGACCTTATGCGCCCACTGTCGATCGCCTTCATCGCACCAGTGCCCCAAGTTTACCGACCGCGCCGCAGAAGCGCGCCCTGGAATTCACCTGAAATGGCAGCACGCCGCGATTGACCGCCTCGCTCAAAGTATCCCAGTCATCTCCGATGACATGCGTCGGGATCTCCTTGAATATCTTCTGCGTTTGTTGCCGGCGCAGGCCGAGGCCGAAAAGCTTGCTTCGGTATTTGTTGATGACGATGAAAATCTGATCCGAATTACCTCGCAGCCGTACCAGATTGGCAAACAAATCCTTCGCTTGAGAAAGCGCAGGCACAGTCATTTCGGTGACGATGCAGATGCTGTTGACCGAAGCGAGCACCTCGTATTTCCACGGCGTGTCGTAATAGGGAATGTCGATGATCGTGTGGTCGCTCTCGAAGGCGGCCACGTCGAGCATGCGCAGCACGAGTTCACGGCCCTTCGGCGCCAGAAGGACGGATGGCTGCTTGAAGGACAGCAGTGAAAAGCCCCCCGAATGACGCTTTCTGACCAGATCGATGAATTCCAGATCGACCCGGGAAGGGTTGGCGATAACCGGTTTCAAGTCGTAGTCGTTGACAAGGTTGAGATAATAGCCAAGCGCACCCGAGCAAAAATCCGTGTCGAACAAGTCGATCCGCGGCGTGGAATTCTTGGTCGGCTGGGCCAGCACATGCGCGAGCGACGAAGCGATCATGCTGGCGCCGGCGCCACCGACGGCTGAGACCACGGCATGCACGCGGCTGTCGCTCGCCCCTGTGCCTGGCGCATGGGTTGAAATCATGTCGATCAGTGCGCGGCGCTCGAGCGGTTTCCTCAGCCAGTCATTGCCGTTCAGGCGGAAGAGCAGCCGCAGCATGTCGTCGGGCAGCTCTTCGGAAACGACGACGAGCGGGATGTCCCGATGGCTGGCGCGAAAGGTGAAGAGCTCCGGCTGCTGCAGCAATTTCCCGTTGTCGACGTCGAGAACGATCAGGTCGAACTGCGTCGGGTCGAGCCTGCCCTTTTCTCCGAGTGCCTTCAGCGAGAGATGGCGGACATCGTAACGCGACAGCGACCCGAACGTATCGAGCATGAAACTTGCTGCCGCCGCGTCGTCGGAGAGAACCAGGATCTTGGTGGATGCGGCAATGTTCATGTGAGCTGTCATTTTCGCTTTCCTACGCGTAACAAGGGGTCAGCAGGTTGAACAGGTCTTCAGATCTTCCGTCGTGATCGTCACCGGATGGGCCGGGACGGTAATGTCGTTAAGTCCCAACAGCCCGCCGAGGATCGGCAGATCGAAGGTGACGTCACGCACCTCCAGCCGCATCGTCAGCACGGGCCCGTCCGGCCGGCCCCAATAACCGAGCCCCGATCGCTGGTAAGTGACCATCAGATTCTCCCGCTTGATGCGCCAATTGAGGTCGCAAATGCCGGGGTGGGGATCAGTTCCAGCTTGGCAAACGCCGTCGCTTCCGAGGACAATCCGGTTCAATGCCGCCGTGCAGTTGGCAAGAGCCGGTCCGCAGGTCGAGGATATTGTTGCATCGTTCGGCGCCGCTTTGCCGTTGTTGAGTGGATCGGCAGCTTCGATCGGGAAAACGGCATCGAAATTCGTCGTCACCGGATCGGATACCGCCGCCAAACGGGCACCATATTGCAATGCCTTGACTGTCTGATTCCACTGCGACATGGCATAGCCGAACTCGATGAAGGCGGCGAATACCAGCATGACGATCGGAAAGGTCAGCAATGCTTCGACGAGGCTGGCACCACTGCTATCGCCCCAGAATGCCTTGATTGCCCGTAAGCTCACCATCCGATGTATCTCTCTTCGTGAAAGGAACTGATGGTGATGGCGTCGATTCCGAGGAAGCTGAAGACCGGCGAGCTCTTGTAGAGATGCGCAGTCGAAAGGGTGATGTTGCCGTCTGCATCCGGAGCAGTGATGGTGATGTCGGCAGCGTCCTTCCAGTCAGGTACGCGGGGTTCGGCGTCTGCCGCAGGTGTTTGCGTTCCATAAAAGGCGATCGTCTTCGCAGTCGCCTCGTTACATGTCGGCACATAGGTTCCCGACAACGGTCGGCAGCGCGAAAGGTAACGCCCTGCATCGCGCAAGCCGGCGTCGATCTGCATGCGCTGCCAGAAGATGCTGCCAAACTCCAATATGGCAGCCGCAAAGAGCGTCACAAAGGGGATCGCGAGCAGCGCTTCGGCAAGCACTGCGCCTTCCTCCCGCCGCCAGAAGCCGAGACAAAGCCGATGCCGGATGAAATCGCGGAGCGCCATCATCTGACCAGCTCCGCTTCTTCCCGCAGGAATTCGTCCAGCGTACCGCGACCACCCTTGCCGGTGATGTCGATCATCTCCAGAGAAAGGTATCGTTCGCCGCCAACCTTGATCGCCGGCTTGGTCAGGAACATGCGGGCGAAGGCCACGGCGCGCGTAGCCTTGTGACCGTTCAGATGGCCGACCGAGGCTTCATAACCACAATTGACAATGGCCGAGAAGATCTCGCGGCGATCGCCATATTCGTCCGCCGTATAGTTCGAAAGGTCCGGTCCGCTATAGCACTGGCCGCCCGTTGCCGGCGTTCCGGTCTCACCATTCGCCGAGGCATGGTTGATGAGAGAGGGAGTTGCAAGCTCGTAACGATAAACATCGTATGCGGAGGGTTGGCTTGGTGTTCCCGTCGCCTGCGGGGGATAACTGGAGTAGTTGCTGAGGACCGTGCTCGTCGAGGGCGCAGCGGTTCCTTGCGCGACATTCCAATAGGTCGCGTACTGCCAATTGTTGCCGCTGCTGATCTTGCCACCGGCAAGCGAAGTCATGCCCGCTCCATAGCCGAGCGGCAAAGCCTTGGTCGCATCGCCGACAACATCTCCGACCATGACCGGGTTGTAAGTATCGCAGCCCTTCTTTCCGCCGCCGCCGATTGTCTGAGCGGAGCGTACATTTTGGGCAGGTCGGTAACGGTAATTCCCGTTCACCTTGTTGAACGATGAGGAATAAAAGCCGAAGCGCGTATTGACGCCATCCTCGACGGGCCCCGCCTTTGCACCGGTTTCCGTGTCGAGGCTGTCCTGTGTATAGCAGGTACCGGGATTGCCGGTGGCAAGAGCCTCCGCCAGCACGGACGCACCATTGCCCAAGGGGGTCCGCAGGAAGCCGAAATTGCCGGGGCCGGGATTGGACGCAGCGGTGCTGTGAAGCTCGATCTGTCGGCCATAGAGGTTGCCGGCCGCAAAGTTGGTGTGCAAGGCCGTAGCTGCATCTTCGCTGGCGCTTTCACTCGTGTTTCCAGCCGGCTCGAACGGATTGCAGATAAAGATCGGCGTCACGTCGCAGGCGCTGGCATGGTATACCGCCACGGCGTCGGCAGCGATGTTGATCGTATTGCGGGTGAAGCCGACCGGGATCGGAAAGATCGTCTGCATCGCCTGCGGCTTGGCGATGACCCATGCGTAGGACGCTTCGCTGGCCACCGTCGTTTCCATCGAAGACGGGATGGGCGTATCGTCGTTGGCCGGGATGTCCTTCAGGAAAAGCACGGTAACAGTGCTCCCCGCATCGTTTCCGGCGTCATAGGTCACGACTATATTCGAGCCGAGGGACATGCCGGTCCCACCCCCGGAGAAAGCCGCGCTGTTGGCGATTTTCTCGATCGCCGTCTGCGCTCTCGAAATCGCATCATCGCGGCCATCGAGTTCACGGGCCCCGGCCAGCGCCATCGCATCGACCGCGTTCTGAAGATCAGTATGCAGGTTGCTGCTGCGGCCGACATCGATGATGAGCAGCGAAAAGCCGAGAAGCATTGGCATGGCGATGAGCGTCAAGGCGATGACATAGCCGCGATGATCGTTCCAGAACCGTCTGACAATCCTGCTCAGCATTGGCATACCCCCATCACCGCGCTATCGCCGTGACGACCCCGTGCATTTTCCTTCCGACGCGCTGCCGTCGTTCATCCCTATCGCCAGCTACTGGCTGGCAGTCGCCCCGTTGGAGGCCCCATTTGCCCCCATGGCCGGCGACGGCTGAACAACGCCCAGCCCGCCGTTCTGATATTGAGTGACCACCCTGCGAATCACCTTGCCGTCGCTTGCGATTCGAGTTCGCTGGGCTTCCGGCGGGAACGGGTCCTCGATATGGATGGCCTTGTTTGCTTCCACGGCATTGCCAGCCCCGAAGGTGATCGTGTCGCGATGATTCATGTAGTCGGCACAGCCGGAGGCGAGGCCGGCGGCTGCAAGGACGAGAAGGAGGCGCTTAGCGTTTTGTAGCAACGGCTTGGACTCCCTGGTTCAGGTCTAGACGATGGCCGTAGGGCCCAGTCACGCCTACGCCGTTGCGAAATCGTCGGAGCATGTCCTTGTCGACTTCCATGACACCGAGCGCGAAAAGCTCGACGTCGTTGGAAGAACGTGTCTGATCGAGCGGACTGTAGAGATCCTCGCCCGGCCGCGCCGGTCGCACTATGTGCGGGGTGACGACGATAACGAGATCGGATTCCCTCTTCTGGAAACTCGTCGAACGGAACAGTGCGCCGAGAACCGGTATCTTCCCGAGGCCCGGCAATTGCTGAATGTCTTTGGCATTGATCGACTGCAGCAGGCCCGCCATCGCAAAGCTCTGGCCGTCGCGAAGCGCTACCGTGGTGCTGGCAGCGCGGGAGATGAACCCGGGATTGCCGTTGACGTTGATCGATGGATCCAGCTCGGAAACCTCAGGCTCGATCTCCAGATTGATGACGCCGTCGTCAAGGACCACCGGCTTGAAGGTCAGCCGCACACCGAAAGGACGATAGTCCGTCTCGGTGGCTACCGTCGAACCGTTGTTCGTCGTCTTTAGGATCGGCACTTCACCGCCGGCATGGAAGCTGGCGGTCGAGCCGCTCATGGCGATGAGGTTCGGCTGAGCCAGGCGGCGCACCAACCCCTTCTGCTCGAGCGCGTTGATGACCACGTCGATGTGGCCGCCCGAGATTTCCAGCACCTTGGCGATCAACTGGCCAAAGGGCAGCGCACCCGTTGCCGCACCCTTGGGATCGAGGAGGGTACGGGCTAGGTTGCCGTTATCGTTCACCGCGATTCCCTGGCTGGTCGTTGCCTTGCCGATGCGGTTGTTGTTGCCGTACCCGGACCAACCGATCCCGAGGTCACGACCCGTCTGGCGCGAGGCTTCGATGACACGGACCTCCAGCATCACCTGCTGGCTGTCACTGACACGCAACTGGTTCAGCACCGGTTGGTCGGAATAAGACTGGGCGATTTCCATCACCCGCTGCAGTTCGATGCCGTCACGGACGATGCCCGTCAGGCGAATGCGATCGTTGGAGTTGATTACCCTGACCCGGGCCGAGGGCGCGGCAGAGCGAATCGCGGAGGCGACTTCGCTGAAGTCGCTGGCAACGCGGATGTCGATGACGCCGAGAAGCGACTTATCATCGCCATAGACCGAGATATTGGTGGCCCCGGTCTTCTTGCCGCGGATGAACAGCGACCGGTCGGAAAGCGGCACCACGTCGATCATATCGGCGCTGCCGATGACGAGATCGCCGAAGGCCTGGCCGGTATTCAGCGTCAGCGTTTCATTCGGAGGCAAGGTCACATGCTGGACCGATTTGCCGAGCGTGACGAACTTTTCCTGTGCGTTGGCGCAGCCGGCAAATCCGGGCCCTAAACACACACAGGCCGAAAACACTGCCGCTAGCGCCGCAAGGCTTTTCATCCTTGCGCTTCTTCCCTTGCCGTTCGCCATGCCTGCTTTTGCCCCCTCATTCGGCCGGCCGCACCTGCGGCATGCCGCATAAATATCACTGGCCGACTCGGTGCTCCTCGCGCTTCGTCGTGTTCCAGACTCCCACTGTCACCCATTTTGGCTCAACCGGCAACACTGGCTCGACCTTCTGCTCCGCAATCTGCACTTGTTTTTCAGGTTCTGGCAACTTAATATTTTCCAGATCCTTGCTAAGTTCCGTCGCCATCGCCCCGCCACCGAGGTCGGCAATGGTGATCGGCCGGGTCTGCTCGATAGAGGAAGAGGCAACATTGCGAAGCGCCAGCGAGAGCGTGCCGATGCTGGAACCGAGGGTAAGGCGCTGGGCCTCATCGGTCGTGACCTCGAAAGTCACGGTTTTGACGACGGATGGTTCGTCCTTGCGTTCGTCCGCCGTCTGGTCCACCGCCAGCACCTTGACGCCTTGCAGCAGCACGTCGACGAAGGTCTGGTCGTTGCCTGCCGGCCCGCGTACGACCCGCGTCAGAAGTACGTCCACGCGATCGGAGGGCCTGACGAAGCCGGCAACGCCAAGCACGTCGTTGACGCGGATGGAGATCGCCTTCATGCCCTGGTCGAGCGCCGCCGACAGCGTCGCGCGTTCGCCGGTACCGGTGATTTTCGAGGATAGCACCGGTTCGCCAGGGTCGATCGCCGCCATGGCATAACGCGGTTGGGCATCGTTGCCAACGACCGCCTCGATGCTGACGAATGAGCCTGCGGGTGTTTCATTGGAAGGCCAGGGAATGGCCCTGAGATTTTCGGAACGAACTCGATCACCGAAGCGCATCGGCGTGGCGGCGACGACAAGTGTTCTCTCCTCAGCCTTCATGCCGTTCATGGCCAGCAATCGGGCTTTCTGATCGGAGAGGTACGCGCGCATGCCGAAAACTGCTGCTGCTGCAAGTACAAACGCAATAACCAGACTTAAAATCGTTGACGAACGCATCGCGGTTACTCGCTACACTGGACGGAGTGCATCCATTCATTTTTGCTAATTTAGAAGGGAGGGGTTAACAAAACCCCTCTCTTCTTCGAACGCCAATATCAGGCTGGGACAGCCAACTCGGTCGTGAACCACCCTGCCCATGCCGTCCAAACGGCAGCCAGATTGGTGCCGGCCAATGTTACCGCCGTGATCACGCCGCCAACCAGCAAGGCAAGCAGAATGAGGTATTCAGTAAGTGCGACGCCGTCTTCTTCCCGCGCGAAAGCGCGTACGCTGTTTACAAATGCTTTCATCGAGAATTTACCTCCCAGGTAAGTAGTGCGCCGTAATTTCCCCCGGCACCTTGTCGTCGAGACCGCCCCTTCGACTGGGAATATTAATAATCTGTTAAGTCTAATTTAGTCAAATCTTTTATAGGCGAACTGGCGATATCTATACTTTATGGTTAAAACGGAAATGGAAGAATCGACCGTAAACACCGACTTGTTCGCCGGAATCGAGTGCCCATAACTTACATAGCAAGACTAAAATAGCCCAAGAGGTTGTAGCCTATGCTGCTAATGGTCGATATTATTAGTTCGCTTGCAGTATTTCTTTTTCTCTACGCCGCCTGGAGCGATTTCCGTACATGGAAGATCCCCAACGCCGTCGTGCTCGCGCTCGTAACACTTTATGCCCTGCGGGCGGCGGCCTTGATACTTGGCTCCAAGGATGTCGGCGCGGCGCTGTTTGCTTCGAGCGGAATCGGTGGCCACATAGGGGCCGGTCTGCTGATGTTCATGCTTGGGGTAGCGCTCTGGGCGTTCCGGCTGTTTGGCGCAGGAGACGCCAAGCTTTTCCTGCCGATCGGCCTATTTATAGGATGGCATGGAATGCTGCCGTTTGCGGTGTCGCTCCTTGTCCTCGGCATCGCGACGCTGCTGGCCCTGCGGCTGCCGGTTCCGCTGCCCGTTGCACATCTCGCCTTCTTCATGCGCATTGCGGAAATTCGGACGAGCCGGAAGATACCCTATGGCGTCATCATGGTTTTCGCCACGCTCCTGACCATGGCCTTGCCCATGATCCGACAGCAGCTGCAGTGAGCTGAATCGCACAGGCGCACCCACAGAAGCCAATCTAACCCGGAAAGGCTCTCGCCGTCCTGTTCTCCAGCGCGGCGATTTCCTCGGAGACCTCGCTCAATCGCTGACGCAGGTCGCTGTCGGTACCGTCATCGACCTCTTCCTCGCCAAAACAATAGCGTGCCTCGTGCAGCTCTAGCTTGGCTTCGAGCTCGGCGCGTCTGGCGTATAGGCGTTTGAGATAGCCGTAGTTCATCTCCCGGTCTCCGCATCGTCCGGTGATGGAAAAACGGTGTGGATGCAGTAAGGTTCCGGCTTATCAGGAGAAAGAAGCGATCGCTGCTCTGCAGGCCTTGGCGAAATGGCCGCAACAGCCGGCGGCGCCCATAGCCTGGCGACTGACGCGCGCGCCTTCGAGCAGCAGCGTCAGCGTATCGGCAAGAAGTTGAGGTTCGCGCGCACCGGCCGCCGAACAGAGTGCGGCGAGGTGATCGCGCTGCGCGGCCTTGTGCCGCTCGATCATTTCGTGGGCGGGATGGCCCTCCCCCTTGAGCTCGATGGCGGCGTTGGCGAGATCGCAGCCGGCCGGCTCGCCGTTCAGACACTGCGCCCGCATCTCCACCCAGGCGTCCAGCTGGGCGCGGGGATCGCCGGGATAAGCGGCCTCCAGATCGCGCCAGATGGCATCGGCCTTTTCGGAGGCACGCCGCAGCGTCTCGCAGACGAGTTCGTCCTTCGAGCCGAAATGGCGGTAGAGCGTCATCTTGTTGGTCAGGGCGGCGTCGGCGATGGCATCGACGCCGATGCCGCGAATGCCGCGCTCACGGAAAAGCTCCAGGGCCGTCGAGACGATGCGCTCCCGCGGCGGGATGCGATCTTCTGAAACGGCTGTGGAGATTTCATTCGAAGTTTCTGATTTTTTTGCGGACGAAGTCCTTGACATCAATGTGACCGATCGGTAACAACAGCATTGTTACTTACCGGTAACACCACGGGTCGCGAAAGTCAATGCCGAGGGCTGGCAGCGAAACGTGGAACACGGGCGACCGCCCACGAAAGGAGGACAAGCCATGAGAAAGACCAGAGACGACCTGACGATATCCGAAGCCCTTCGCGACCCCCTGATCGCCATGGTGTTGCGCGCCGACGGCGTGAAGCTTGAGGACTTCAAGCAACTCCTGGAGACGGCCGCCGGTAAACGCGAACCGCGCCCGACGCCGGTGGGCAAGATGATCGGAGCGCTTGCGAGCCGCGCCAATCTGCCGGCGATGCCCTGCTTCGGCTGAAAAGCCGCCTGAACACCGGGGGATCTCTCCCTGCCCCCGACAAGGGCTGTCGTCACAGAGAGGCGGCGGCCCTTGCTGCTTGATCGTAGTGTCCGGACAGCGTCCTGAGCGTGGCCGCGACCGCCGATGTCGCCCTGGCATCGAGCCCGATGCCCCTCATGGACTCCACCAGCAACGCCTCCCGCACCGCCCGGTATTTCAGACAGGTTTCAAAGCCCTTGTCTGTGGCGCTGATCAACTTCTCCTTGCCCGCCCGCGCGCTTTTCACGAGACCACGTTTTTCCAGCTTCTTCAGCGCATAAATCACCAGATGCGTATCGTCGACGCCGAGCACGCTGCAGAGATCGGCGAGCCGCTTCGGCCGCTGCCGGTGAGCCACCGAATGCAACACGAGCACGTCGATGGCGGCGCAGCCGGGCTCGCCCGCCGCCGTCATGCAGCGCACCATCCAGCGGTCGAAGGCGTTGCCGGCGAGGATCAGGCCGAACTCCAGCTCCGAAAGGGCGGGAAGCGCGCCGTCGGCCAGATGTGCGGAGGAGACGATCGGCCCGATTGCCGGCTGTATACGCTCACCTGCCATTCCCTTTCCTCCATGAACAAGAAGCCAACGTTGACATTTTACCGATAAATCGTCAATAAATTT